>CAYYLR010000072.1:0-8270 GCA_964472485.1 uncultured Coriobacteriaceae bacterium
CTGCTCGGACGGCGTGCTCGAGGTCGAGATCGACGGGCCCGGCGTCGCGGAGCGCGTCGACCTCGGCGGCGCGGTGCCGTCCGTCGGCCCCCGGGGCGTGGCCGATGGCGGCGGTTATCGCACGTCGATAGGGATCACCCGCATCCACCTTGAAGAGGACACCGGGAAGATGGTGCACGTCGGCGGCAGCGAGGGACGGATTGCCGGCGCGACGCACTCGCTCGTGGACTTCAACCGGGCGGGCACGCCGCTCATGGAGCTTGTCACGGAGCCGGACATCCGCACACCTGAGGAGGCGCGCCGTTTCGCGCAGAAGCTACGCGCGATCTGGCTCGCTCTCGGCGTCTCGGACTGCACCATGGAAGAGGGTTCGATGCGGGTGGACGCGAACGTCTCGGTCCGTCCGCGGGGATCGTCGGAGCTTGGTACCAAGAGCGAGGTCAAGAACATGAACTCGTTCAAGGCGCTCCACGACGCGATCGCCTACGAGATCGTCAGGCACGTCGAGACCCTCGACGCCGGCGACGAGGTCATCCAGGAGACGCGTCACTGGGACGCCACCGCCCGCCGCACGAGCGGGCTGCGCACGAAGGAGGAGGCGCACGACTACCGCTACTTCCCGGAACCCGACATGGTGCCGTTCAGCTTCGACCCAGCGTGGATCGCGGGGCTGGTCGAGCGCCTGCCCGAGCTGCCTGACGCGCGGCGTGACCGCTTCAGCGCCGAGTTCGGTCTCCCGAAGCACGACGCGGCGACGCTTTCGGCTGACGCCGGCTTGGCGGCGTACTTCGAGCGGGCGGTGGCCGACGCGGGTCCGGAGCGCGCGAAGTCTGTCGCCAACTGGATGCTCGGCGACCTCTCGGCGCTCCTGAACGCGCGCGGTCTTGAGATCGATGCGGCGCCCGTGACCGCCTCGATGCTCGCCGAGCTCGTGACGCTCGTTGATGGAGGGGCCATCTCGGGCAAGCAGGCCAAGGAGGTCTTCGCCGCCGTGGCCGAAAGCGGCGAGTCGCCGGTGGCGATCGTCGAGGCGCGGGGCATGAAGCAGGTCTCTGACGAAGGGGCGATCGAAGCGGTGGCCGCCGCGGTCCTTGCCGCCAACCCCGGCGAGGTTGCGAGCTACCGTGCGGGGAAGGCGGGGCTCATCGGCTTCTTCGTGGGCCAGGTCATGCGAGAGATGCGCGGTCAGGCGAACCCGGCGATCGTCAACGAGGTGCTCAAGCGCCAGCTCGGGTAGGCCTGCATGAGATCTGTTCGCGCACGGCGAAGGGGTGCGAACGCCCCGGGGCGTGGCCAGACGACCGCTGGTCCTCGGTGATTGCCGTTCATCGCGCTCTTGATACCGCGCAACAGCTATTGGTGACCGTTCAGCGCGAGATTCGACATTTCCGGAATTCGCTCTTGCGGGGTTGTGAGGCATGGCTTAGAGTATGTCTTGTCCCGAGAGGTTGAGCGGGCGAACCGCGAAAGGTAGCGTACCAGTAGCTGCCGGCGGGGTGTGCAGCGGAAGGTTCAGCGCAAGCAGGCCGGATGCACGCAACTCCAATGGTGTGAAATGGGAAGCTAGGGAGTAGCGGATCTCGCTGGCGAGGTCTCTCGGGACACTTCTGTGCACACACGGCCCCGGTCTTCTGCCGGGGCCTTCGCATGCCCCGTCCTGGGGCACGCGGCGTGTGCTGCGGTACACTCCTCGCGACGAGGGAGGTGTGGTGCGCGAGACCGGGCGCGGTTCGCCGTGGACGCCGCGACGCGGGAGCGTCGTTGCGTGGGTTCTCTACGACCTCGCTAACACCACCTTCGCGCTCGGTGTCGGCAGCCGGTACTTCGGGCTCTGGCTGATCGAGGAGCGCGGAGGCGCCGACTGGCACCTGAGCGCAGCCACGATCGTCGCTATGCTCACCGTGATCGTCGTCGCGCCGTGGGTCGGGATGCTCACCGATCACGGCGGGCGGCGCGTCCCGTATCTCACCGGTGCGACGCTCGTTTGCGTCGGGGCCACCGCGCTCCTCGCGACCTGGGGGATCGTTCCGTCACTCGTCTTCTACGCGATCGGCATGATCGGCTTCCATGTCGGGGCGTCAGTGTACGACGCGCTGCTCGCGGATGTGAGCACACCGGTCACGCGCGGTCGCGTCTCTGGCGCCGGTGTCGCGGTGGGCTACGGCGGCTCTGCGCTCGCGCTGGCCCTCGGCGCATGGCTGCTGCCGCTCGGAGGGCACGCGGCGGTCTTTCGGGGACTGGCGACGGCGTTGCTGGTGTTCGCGCTACCCGCGTTCTTCTTCATCCGGGAGCGTCCGAGGCTGCGGCAGCCCGGGCGGCCGCCAGGCCTCTCTCGCGCTCCGGGGGCGATGATCCGCGTCTGGCGTGACGCCGCGGCCCAGCCCGGGGTCGTGCGGTTCCTCGTCGGCCGGTTCCTCTACACCGACGCCATCAACACTGTGTTCCTCTTCAACGCGGTCTACGCGAAGCTGGAGCTTGGCTTCTCGGACGTCCAGACCGACCGTCTCGCGATCCTCGGCATCGCATGCGCCGCTGTCGGCGCGGCGCTCGCCGGCAAGGCGGTCGACCGCTTCGGCCCCAGGAAGGTGCTGCTGACCGCGCTCTACGCGCAGCTCGCCGGCTTGCTGTCCGCGGTTGCCGCCTCCGCGCTCGGACTGCCGGCGCTCGGGTGGTTCGTCGCGGTCGGAGGCGGGGCGGGGGTCGGCGCGGCGTGGGCGTCGGATCGCGTGTTCATGACGCGGCTCGCCCCACCAGCGTCGCTCGGTAGGCTGTTCGGGCTGTACGCCGCGGTCGGCAGGTTCGCCACCGTGCTCGGGCCGTTGGTGTGGGCGCTCGTCGCGGACGGGCTCGGATGGGGTCGCACCGCGGCGCTTGCCACCCTCACACTGTTCCTGGTCGGCGCGCGCATCGTGCTGCACCGCACTGACGACACGCTCCGGTACGAGGAGGACGCATCATGAGTATCGCGTACCCGCTGGCCGACGCGGCGCTCGCGGAGCGCATCGAGTCAGCGGTCGTCGAGGACCTCGCCGTCTTCGCGGTCTCGGCGCGTGAGACCGGGGTCTATCCGGAGGCCGTGACGCTGCGAGCCGGTGGCGGGATCGCGCTGTGGCTGTCGCACGGCAACGTGGTCAACGGCGCGTTCGGCATCGGCATGGACGGCGCCGTGGACGGCGCCGACGTCGACGCGATCGTCGAGTTCTTCGAGCGGCGCTCGTCGCCGGCGCGTCTGGACGTATGCCCCCTGGCGGATGAGTCGCTTCTGCCGCTGCTCGCTGAGCGGGGCTTCCGCGCGACCGGCTTCGAGATGGTGCTCCACCAACCACTGCCCGCTTCGGGCGCCCCCCTGCTCGCCGAGGGCGTGACCGTCGGGAGAGCGGAGGACCGTACCGCGCTCGAGGCCTGGGCGGAACTCGAGGCGCGCGGCTTCCGGAACGAGGTGGTCTCGGACGCGGATCGTGCGCTCGCTCGTTCGATCGCGATGCGGGCCGACGGGTCGCACTTCACGGGCTACGTGGACGGCACGCCAGCCGGCACGGGCATGCTCGTCATCCGCGACCGCACCGCCCTGCTCAACGGAGACTCGACAGTACCGGCCTTGCGCCGCCGCGGGGTCCAGAGCGCGATCCTCGCCGAGCGGCTCCGCCACGCGGGCGCGGCCGGATGCGATCTCGCGATCATCGAAGCGGCGCCCGGGAGCGCCTCGATGCGCAACCAGGAGCGCGCGGGGTTCCGGGTCGCGTACAATCGCGTGACACTCGAGCGCCCGAGCCGACGCGAAACCTGACTGGGCTATACTGCGGGCGTTCAGCGCGGCCGACCGGGAGGTCCTGCATGTCCGAACGTCAGAGCGTCGCATTCATCGGTACGGGTGTCATGGGAGCCGCCATGGCTGGCCATCTGCTCGCCGCCGGTCACCCGCTCGTGGTGTTCAACCGCTCCAAAGACAAGGCGGAGCCGCTCCTGGCGCATGGCGCCCGCTGGTCCGGTTCGCCGGGCGAGGCGGCGGCCGCGGCCGACATCGTCATCACGATGGTGGGCTATCCCGCCGACGTGGAGTCGATCTACCTGGCGCCTGACGGCATCGTGGACCTCGCCACTGAGGGGGCGCTGCTCATCGACATGACGACCTCGAAGCCGACGCTCGCGGTCCGGATCGCGCGGGCAGCCCGGGAGCGGGGACTGGCCGCGCTCGACGCGCCGGTCTCGGGCGGTGATGTCGGTGCGCGCAACGCCACCCTCACGATCATGGCGGGTGGAGAGGAGGCCGCCTTCGAGCGGGCGCTGCCCCTCTTCGAGGTGATGGGCACGACGTTCACGCATATGGGTCCGGCCGGTGCCGGTCAGCACGCGAAGATGGCGAACCAGATCGGCATCGCGGGCACGATGCTCGGCCTCATCGAGGCGTTGCAGTACGCGAAGGCGGCCGGACTCGATCTTGAGCGCGTCCATGCGGCGCTCTCCGGCGGCGGCGCCAACTCCTGGTCGTGGGGCGCGTATGGTCCGCGGATCCTCGGCGGGGACTTCGCGCCCGGCTTCTTCGTCAAGCACTTCGTGAAGGACCTGCGCATCGCCCTCGACGAGGCTTCGGCGCTCCGACTGCGACTGCCGGGACTCGAGCTTGCCGAGCGGCTCTACTCGCGGCTCCAGGACGAGGACGGCGCCGAGCTCGGCACGCAGGCGCTGTGGCTGCTCTACGAGCGGGGCGATCAGTCGGTCTGACCCCGCTTCAGTGCCGCGACCGCGTCGGCGAACGCGTCTTCGGCCTTCGGGAAGCGGAACGAGTAGCCGCTGGCGAGCAGCTTGTCGCAACTGGCGCGCTGGCTGAACAGTGTGTAGGGGGCGACCTCACCGAGCACGATGCTGAGCGCGAACGGCGGGACGGGCAGCCAGGACGGCCGGTGGACCGCCGCGCCGAGTGCGCGAGCGAACCCCGTCATCGTGAGCTGTTCCGGTGCGCACGCGTTGACCGGTCCGCGGATGTCCGGGGTCTCGATGACATGCCGATAGACTGCGGCGAGGTCGTCGATGTGGATCCACGAGACGTACTGTCCGCCGTTGCCGATCGGGCCGCCGACGAATAGGCGCATCGGCATGAGCATCCGCGGAAGCACGCCCTCGGAGCCGACGGAGATGCCGGTGCGCACGCACACCATGCGCACGCCCGCTTCCGCGGCCTCGGCGGTTGCGGCCTCCCACCCGACAGCGAGCTGGGACAGCCAGTCCTCACCGGCCGATGCATCCTCGACGAGCACGGTGTCACCACGGTCGCCGTAGATGCCGATGCCCGAGGCGCTCACGAACGTGCGAGCGTGGTCCGGCGTGACGCGGGCCGCCTCGGCCAGGACAGCCGCGATGGCCCGGTTCGTGTCGATGCGGCTCGTCCGCAGCAGGTGCTTGACCTGGGCGTTCCAGCGCGAGGCTATCGGGTGTCCGGAAAGGTTGACGACCGCGTCGACCCGGCCGACCTCATTCGTCCAGCCGGCGTAGGGATCGTCGTACGTGAATGCGTACTCGGTCACCTCAGGGAAGCCGAGCGTGGGGCCGCGGCCCGGGCGGTGGGAGAGCCAGGAGACCGTGTGTCCCGCGGCGATCAGCTCTCGTGTCAGCGCACGACCGACGAATCCGTTGCCACCAGCGATCGCGATGCGCATACTGCCTCCCTCTCCGGCATCGACCATGTTCGTACCCCTCGGTGTTGCGCGGCAGGCTGCTCGGGAATCATACCGTCGATACACGGTACCGGGCGCGTGCCGGACGGTCGGGCGAGACGAGCGGAGGTTTCGAGATGGCGGACAGCGTAGGCGCGGGCGTGGCGACCCGCCTCGGGGAGTTCGTGGCCGCACATGCGCAGCAAGACACGGGCGGCACATGGCAGATCGAGAGCAAGAGGACGCTCGAGATCCGTCTCGATGGAGGCTCGGTGTTCACGAAGCTCGGGGCGATGGTCGCCTACTACGGCGACCTGTCGTTCGAGCGGGCGGGCTACGGCGGCGCCGGGAAGTTCTTCAAGGCAGCCGCGACCGGAGAGCGCGCGGGTACCACGAAGGTGACCGGCTCGGGAATCCTGTACTGCGCTGACCAGGGCAAGCAGATCTCCATCCTCTACCTCGACAACGAGTCCATCTTCGTGAATGGCAGCGACTGCCTGGCGTACTCGGAGTCGCTCGCGTGGGACATCGTCTTCACGGGAGGCGCGAGCATGATGGCGGGGGGCCTCTTCTCGCTCAAGCTGTCAGGCACGGGATATGTGGCGATCACGACGCACGGTCGCCCGCTCGTCTTGGGCGTCGCGCCCGGACAGCCGCTGTTCACGGATCCGAACGCGACGGTGGCATGGTCGGACAACCTGCAGACCTCGGTGAAGGCCGACGTCAACTTGAAGACGCTCATCGGGCGCGCGAGCGGCGAGACGTTCCAGATGCGCTTCGACGGTGCAGGTTTCGTCGTCGTGCAGCCGTATGAGGAGTCGGTCGCCGTATCGAGCGGCGGCTCGTCGTGAGCGTTCCCGTCCCGCCGGAAGGGACGCGTGTCACGATCGAGATCATCGAGATACAGGGTACCGGGGCGTGCAGCGTCGGGCATCAGGAGGGCGACACGTGGGTCGTTGACTCGGCCCTCGTGCCCCACGGAATCTGCGGCTGGGCGTATGCGGCGATCGCGCCGTTCCTCCAGCCGCTGCGGTTCGGCGGGTCGTTCCCCTGGGAAGAGGCCGGCGAGGCGCTGGTCTGCTGTCCCGACCCGGCCAACCCGGTGGTGTTCCGCTTGAAGGTCGCGCGGTAACGCCGGTCGGTCACTCGACGTCGACGACCGCCGCGAGTTCGGCACGGTCGACGAAGTAGGGCCGGTCGGCGCTGCCCGCCGGATCGTCCATGGAGAAGTCGAACTCGCCGGGCGCGCCGCGGTCGGCATGCACCGCGATGATGAGCTTCTCGGTGGTCACGCCGTCGAGCTCGACCGCGACGTCCGTCGATTCACCGCGCGGGACCGGTGCGAGTCCGACGCGCATCCCGGGAGCGCCATCGTCGTCGAGATGCACGACCAGCCAGGCATCGCCCGGCGTCAGGACGCGGTCGACGACGACCTCGGTGGCCGACGCGGGACCGCGCACCTCGAGCTGGGCGTCGCTGGCGGCCGCCACGTATCCCCAGACCCCATCGGTCGGGTGATCCGCGGACGGGGCGGCGCAGCCCGCAAGAGCGAGGATCCCGCTCAGCGACAGCACGGCGGCGACCGCTCTGGCGCGGATGGTGTGTGCGTTCATGCCGATCATCCTTTCATGAGACTCGGACGGAATCGCCTGAGCAGGAGGGAGCTCGTCACGACGCTCACACTGGAGAGGGCCATGGCGGCGCCGGCGAGCTCGGGGCGGAGCAGGCCGAGCGCGGCGACCGGGATGCCGAGTGAGTTGTAGCCGAGCGCCCACACGAAGTTCTGCCGGATCTTGCGGATCGTGGCGCGCGACAACTCGATCGCGGTCACCACGTCACGCGGGTCGTTCTTGATCAGCACGATGCCGCCGGTCTCCATCGCGATATCGGTTCCCGCTCCCATGGCGATGCCGACGTCGGCGGCGGCGAGCGCCGGGGTGTCGTTGATGCCGTCACCGACCATCGCGACGACGAACCCGCGTTCGCGCAGAAGCTCGACCTCAGCGGCCTTGCGCTCCGGCAGCACCTCAGCGAGCACGCGCGCGGCCGGGATGCCGGCCTGCTCGGCGATCGCCTCGGCGGTCCGGCGATTGTCGCCCGTGATCATGTAGACCTCGACACCGATGTCGCCCAGACGTGCGACCGCCTCCACCGAGGCCGGCTTGAGGGTGTCGGCCACCGCGACCATGCCCGCGAGTTTCTGACCGTCGACGCCGACGAGCATGACCGTCTTGCCGTCGCGCTCGAGTGCGGCGATCCGCGCTTCGAACGGACGCACGTCGATGCCCTCGCGGGCCAGCAGCGCGCGATTGCCGAACACGACGCGCGCGCCGTCTACGATCCCCTCGACCCCGTGGCCGGGGATCGCGGTGAAGCCGACGACATCGGCGAGCGCGATAGCGCGCTCCCGCGCGTGCGCCAGCACGGCCTCGGCGAGCGGGTGCTCGCTGCCGCGCTCGAGTGAGGCGGCCAGCATCAGCACGCGGTCCGGGTCATGTCCTTCGGCGAGCTCGACATCGGTCACGACCGGCGCTCCGTGTGTGAGCGTCCCGGTCTTGTCGAACACGATGGCCTTGATCTTGTACGCCGTCTCGAGCGCCTCGCCGCTCTTGATGAGGA
>CAYYLR010000073.1:0-8193 GCA_964472485.1 uncultured Coriobacteriaceae bacterium
TCCACACGGTGACGGCGGCGGCGACGAGCCCGCCGAACGGCGAGACGGCCGCGAGCGCGCACGCCGCGGCGATGAACACCCAGCCGGCCGCACCCCCGAACACGACTCCCGCCACGAGGAGGGCGATGATCGCGGCGCCCACGGCGATGTCGCGGGTGAGCCCGTTCGCGTCTGCCGGGTGAGCGCGGCTCACGGCAGCACGCCGATCGACCGGTACACGTCCAGCAGCACCGGCCGGTCGACGCCCCAGTGGTGCCTGGCGCGCGCAGCCGCCCGGCCGCGAGCGCCGATCTCGGCGAGGGGTTCCTCGCCGTCGATGAGCGCCCGTACGGCAGCGACGATCGAGCGCGGGTCGGCCGGGTCTGCGATGAGCACCCCCGCGCGCTCGGCCTCCACGACCGCGCGCATCTCGGGCAGGTCGCTCACGACGACCGGCAGTCCCGCCATCATGAACTCGAACAGCTTGTTCGGCGCGGCGTAGACGTAACTCAAGCACGACCCCACGAGCGGGAAGACGCCGATGTCGGCCGCGGCCGTGTAACGCATCATCACGTCGAACGGCACCGCGTCGAAGAACGTGATCCGGTCTCCGGAACCGCGCTCGGCAACCCGCGCCTTCAGCTCGTCTTCGAGTTGCCCGTACCCCACGAACGCGAGACGGCACTCGGGCAGTTCGTCCATCGCGTCGATGAGCTCGGGCAATCCGCGATTGGGATCGTAGACGCCCTGGTAGAGGAGCAGGTACGTTCCGTCACCGAGCGCCCGCGCGCGGAAGCCGAGGTCCGGGTCGAGCTCGGGCAGATCGTCGGGCACGTTGCGTACGACGGCCGGGCGCGGGATCCCGTAGCGCTCCGCGAGGATATCCGCGCGGCCTCCGTCGGAGGTGATGACCGCCGCTGAGCGGCGCGCGAAGAAGCCTTCGAAGCGCTTCATCGCGAAACGCCACCAGCGCTTGCGAGCCCATGGGGCGTTCTGGTCGAGGTTGAGCTCGTCGCTGTCGTAGACGACGAGCGCCCGCCTGAGCGCGGCCGCGGCGTGCGCGACCAGCAGCGGTTCGGCGTCACGCGGGTTGTAGACGTCGGCGTTCTCGCGCCACGCGGCGATGAAGGTGCGCCAGATCGCCTCGGCGAAGCGCAGGACCCGCAGCCCGTACTTCCGCGGGAGGCGGCGGGAAGCGAGCGGCACGCGCTTGACGACGTAGCCGTTGCGTTCCTCGCGGGCGGGCGTGTCGTCGTCCTTGATCGCCACGAGCACGACCTCGCATCCGGCTTCGACGAGCGCGCGGGCGCTGCGGTCGACCCGTGTGAGGTAGCGCGACGCGTTGTATTGGATGATGCAGACCTTGGGAGCGGTCACCGTTCACCTGATGCGATCGGGGCGCCTACGGGCGCCGGACGGGCCACCTGGTAGCATAGCATCGCCGGACACCGCGCCGAGCGTGCGTCGGCATCCCGATACCGTTCCGCGATCGGAGGACGCGTGACTGAGCCCGGATCCGCCGAAGCGACCGGCACTGATGTGCTGAAGCGAGCGCTCCGGCTCGCGGGTACCGACGCGGCCCGCTACCTCCCCGTTCGCTTCGTGCCGGCCCTCGTCTCGCTCATCACCGTCCCGCTGTTCACGCGCGCGATCGCGCCCGCGGACTACGGCGCGTTCCACCTCGTGAACTCGTTCCTCGTGCTCGGAGCGGGCGTCGCGTCGGAGTGGATAGGCGTCTCCGCCATCAGACTCTACTGGCCGAGCCGGAAGGCGGGGCGGCTCTCCGAGTTCGTCTCCACGATCGTCTGGACCGCGCTCGCGAGTCTGCTGGCCTGCTCCGCGCTGATAGCGCTTGTCTCGTATCTTGGCCGGAACCTGCTCGACCCGCTCGTTCTGCGACTGATGCCGGTGTCGATCGCGTACTTCTTCATGAACTACCTGCTCATCGAGTTGATGCAGATCCTCCGGGCGGCGAACCGCGCGGCCGACTACGCGCGCCTCTCTATCGCGACGACGCTCGTCACCAACGCGCTCGCCGTGCTCTTCGTTGTCGGCCTCGGCTGGGGCGCGCTCGGCATCTTCGCGGGCGTGGCAGCCGGGGGCGCGCTCATGGCGCCATGGACGCTCTCGCAGGTCGCGCGTGAGGGGACGCCGACGCCCGCGCGGGTTCGTCGCGACACGCTCCGCGACATCCTCACCTACGGCGCTCCGCTCATCCCCGCGGGTGCCGCCTCATGGGCGCTCGGTCTGACCGATCGCTTCGTGATCGGACTCGCACGCGGCGCCGCCGAGGTCGGACTCTACGCCACCGCGTACAACCTCGGCGAGAAGGTCATGCAGCTCGTTACGCTGCCACTCATCCTGACGATGGTGCCCGTGCTGGTCCAGACGTTCGAGCAGCACGGGCAGCTCACCGCCGAGCGGATGCAGACGCAGTTCACCCGCTACTTCGGTCTCATCACCGTTCCCCTGCTGTTCGGCGTCATCGCGGTCGCGCGCGACTTCCTGGCGGTACTGACCGGGGCCGAGTACCACGAAGCCTACCCGGTCCTGGCGATCGTCACCGCCGGCGCTCTGCTCGTGGGACTCAACCAGCTCGCTATGACTGGTCTGTCGATCCGCAAGGCGACCAAGCGCATCATGGCCAACACGCTCATCGCGACCGGAGCCAACCTCGCGCTCAACGTCGCGTTCGTGCCCCGCTTCGGTTACGGTGCCGCCGCGTACTCGACCGTGGGGTCGTACGCACTGCTGCTCGCGCTCACCGCCTGGCGAAGCCGCGACCTCATGGCCTGGCGCGTCCCGTGGAGGGAGTTGGCCCCCGTCGCCGCGGCGAGCCTCGCGATGGCGATCGCCGTGCACGCGCTCGGCATGGTCCTGCCGACGGCGATGTGGTCGCTCGGTGCGCAGGTCGCCCTCGGCGTCGTCCTCTACGCCGCTGCGCTCCGCGCGCTCGGGGGCGTGCGCCCGGAAGAGCGGGCGTTCCTCGCTGAAGCCGTCGCCGGAGCGCGAGCGCGCATGCGCCGGTAGCGGACCACCCGGTCCGTGGCGCCGTCACTCCTGGGTTACGACCATGGTGCCGATCGGCGTGATGTCGAAGAGTTCCAGGATGTCCCGGTTGTAGAGCCGGATGCAGCCCGCGGACGCGCGCGTGCCGATGCTGGCCTCGTTGTCGGTGCCGTGGATGTTGTATGCGGTGTAGACGAACGTGCCCCGGGACTGCCGGAACAGCCGCATCTTGCGTGGACCGTAGACGCCGGATGAGTAGTACTTCGCGCCGATCCTCCACGTCGCGTTCGGCGTCGGAGCGTTCACGCGACCGTGCGCGATCGGATACGCGATAATCGCCTGCCCATTCTCGACCACGTAGAGCCTGAAGTCCGACTTGTCGATCACGTAGTAGCGCGCCCAGGGGGCGCTGAAGGTAGGCAGAGGCGGTGGTGGCGGTGGTGGCGCGGCCTGCGCGAGCGATCCCGCTGCGATGACCGCGTCGAGCGTCACGAACAAGCCGACGGAGGCGGGGTTCTTCCGCCCGGTCCACGAGACAAGGACCGTGTGGGTGCCGTATGGCAGCGTCCCTGTGGAGTAGACGGGCCGCTGGTACTGGACGCCGCCGCTGTACAGGTCGACGTCGACCGGCATGCCGCCGTCGAGCGCGACCGACGCGATCCCGCAATCGGGACCGGTCGTCGCGATGACGTCGAGACCGACTCCCGTGAAGGTGATGGCGACCGCGCCCCAGGTCGGTCCCATGCGCGTGTAGCGACCGCCCGAGGCGCCGGGGGCGGCGACGGAGGCGCAGGTCCCGCCTCTTCCGATCAGCGGATCGGCGTCCTCGTGCCGGACGGTCGCCTGCGTCACGACCCCGTCGGTGGAGACGGCGTCGAGCGCGATCGTCGCGCCTGCCGCAGCGGGAGCCGCGCGCCCGCTCGCGACGATCCGGACGACGTGGGCGCCCGGGGTCAGTCCGCTCACGGTATGCACGCGCTGGCGGACCGCGGTCGACGGACGGTAGTGGTCGACGTCCACCGGCGGGCCGCCGTCGACGCTGACCGACGCGATACCGAACTTCGGCCCCACCATCGAGAACAGGTCGAGCCGCGTGCCGGTGAACGCGACGACGATCTCATCTCCGGCGCCTCCGGTCATCACGTGGCTGCCACCCGACAGCCCGCTCCCCCCGAATGTGCTCCAAGCCCCGCGACGAACGATCCGGACGTCGGACTGATCGACCAGCGGGCTGACGAACTCGCCGGATACGGTCGCAGCGTCGATGCCGACGCACGTTCCCGCGGCGGCGGGGTTGGCGCGTCCGGTCCACTCGAGGCGGACGGTGTGCAGACCGGACTGCAGCTCACCGGTGGTGAACACCTGCTGGGCGAACGCCGAACGCGACGCGTAGAGGTCGACCTCGACGGGCGCGCCGCCATCGACACTGACCGACGCGATGCCGCACTTCGGACCCGTCATCGCCAGGATATCGAGGCGTGTGCCGACGAAATGGAGCGTGGCACTGGCACCCGGCCCGTCGGCCAGCGCATGGGATCCGCCCGACGCGGCCGCGGAGGGGAACGCCGCCCAGGGACCGAACAGAACCCAGTACGGAGCGCCCTGCTCAGCCACGCCGCCGTCAGCGGCCACCGCCGACGGTGCGACGACGGCACTGGACCCGAGTAGGCACGTGAGCGCGAGCCACGCGATGAACGTCGCTGTCATGCCAGGCGTGGAGCGCCGTGCTCGATCACGACTGCCGCGCATATCCTCCCTCTCGTCCGCACCGCCGGACCTCGAAGCGCATGCACCCGGTCCGTGTCGCACCCGGCCGTGTATCGACTGTAGCACGCTCCGGACGACCCGTACCGCTACACGGGCTTCGCGTGGAACGCGCGAGGACGTCCCCGCAGGAGCCGACTTGACACCAGCTCGACCGTCCAGCGACTATCGACGGGCTGACCAGGCCCGACCCGGCAAGGACCCTACGGTGCGAATCCTGTACATCTACCAGTTCTTCGCCACGCCCGAGTCGTCGCTCGGCCTCACGCGCTCCTACGAGTTCGCACGACGGCTCGTCGGCGAGGGTCATGAGGTCGTGATGGTCACGAGCACGTCGCGGCTGCCGGACGAATACAAGCGCCGTGTCTTCGCCCGGGGGACCGTGGACGGCATCGAGGTCCGTTCGGTGCGAACGGACTACTCGAACTACATGGGCACCCTGCGCCGGATACTCGCCTTCGCGGGCTTCATGCTCGGGTCGCTGTGGGTCGCGCTCCGCGTACCCCGCCCCGATGTCGTCTTCGCCTCATCGACGCCGATCACCGTCGCTGTCCCGGGGCTGGCGGTCTCATCGTTCAAGCGGGTGCCGCTGATATTCGAGGTGCAGGACCTGTGGCCGGAGGCGCCGATCCAGATGGGCGCCATCCGGCGAGGCGGGCTCATCGCGCATCTCGCGACGAAGCTCGAGCGCCACACCTACCGGCGCGCGAGCGCTGTCGTCCCCGTCTCACCCGGCATGGCCGATGGCGTGATCGCTGGCGGTGCAGCCCCCTCCAAGGTGCACATGATCCCCAACTTCTCCGACCTCGATGTGTTCCGCCCGGGACCGCCCGATCCCGGATTCATCGACCGCTACGGGCTCGGCGGCGCGTTCATCGTCGGCTACGCCGGCGCCATAGGGCCCTCGAACGCGGTGCACGAGTCAGTGCCGGAAGCCGCGCGGATACTCGCCGACAAGGGCCGCGATGACATAGCGTTCCTGATCGCCGGAGACGGCAAGAGCCTTCCCGAGCTGCGGGAACGGACCCGGGGTCTGCCGAACGTCCACATCGTGGGCTCGATCCCGAAACGCGAGGTGCCCGCACTCACGCGGACCGCCGGCGCGCTGCTGACGCTGTTCGGTGACGTTCCGATCCTCGCCACCAACTCGCCGAACAAGTTCTTCGACGCGCTCGCCTCCGGGCGGCCGGTCATCGTGAACCAGCCGGGCTGGACGCGCGAACTCGTCGAGGAATCAGGTGCGGGACTCTACGTGCCGGCCGGTGACGGGGCGGCGCTGGCGGCGGCGGTCGAGTCGCTCGCGGACGACCGTGAGCGCGCGGCGGCGATGGGGCGCGCGGCGCGTTCGCTTGCCGAGGAGCGATTCGGTCGCGATCTTCAGGCGGACAGGGTCGTGGCCCTCATCGAGCAGGTCGGCGGGGCCTCGCGCTAGCTACTGCCCCTCGGCGGTGCCCCACGTCGTGTAGTCCTTGCCGACGACTACGAGTATGTCGCTGTTGAACGCGTACATCCCCCGGCTCTCGACGACGCGCGCCTTCGGCAGATCACCGGCGACCTGCGCCGCGACCGCCTGCCCGTCGTTGAACACGACGAGCGTCTCCTCGTAGACGAACTGGTTCGCGTTGCCGACCTCCCCCACGGCGTATCCCAGGTCACGCAGCATCTGTGCCGTCGTGCCCGCCGAACCGCCGATCCCGGCGCCGTTGCGGACCGTAACCGTGATCGACGCGGGGTCGATCCGCCCGTCGGCGGTCGCGGTCTCATCGAAACTCCGCCCTTCGACGACCGCCGAGACGAGGAACGCCTTCAGATCCTCGTCCGTCCAGACGTACGGGGAGCGCCACTCGCCAGCCACCGTGGCGGTGTACACGTTGTCGCCGCCCATGTCCCCGAGCGCCATCGCCACGTCGATGACCTCGCTGACCGACATGTCCGTCGACATGTACTGCGCCACATCACGGATGATCCCGGGGATCTTGAGCACGTTGCCGAGGCTGGCCGTCTGGTCCGCCAGCGCCTTAAAGAACTGCTGCTGGTGCTTCATCCGTGTGAAGTCGGCATCGGGGAAATCGCGGCTCCGCACGAACGTGAGCGCGTGCTCACCGTCGAGGCGCTGATAGCCCTTGTCGATACGGGTCGCGGTCTCCGATCCGTGGCTCGACGCCTTCGGGTCGTTGATGTCCGCGTCGACGTCGATCCAGACCCCGCCGACCGCGTCCACCACGTGGATGAAACCGTCGAAGTCGATGTCCATGTAGTGGTTGACCGGGATGCCGAGGAACTGCTCGACCGTATCGACCATGAGCGCCGGACCGCCGTGGAACGTCGCGGCGTTGATCTTCTCCGTCCCGTAGCCGGGAACCTGCACACGCGTGTCACGCGGGATGGAGAGCATCCAGACCTTGTCGGCATCCGGATCGATCTTGGCCAGGACGATCGTGTCGGCGCGCGCCGAGTCCTCGCCGGGACGCTTGTCGTTACCAAGGAGCAGCACCGTGAACGGCTCCTTCGGCTGGCGCTCCGTCAGCGCCTCGCGCAACTCTCCCTGCATCTCCGAGTTGGCGTTCATCGTCCTCTGGGCCGAGTGCAACGTCGAGTACACCCAGACCGCGCCGAGCGCGGCGACGGCCACCACCGCAAGCGCCGTCCCGATCAGCACGCGACGCACAGCCTGCCTTCGCCGCTCGCGGTGGACCCTCAGTCGCGGCGCCTCCTCGACGAGGCTGTGAGAACGCGAGCGCGACGACCGGCGCCCCGGATCCGGGATCCGGCGGCCGCGGCTCGCTGATGATGAGTGACGTCCCACTCCGGCTCTCCTGTGCTCCTCCCAGCGACCGCCGCCACCGAGACCCGGCGCCGCCCGCTCGACGCGCCACACGCGTGCTACAGCGTGACGACGTGCTCGCCTCCGTGCCCGGCCATCGCGTTGCGCGTGTCGAACACCAGTCGGCCATGTCTGCCGATGATGCCGTAGTCGATGTCGCTGTGCGCTGTCACGATCAAGACGACGTCGGCGGCGCTGACCTGCTCGGCATCGAGATCCACGCGCTCGATCGCGCGGTCGGCGACGGTGAATCGCTCCACGAAGGGGTCATGATAGACGACCTCGGCGCCTTTCTCCAGCAGCAGTTCGGCAACGCGGATGGCGGGCGACTCGCGCATGTCATCGATGTCGCGCTTGTACGCGACACCGATCATGAGCACGCGTGAGCCGCCAAGGGCCTTGCGCTGCGCGTTCAGGGCGTCCATGAGGCGTGTGATCACGTAGTACGGCATGTTGTCGTTGATCCGCCCCGACAGATCGATGAACTCGGTGCGGAAGTCGAACTCACGGGCCTTCCACGACAGGTAGAACGGGTCGACCGGGATGCAGTGCCCGCCGAGACGCGGACCCGGGTAGAACGGCATGAACCCGAACGGCTTTGTCTTCGCGGCGTCGAT
>CAYYLR010000074.1:0-8033 GCA_964472485.1 uncultured Coriobacteriaceae bacterium
GTCCGTGGTGCTCGGCTCGTCCGAGATTCCCGCCTGCGACCTGATCATCGCCTCGCCCGGGATCCGGCCCGACGCGGAGCTGATGCTGAGCGCTCGGGCGAGCAGTGTCCCGATCATCTCCGAGATCGAGCTCGCCTACCGGGTGTCGCACGTGCCATGGGTCGCCGTGACCGGCACCAACGGGAAGACGACGACCACCGCCCTCGTGACCCATCTGCTCCGTGAGGCCGGCTTCGACGCGGAACCGGTGGGCAATATCGGGACACCCGCCATCGCCATCGTCCCGGAGATGGACGAGGACGGAATCGCGGTCGCCGAGGTGTCGAGTTTCCAGCTGGCCGGTGTCGTCGACTTCCATCCCCGCGTCGCGGTGCTGCTCAACATCACTCCCGACCACATCGACTACCACGGTTCGCTCGGGGAGTACATGCGTGCCAAGGCGCGCATCTTCGCTTCGCTGGGACCGGGGGACACCGCGGTCATCGATGTCGACGATCCCGGCTCGGCGCCGTACGCGGCCATGGTAGCCGCGACCGGTGTCGACGTGGTGAGCGTCAGCGGGGTGGGGGTCGCGGGAGCGGGAGCGCGAACCGAGCGCGGTGCGCTCGTTCTCGAGCGGGCCGGGGAGATCGTCGAACTCGTGGACACCGGCGATCTCGCGTTACGCGGCGCGCACAACATCAGCAACGCCCTCGCCGCTGCTGCTGCCGCCGCCGCGGTGGGCGCGGACGTTGCCGCCGTCCGTCGCGGCCTGACAACCTTCGCGCCGATCGAGCATCGGCTGGAGCCGGTCGACGTCGTTGACGGTGTCGAGTGGGTCAACGATTCGAAGGCCACCAATCCCGACGCGGTGACGAAGGCGCTCACGGCGTTCCCCGACCGCCGGATCGTGCTGCTGCTCGGGGGCAGGAACAAAGGGGTCGACCTGGGTCCGATCGCGCGACGTGCCGCTGAGCGATGCTACGCGGCGGTCCTCTTCGGCGAAGCGTCCACTGAGTTCGCGCGTGCGCTCGCGCGGACGTCGCTCATGTACGAGACGGCGGCCGGACTTGCCGAGGCGGTGCACGCTGCTGCGGCGATCGCCGAAGCCGGGGACGTCGTGCTGCTGTCGCCCGGCTGCACGTCGTTCGACGAGTTCGGCGGCTACGAGGAGCGCGGCCGCGCTTTCAAGGCGCTCGTCGCCGATCTCGGCGGGATCGATTCGTGATGGCCCGACCGCGCCCGCTGTCGCCGGTCGCCTACCTCCTTCTCGGCGCTACCGTCTTCCTCGTGCTCAGCGGCCTGTTGATGATCTACTCGGCGTCTTCGGTGGTCGACTACGTGAAGTACGAGGACAGCGCGTATCACGTGAAGAAGCAGGTCGCCTTCGCGCTGGCGGGTCTGCTCGCCCTCGCGATCGCCTCGCGATGGGACTTCACGCGCCGCGCGGGTCGATCGTCGGCTCTTACGAGCCCGGACAACGTCGCGTGGGCGCTCTGGGGCGTTGCGCTCCTCGGGTTGATCGCGGTCGAGATCGGGGGCGTGGAGAAGTGGGGGGCGACGCGCTCGTTCGACCTCGGCCCCGTGTACGTCCAGCCATCCGAGTACGCCAAGCTCGGGACGCTGCTCGTGGTGGCGATCGCGCTCGTGAAGTGGCGTCGCCAGGAGGTTGATGGCCGCGGCCTGCTCCACCGGCTGGGCATCGCGGTCGTCCCGGTCGTCGGGCTCATCCTGCTGCAGCCCGACATGGGGACGACGATGTCGCTTCTCTTCGCGGTGACCGCGTTGCTCTGGCTCGGCGGCATCCGGGCGCGCTGGTTCGCGCTCATCGCCGGTCTCGGCATACCGGCGGCCTACGGCCTGATTCGCGTAGCGGGATACCGGATGGAGCGTCTCACCGCGTTCCTCGACCCGTGGGCCGACCCCGCCGACTCGGGCTACCAGATCATCCAGTCGCTGTACGCGTTCGGATCGGGCGGTCTTACCGGAGCCGGCCTGGGCATGTCGCGCCAGAAGTTCTTCTACCTGCCGGCTGCGCACACCGACTTCATCTTCGCCGTGATCGGCGAGGAGCTCGGTTGGATCGGATCCATCGCGGTCGTGGCCGCGTTCGCGATCTTCGCGTACGCGGGCTTCAGGGTCGCGCTCGAGTGCAAGGACCTCTTCGGCCGGCTGCTGGCGGGTGGGCTCACGGCCATGATCACGATCCAGGCGCTCATGAACATGGCGGCCGTCACCGGACTCATGCCGATCACGGGCATCCCGCTGCCGTTCGTGAGCGCGGGCGGCTCGTCGCTCACGCTGACACTGGCATGCGTCGGGCTCATACTGTCGGTAGCACGGGCGAGCGGCGCCGCGAGTGCGGCGGCCGGTCGTCCGCCATCCACGACCGGGAGGTCGCGAAGTGCGGGTTCTGTTGAGCGGCGGCGGGACGGCCGGCCACATCTATCCGGCATTGACGGTGGCCGAGCGGCTGGTCGCCGCCGGGCATGACGTCTCGTTCGTCGGCACACCGGACGGACTGGAGTCCAGGCTCGCCACAGAGGCGGGCCTGACGTATCACGGCATCCGTGCTCGCGGGTTCGACCGCGGCCGGCCGTGGACGCTGCTGACGGCCGCATTCACCGCGGTAGCGTCGGTGGTGCGCGCCGGACTCCTCCTGCGGCGCCTCCGTGTCGACGTTGTCGTCGGGTTCGGCGGCTACGTCGCGCTTCCGTTGGGTGTCGCGGCGGGGGTCCTGCGCGTACCGCTCATGCTCCACGAGCAGAACGCCGTGCCGGGTCTCGCCAACCGGGTGCTCTCCCGGTGGGCCTCGGCGGTCGGCCTCACGTATCCGTCCGCGCGGGAGCTGCTCGCGCATGCCGAGCGCTGCGAGGTCACCGGCAACCCGGTGCGGGTGGCCGTGCTCGAAGCCAGTCGCGAGCGGGGTCGGGCGATGCTCGGTGTTCCCTCTGGTGACCCGCTTGTGCTCGTGTTCGGCGGCAGCCGAGGATCCCAGCACATCAACGAGACGTTCGTGCGTATCGCACCCGCGCTCATGAGCGTACCGGCGTTGCGGGTGGCACATGTGGCGGGTAGGATTGAGGCCGCCGCGGTGCGCGAGCGCGTCTCGAGCGCCGTGCCTGGCGCGGGTGACCGGTACGTCGTGCATGACTACATCGACGCGATGGGTGACGCGATCTCGGCGTCCGACATCATCGTGTCGCGTGCGGGAGCCACCTCCATCGCCGAGATCACCGCCATCGGCCGCCCAGCGGTTCTCGTGCCGTATCCGTTCGCGACAGACGATCATCAGACGCGCAACGCCCGTGATCTAGCCGAATCGGGAGCGGCGATAGTGGTGCCGGACTCGGAGCTCGACGGTGACGCGATCGAGCGGGCGGTCACGAGACTGCTCGGTGACCCCTCCGAGCGTGAGCGGATGGCACGCGCGACGGCGGCGTTCGCGCGACGCGATGCAGCAGACCGCCTCGTGAGGCTGATCGAGTCGGTGGGCGTGGCAGGAGAGGAGACGCGGTGACCTCCACCGCATACGCGCACTTCATCGGGATCGGCGGCGCCGGAATGAGCGCTCTTGCCCGCGTTCTTCACGAGCGCGGTGTGACGGTGACCGGATCCGACCTCAAGTCGTCCCGCTACGCGGTGGCGCTGCGGGATGCCGGCGTCGACGTCCGAGTGGGACATAGCGCGGGAAATCTCGGCGAGCCCGAGGTCGTCGTCGTCTCGTCGGCCATCCGCGACGACAACGCGGAACTGGTCGCCGCCCGGGAGCGGGGGATACCGGTATGGCCGAGGGCTCGCATGCTCGCGCACCTGGCGGGCGACGATCGGACGCTCGCGGTGGCCGGCACGCACGGCAAGACCACGACGAGTTCGATGCTGGCGAGCGTCCTCGACGCCATCGGGTGTGACCCGACGTTCCTCATCGGCGGCGAGATCACGGCGGCGGGCACCAACGCGCGGTGCGGGGCGGGCGGCTACTACGTCGTCGAGGCCGATGAGAGCGACGGGTCCTTCGTCCATCTCTCTCCATATCTGGCGGTCATCACCAACATCGAGGCGGATCACCTCGACCACTACGGATCGCTCGAAGCGATCCTCGAGACGTTTCGGGAGTTCATCGGCAGGATCGAGCCAGGCGGCGTACTCGTCGCGTGCGCCGACGACGATGCGTTGATGGCGCTCGTCGACTCGGAGTCACCCAGCGCACGCGTGGTGACGTACGGGTGGTCGGAGGAGGCCGCCGTGCGCTGCACCGCCGCGCGACCGGTTCCTGGTGGCCACGCGTTCACGGCCACCTTTCCCGACGGGTCCGCGGCCGCGGTGTGTACGTCGGTGCCAGGTGAGCACAACGTGCAGAACGCCACCGGGGTGCTCGCCGCGATGTGGGCGCTCGGGCTCGATGTCGCTGCCGCCGCGGCGGCGCTCGGGCGCTTCGGTGGCGTCAGGCGTCGGTTCGACCTCGTCGGCCAGGTTGACGGGGTCGCCGTGGTGGACGATTACGCGCACCACCCGACCGAGGTCCGGGCCACGCTTGCCGCCGCGCGGACGGTGACGGAAGGGCGTGTCTGGGCCGTCTTCCAGCCGCACCGGTACAGCCGCACGGCCGCGTTCGGGCGTGACTTCGGCGCGGCGTTCGGCGACGCGGATCATGTCGTGCTCATGGATGTGTACAGCGCGGGTGAGGTACCGATCCCCGGCGTGTCAGGTAAGACCGTGCTCGACGAGCTGCTGCGTGCGGACCCTCACTCGCAAGCGGCGTACTTCCCGCATCGTGTCGACATCCCCGGGTACCTCGCGAGACGCGTGCGAAAGCGCGACATGGTGCTGACGCTTGGGGCCGGCGATGTGACGACGCTCGGCGGCGAGGTCATACGGGCGCTTCGTGGCGGCGAGCGGGCCGGCGGGCAGGGTGCGGGAGCGGCAGGGGGACCGGAGCGATGATGACCGGAACCGTGGAGCGGCACCTGCTCGCGGCGGGGTGCGAGGTCGTCAGGGACGAGCCGATGCGTCGGCGCACGACGTACCGGGTCGGCGGTCCCGCTGATCTGTTCGTCACCTGCCATACGCATCGCGGACTTGCCGAGACGGTGCGCTTCCTGGATGAGGAGGGTATCGAACGGCTGATCATCGGCAAGGGCTCGAACCTCCTCGTGAGCGACGCGGGGTTCCGGGGCGCGGTCGTCACGCTTGGCCGGGAGTTCAAGGCGCACCGGATCGACGGCACGCGGATTCACGCCGGGGCCGCATCGCCCCTCGCGTACCTGGTCCAGGACGCGTTCTCACGCGGTCTTGCCGGGATGGAGTTCGGCGTCGGGGTTCCGGGCACGCTCGGAGGCGCTTTGGTCATGAACGCCGGGACCCGGGACGCGTGGATCGGCGATGTCGTGGAGTCGGCGACGCTGCATGTGCCCGGGAGCGGACTCGAGCGCTTCCGGGGCGAGGAGATCGACTGGGGGTACCGGACGAGCGGTCTCGACCAGCGAGGCATCGTCGTCGAGGCGGTGCTGTCGCTCGAGCCGGGGGAGCCGGTGTCCATCAGACGGGGAATGGATCTCCTGCTGGAGCGAAGGAAGGCGACGCAGCCCCTCGGGATGCCGTGCGCCGGGAGCGTGTTCGTCAACCCCGCGGGGGACTCGGCGGGCCGTCTGATCGAAGCCACGCGACTGAAAGGAACCAGGATCGGTGGCGCGGTGGTGTCCGACGTGCACGCGAACTTCATCGTGAACGACGGCGGCGCCTCCGCGAGCGATATCATCCGCCTGATGACACTCGTACGAGATGCGGTGAGGGAAGCGCATGGCGTCGAACTTCGACCGGAGATCAGGCTCGTCGGGACGTTCGACACCCCGTAGGCGCGTTCAGACGGGGCATGGGACGCCGAGCAGAGCCGCATCGGAGAAACCTCAAGTGTCACTTGAGGTAGATGGTCTTGACCGGGGTGAGGCCCACGCGACGCATACCCGCCCGTCCGCACGGCGGAGGAGTGAGTCGCCGGCGAGTAGCACGGTGCGCGCTGACGACGGCAGGCGTCACACGCACTCGATGGTCCGTGCGAAGCGCGACGAGCGCGAGCGGCGCCAGCGCGCGGCCCGCGTCCGCCTCGCACGGCGGCTCGTAGCGATCGGGGCTGCGATCGTCGGGGTCATGTTGGTCGTCACGCTCGTGTCGAGGCTGCCGCTGTTCCCGGTGAGCGATGTGGTGGTCGCCGGCTCCGCGCACACGGACCCGGCGGCGCTGCGGATCCTAGCGGCGGTCCCCGGCGACGCGACGATGCTACGGCACGACCGGAGCGGCATCGTCGAGAGGCTTCTCGGTGAGCCGTGGGTGGATACGGTTCGGGTTTCATGGCGCATGCCCTCGACGCTGGTGATCACGGTGTCCGAGCGCGCGCCGGTGGCCATCGTCGACGCAGGGGATCGGGCATGGTGGGTGGGCGAGGGCGGCATGGTCCTGGCCGAAGCGCGGTTCGAGGAGAGCGCGACGGTCCCCTATGTGCGCGACGTGCCAGCGGCCTCCCTGCAACCGGGCGTGGCGAGCGACTCGCCCGAGCTCGTCAACGCCATCGAGGTCGTTCAAGGTATCAGCTCGGAGCTCCGTGCGGTCATCCGCTCGGTCAGCGCGCCATCGGTCTCGGAGACGACGCTCGTCACTCGATCGGGTGTCGAGGTCATGATCGGCGCGGCAGAACGCCTCGACGAGAAGTCGCTCCTTGTGCTGAGCATCCTCGCCGAGCAAGGGGAGGGTGTGGTCTTCATCGATGTGCGCACGGTAGAGCGACCCATCTCCCGAGGTCTCGACCAGTAGTTAGCGCTCGGGCATCGCGACAAACTGCTCGTTGCACCCCTCTTGCGTTTAGTATAAGGTTCGTGTGAAGATTGACCTTTTCAGAGAGACAGTAAACGTCTAGTTGAGGTCGAGATTCAGTCAGGACGGGCTGTTCCCAGGAGGCGCATCATGCTGGAGACGGGGGCGAACTACCTCGCCGTTATCAAGGTCGTCGGCGTTGGTGGCGGCGGTACGAACGCCGTGAATCGCATGGTCGAGGCGGGGGTCAAGGGCGTCGAGTTCATCGCGATCAACACCGACGCGCAGGCGCTGCTCATGTCCGACGCGGACTACAAGGTGCACGTCGGTATCGGGTTGACGAAGGGTCTCGGCGCTGGCGCCGACCCGGATGTCGGCTTCCAGGCCGCGGATGAGAACCGGGCGGAGATCCGAGAGGCGCTCCAGGGCGCCGACATGGTCTTCATCACCGCGGGAGAGGGTGGCGGCACGGGAACAGGCGCCGCGCCCGTGATAGCTGATATCGCGAAGAACGAGATCGGGGCGCTCACAGTCGCGGTGGTTACGCGTCCCTTCGCCTTTGAAGGCCGTAAGCGCGCTATCCAAGCTGAGGACGGCATCAAGAAGCTTCGCGAGAACGTCGACACGCTCATCATCATCCCGAACGACCGTCTACTCCAGGTGGCCGAGAAGAAGACGTCCATCCTCGATGCGTTCCGCATCGCCGATGACGTCCTGCGGCAGGGCTGTCAGGGGATCACCGATCTGATCACCGTGCCGGGTCTGATCAACCTGGACTTCGCCGACGTGCGTACGATCATGCGTGAGGCCGGCACGGCGCTCATGGGCATCGGTCTCGCAACGGGCGACAACCGCGCTCACGAGGCCGCGAAGGCGGCGATCGCGAGTCCGCTGCTCGAGTCGAGCATCGAGGGCGCGAGCGGCGTGCTTCTGTCCATCTCAGGCGGCAGTGACCTGGGCTTGTTCGAGGTCAACGAAGCGGCGGAGGTCGTGCAGGCGGCCGCGCACCCGGACGCGAACATCATCTTCGGCGCGGTCATCGACGACTCGATGATGGATCAGATCAGAGTGACGGTCATCGCGACCGGGTTCGGCGCGAAGCGTCGCCAGGAGACGATGGAATTCGAGGCTGCCGTCGCCGACGAAGCGGGGCCGCGGATCCCGACTTTCGAGATGCCGGGGGGCGGGCCAGCCGAGGACGACCTCGACATCCCGGCGTTCCTGAAGAAGCGCTTGTAGACGGATAG
>CAYYLR010000075.1:0-7984 GCA_964472485.1 uncultured Coriobacteriaceae bacterium
AGCTCACCACCGCGAAGCACGCCGCGTGCGCCTTGCAGAATCCGTACGCGGCGAATCCCTCGAGCTGCCGGAAGACCTCATCGGCCACCACGCGCTCAACGCCGAGCCCCGTCGCGCGCTCGGTGAAGTGGCGGTGGATCTCCTCCATCGCCTCGCGAGAGCGCCCCTTGGTCATCGCGCGGCGCAGACTGTCGGCCTCGGCAAGCGTGAATCCCGCGACCGCTTCTGCCACCTGGAGCACCTGCTCCTGGTAGATGATCACCCCGTAGGTGGAACGCAGGATGGGCTCCATGGCCGGATGCGGCACCACGACCGGCTCGACCCCGTGCCGACGCGCGATGAACGGCGTGATCATCTCGGCTTCGAGCGGACCGGGTCTGAAGAGCGAGATCGCGGCGATGATGTCAGCGAAATCGCGCTCCTTCAGGCGCTGAGCGAGATTGCGCTGACCGCTCGACTCGAGCTGGAACATCCCGACGGTATCGGCCCGCGCGATCGTCTCGTAGACGAGCGGATCGTCGTGCGGCAGCTCGAACGGCTCGGGCACGGCCTCCTCGCCCACCCGCGCACGCGCAAGCGCGACCGCATCCGAGATCGCCGAGTGCATCCGAAGCCCCAGGATGTCCATCTTCACGAGGCCGAGCGCCTCGATGTCGTCCTTGTCGTACTGCGAGACCACCACGCCTTTTGCCGCCCACTGAAGCGGCATCCAGCTGTCGATCGGCTCGCGCGTGATGATGAAGCCGCCCAGGTGCGTCCCGAGGTGCGTCGGTGTGTGGTCGAACTCGCTTGCAAGCTCGGCGATGAGGCGGTTCTCGCGACGCGAGAGCGGGTGGTCGCGACATTCGGGATACGTCTCGAGCACCTCGGCGAGGCGCGTGGCGCTCACCCACGGCAGATGGCGCGACAGCGCGTTCACCTCGTCGATCGGCCGGCCGAGCGCACGGGCCGCCACCCGCACGGCGCTTCGCGCGGTCATCGTGTTGACGGTCGCCACCATCGCCACGTGCTCGTGTCCGAACCGCTCGTAGATGTACGCGATCACCTCGTCCCTGCGCCGCGAGTCGAAGTCGACATCGATGTCAGGCATCTGCCGGCGCTCGGGGTTCAAGAACCGCTCGAAGAGGAGCTCATGGGCGATGGGGTCGGCATCCGTGATGCCAAGGAGGTACGTCACGATCGAATCGCCCGCGCTCCCCCGTCCGCTGCAGCGGATCCCGCGCGAACGAGCGAAGTCCACGATGTCTTTCACCACGAGGAAGTACTCGGGGAAACCGAGGTCCTGGATGACCGAGAGCTCGTACTGCAGCCGACGGACCGCCTCCGGCGTGACCGGCCGGTAGCGCTCTTCGAGCCCGTGCCACGCCGCCTTCGAGAGCACCGAGTACGGCGTCTCGCCGGACGGAACCGCGGCTGCCGGGAAGTGGAACGAGCCGAGCCCTAGATCGAGTGTGCAGCGCCCGGCGATCTCGAGCGTGGCGTCGCACGCCGCGGGCAGGTCGGCGAAGAGGCGGCGCATCTCATCGGCGGGCTTGAGCCACAGCTCGGCGTTCTGGCGTCCGTAGGGACCGGGGAGCTCCGCGCGGGCTCCCGCCGAGGCGAGCACGTCATGGAGGCGGAAGCTCCGGCGCTCGGCGTAGTGCACGTTGTTGGTGGCGACCACCGGCAGCCCGACCCGCTCGGCGAGTGCCACGAGCGACGAGACGTACCGAGGGCTGTCCGGCGTCATGAGGTGCATGAGCTCGACGTAGAAGTCGCCGGGGGCGAAGCAGCCCGCCAGACGTCGCATGGTGCGCTCGGCACGCGCGCCCAGGCCGGAGAGTACCGAGGCGCCGACCTCCCCGCAGGGGCAGCCTGAGAGCCCTATGACGCCATCGGAGAGCTCCGCAAGGTCGCGGAGGGTCGCCACGCTCGGCTCGTCGCCGCTGCGCACGTGCATGCGCGAGAGCAGCCGGCACAGGTTCCGGTAGCCGCCGAGGTCCTTCGCAAGCAGCGTGAGGTGGAACCCCGCGCCCGCCGCACGTCCGAAACCGACCGGCGCCGAGCGTTCGAGCCGCGCGTGTGGCGGCACGTCGCCCTCGATGGCGTCAGGACCCTCGATGCCGGCCGCCTCCACCACGATCTCGACGCCGATGATCGGCTTGAGGCCTGCCTCGAGCGCCGCGCGGTAGAAGCGGATGGCGCCGTAGAGTCCCTGGTGGTCGGTGAGCGCGAGCGCGCCCATGCCGAGCTCGCCCGTGCGCGCGAGGAGCGCCCGCGGTGAGTCGACGCCGTCCATGAAGCTGAAGCTCGAGTGGACGTGCAGGTGTACGAAGCCGCTCATGGCGCGTCAGTCAACGATACCGATGAGGAGCCACCGCTCGGTGATGCGATCGTAGGCGAGGTCGTAGAGGCCTCCACGCGCGAGCACGCGGAAGCACTGCCGGCTCAACGCGCGCCGCGGGTCCCACCAGGCGCGCTCGACCGCCCACGTCTGCACGACCGCGTCGATGGGATAGCGCTGGCCGTCGAGCGTGAACGAGCGCGGCATGCAACGCTCGACCTCCCAGATGACGCCGATCGTCCGTTCACGGCGCTTCCCGGCGCCGGTCGACGCCCCAGGTGCGACCGCAGAACCACGCATGATCCACGGGCTGCGCAACAGCTCGAGGATGACCGGTGTGCGCGCGTCGGCCGCGGTGAACAGATCGAGCGGTGTTCCGGGAGTGCGTGGTTCGAACGCTTTGATCGCGCGGTTTCGGCCCATGGGAGACGCCTTTCGGAAGAAGGCGCCGGGTGTGGAAGGAGCTTCAGGGGTCCACACCCGGCATCGCCAGTATATCGAACACATGTTCGATATACTAGACGTCTCTGACATGCGGAGAGCGGGTACCGAGCGGTCTCCTCTACCGCACACCGATCAGCGGGAGCACGCGCGCCGCGATGCCGCCCACGACGAGCGCCACCATGACGCTCGCCCCCATGACCGCGAGCGTCCGCGCGATCCCGTGCCGCCGCCAGAACACCGCGACCGATGAGATACACGGTAATGCGAGCGTATTGACCAGAGCGAACACCGCGATTTGGACCGGACTCATGAGTTCGCCGAGCTCGGCTCCCGCGAAACCCGCCGTCGCCACCGCGAGCGCGACGAGCAGCTGCAACGAGAGCTCCTTGCGGAGCATGCCGAGCAGGAGCGTGAGACCGGCCACCGCCGGCAGGCCGAGCCACCACTCGACGACCGGCTCCAGCGGACGGCTCACCGACACGAGCCAGCCCGTCTCATACAGTCCACCGAGGACGAGACTGCCCGCCACGACGATCGGCGTCGCGATGAAGAGGAACTCGCGGAACTGGACCCACGCCTTGGACCACACGCGCCGGATTGACGGCCGTCGGAACCCGAACATCTCCATCACAAGCCCGCGTGACGACCCGGGCACGATCCGCTGCAGCGCGAACGCGAGCGCGAGCCATACCGCGACCACAACGCCGAGCACGAGCAGCGTCGTCTGCCATCCCACATAATGTCCGACAGCACCCAGGATGACCGCCGTCCGTGCGCTGCACGGGACGAACAGCACGAGCACCGAGGCGATCAGCCGCTCTCGCTTCGTCGGCAGACCGTCGACCGCGATCATCGCCGGGACATTGCATCCGGCGGCCGCGACGAGCGGCACGACCGCCCGTCCGTGCAACCCGAAGCGATGCATCAAACGGTCGGTGAGGAACGCGAGCGAGTTCAGGTACCCGGTGTCCTCGAGCAGGCCGAGCAAGAAGTAGAACGTCAGGATGTAGGGTAGTCCGATCGAGAGCGACGCCTCGATACCCGCGTCGAACCCCCACAGGAGCACGGTGGCGAGCAGCCCTTCACCGGCGAGCGCCTCGATGACACCTGTGATCACCGGCGATGCGAACGTCTCCCACGCCGAAGCGAACAGGCCCGCGAGGAACTCGCCGGCGAAGAACAGGAACCCGAACACCGCCGCCGCCACGAGCACGACCAGCGGGACACCCGTCCATGGCCACGTGGTGAGCGACCACACGTCACGCGGGAAGACGCGCCGGCCCCGCTCCGAGCGCGTCACGACCGCCTCGGCGGCGACACGCGACAGCGTATGACGCTCGCGCGCGAGATGGACGGTCGGCGGCTCTCCGAAGTGGGAGCGCATCGCCGAGGCGACGTCATCGAGCACCGCCCGCGCCTCCGGCGGGACGTCCTCTTCCGGCGTCAGACGGCCCTCGAGGAGCGCGATCGCCACCGCACGAGGGGTCATCGGTCCGCCTGCGCACGTGACGATGCCACAGGCTTCGACGAGCGGCCCGATGAGCGCCTCGAAGTCCCGGCCGTACCGTGGCGGCGCCGGCTCAGGCTCGCTCACCTCACGAACCGCCGCGTCGATGAGCTCGCTCACCCCCACCCCGGCCGTGGCCACCGTCGAGACCGCCGTGATCCCCATGCGCTCGCCGAGCGCCTGGACATCGGTCGACACGCCTTGCCGCCGCGCCTCGTCGACCAGATTCACCGCGAGCACGACCCTGAAGCCGAGGTCGAGCACTTCGAGCGCAAGGTAGAGCGTGCGAGAGAGGTTGAGCGGGTCGACGACGACGACGACGACGTCGGGGCGAAGATCGAGCAGCGCGCGCCGGGCCACGCAACCCGCCTCCACATCCCCGTCGAGGGAGTACGTGCCGGGCAGATCGATGACGCCGATGATCCGGTCCCGGGCGCGCACCGTACCCGCGTGGACCTCCCGTGTCGTGCCGGGGTAGTGAGCGGTCATGACTCCCAGGCCCGTGAGCGCGTTGAACAGCGTCGACTTGCCGACATTCGGGTTGCCGGCGAGCGCGATCACCACGTCGCCCTGCGGACGCTCGATCGGCAGCGAGTCCATCACGTCACCGAGTTGCGTCACCGGTTACCTCCGGCCACGCCGCGGTGCGCCCCGCCCGCCGGTCACGGTGATCTTCTCCGCGACATCGCGGCCGAGCGCGTAGCGCGACTCACCCACCTCGATGAGCAACGGACCCTTGAACGGCGCGACGTCGCACACACGCACGGGAGTACCCGGGAACATCCCCAGGCGCGACAGATACGAGAGAAGCTCCCCGTCCTCGTCCTCGATTCGGACGATCTCGACCTCGGCGCCCGTCTCCGAGTCGCACAGCGGCGCGCCGGATCGCTCGGCGATCTCGCCTTCGGCGCTCGGGATGGGGTGACCGTGCGGACAGACCGCGGGGTTATCCATGAACGCCTCGAGCGCACGCTGGACCCGCGGCGAGAGCGCGTGCTCGAGCTGGCACGCCTCCACGTGCACCTCGTTCCACTCCAGTCCGAGCACGTCGACGAGGAACTTCTCGGCCAGACGGTGCCGACGGATGATGTCCAGCGCAACACGCCTGCCTTCGGAGGTGAGCGCGACCGCGCCGTCAGGACGCTCGATGTAGCCCTGCGACTGCAGCCGGCCAAGAGTGGCGGTGACAGTGGGTGCCGAGACGCCGATGGCCTCCGCAAGATGGCCGGGCCGGACATCACCCTGCTCGCTCAGCTTGTAGATCGACTCAAGGTACTCCTCGATCGTTGCACTCGGCATGGCGCACTCCCCGCGGATGACGACGCTACAAATGTAGATGTCTAGTCTACGAGCAGCCCGGGATTTCGTCCATGCGAAACCACCGTGGCGGTGCGTGACCGGCCGCCGGATGACATCATCTGCGCGACCGTTCGTCGGGAACCAGACGGATTCTCCGAACGTGTATTGACCCTCACGCGGGACAGCGATACCGTTGGGTCGTCCCGAGAGGTCGGGCCGTACGGAACCTGAGAGCCAGCGAACCAGCTGCTGCTCGGAGGAGTCCCGGCGGGAAGGCAAGCGCAAGCAGGCCGGAACGGCGGGGTTCTGAGGGGCGGAAAGCGGGGGCCTGAGGACCGGGGGTCGTCGGCAGGTTTCTCGGGACACTCCTATTCCCGGCGCGTCCAGCGTGTCGCGCCCGGGCGACGCCAATGCCGATCCCCGGACGCCAACGGCTACCGCTCAGCGCGCGTCGCCGGGACGATACGTGATCTTGGCGACCGGTGACTCCCAGACCGCCACCTCACGCACCACCACCGCGGCGCCGACCGTGGAAGTCAACTTCTCGTAGACGTACCGGGCGAGGTTCTCGGCCGTCGGGTTCTCCCGATCGAACGGCGGCGCGTCGTTCAGGTACGCGTGATCGAGCGGCGCGAGAACGCGCGCGAGGTCGTCCTTGAGCGTCTTGAAGTCGTAGAGGATCCCCACATCATCAAGCGAGTCGCCCGCGACGACGACCTCCACGTCCCACGTGTGACCGTGAAGACGCCTGCATTCGCCGGGGTAGCCGTGCAGGGCGTGCGCGGCGTCGAAGTGCCCCTTCACGCTCAGCTCGTACATCGCCGCCGTCCTCTCAGAAGAGCGTCGCCGGGCCGCCTGACGGCGGGACCGGCGCGTCACCGACCTCGCACCGCCCATCCATCGCCTCGTTCGCCAACGCGTCGGCCTCCGCGTTGTCCTCCCGGCGCACGTGCTCGAACACCACACGGCCGAAGCGGCGCCGCGACTCCTGCGCCTGAACGAACAGCGGCTTCAGTCCCTCGTTCTTCACCCGGTACGCCCCGTTGAGCTGCTTGACCACGAGCTCGCTGTCGGCGCGTACGAGCACATCGCTCGCGCCGAGATCCGCCGCGATCGCCAGCCCCCAGAGCAGCGCGCGGTACTCGGCGATGTTGTTCGTGGTCTCACCGATATACGCGCCGCCGCTCGCCGCCACCGACCCGTCAGGCGCCCTCACCACCACGCCGATGCCAGCGGGACCGGGATTGCCGCGCGCCCCGCCGTCGGAGTTCACCACCCACGTCCCCGTCACGACGGCCTCCCCACGATCAGGATCCGTCGGCAGTTGGGACACTCCGCGATCTCAGGACCCGACTCGATGGCCTGTGCACGGTCAGTCGGCAGGTGCGTTCGACACGCCCCGCACATCCCGTCGGCGAGGACGCCCACGGCGATCCCCTTCTTCGCCTCACGCAGCCGTTCATAGCGCCGCCGGAGCTCCTCCGGCAGCGCCGCGACGAGCAGGTCGCGCTCGGCGTGAAGACGGCTGATCTCCGTCTGCAACTCGCCACCCTTGGCACGGAAGCGCTCGATGAGTCCGCTCTCCTTCTGGCGTCCCTCGGCGAGCGCCGCGTCGACCTTCGTGAGCTGGGCCTCCCCCGCCTCGGCCTTCTCCATGAACCCGATGGTCTCCTGATCGAGCGCGTCGACGCGGCGCTTGAGGGAGTCGAGCTCGCGCGTGAGGTTCTGCAGCTCCTTCGGGTTGGTCACTGAGCCGGAGAGCACCTTCTCCTGCTCGGCGTCGATCTTGGCCCGGACCATCGTGGATTCGTCGGTGGCCTTCGCAACGAGCGCCTCAGCCCTGCGGCAGTACGCTTCGGCCTTCCCCCGGACCTCCTCGATCTCCCGCAGTCGCTTCCGCACCTGGAGGATCGCCTGCTTCTCGGGCAGCTCATCGAGTGCGCGGTCGGCCCGTGCGATCGCCAGATCGTGGCCGAGGAGCGCAACGAGCAGGTCACCGTCGGTCATCGTCAGCCTCCATCGTCCACCATCCGGTCGCCGCGGGCTCCTCGATGACCTCGATACCGCTCTCACGGATCAACCGCGCCAGTATGCCGACGAGCGGCCACTCGGTCGCGTCATGGCCCGCCTCGATGATCGAAAGCCCGCCGGCCACCGCACTCAGGGCGTCATGATAGCGCACCTCGCCGGCGACAAGGACGTCAGCGGCGCGGAGCGCGTCGGGCACGAGCGAGCCGGCCGACCCGTTGCCGACGGCCACCCGGCGCACGATGCGCGCCGGATCGGAGCGCGACGTTGCGCAGCTCCGCGCTCGCCACAACGTCGACGACGTGATGTTCAAGATGAAAGACGACCCGCGCGTGACGGGCGTCGGCAAGCTTCTGCGACGCTTCAGCCTGGACGAGCTGCCG
>CAYYLR010000076.1:0-2717 GCA_964472485.1 uncultured Coriobacteriaceae bacterium
TCAGCCACGGCAGGAGCGACGCGTTCTCGACCGGGTCCCAGGCCCAGTAGCCGCCGAAGGCGAGTTCGATGTACGCCCAGACGGAACCGAGCCCGATCCCGATGCCGAGCAGAAGCCACGAGAACACCGTGATGCGGTCCGAGAACTTGACCCATCTGCTCGAGGTGTCACCCGTGATGAGCGCGGCGAGCGCGAACGCGAACGGCACGGTGAGGCCCGCATAGCCGATGAAGAGGGTCGGCGGATGGGCGATCATCGCCCAGGTCTGCAGCAGCGGGTTCATCGCCGCGCTTGTGAGTAGCGCCCCGGTGGTGGGATCGACGAGCCCCGCGGGAGCGGCCTTGAACGGGTTGTTGAGATCGATGAACAGCGCCGCGAGGAAGAACAGCTGCACGAAGTTCACGACCGCGAGGCCGACGGAGGCCAGGCGGTCGTCCTTCTTGAGGAGCTTGTAGGCGATGAATGCGGCGTAGATCGCGAGGATCCACTCCCAGAAGAGCAGCGAGCCCTCCCGGCCCGCCCACACGCCGGAGAGGCGGTACATCCACGCCCACGGCCCGGTGATGGTCGGATGGTTGAAGATGACGTACTCAAGCGCCCAGTTCTCCGTGAGGAACGACACCGCGAGCAGCAGGACCGCCGCCGTGGTTCCCGCGAGGACGCCGAACGTGAGGAGCTGGCCGAGCTTACGTGCGTTCTCCCCCTGCGTTCCTGAGGCGGCGATGCTGACGATCGAGCCGATCGCCGAGACGCTTGCCGCCGCGAGAAGCAGGTTTCCCATCAGTGCGAGGTCCATCGATCAGCTCCGTTCGAGAGGATGCCGGGAACGCGGGGACTACTTGCTTGCGTTGTCGAGCGCGAGTTCCGTCGCCTGGAAGACGCCGTCGGCCTCGATCGAGCCGGTGAGGACGACCTTCGCGCCGTCACCGAACTCCTCGGACAGACCGCCGCCCCACGAGATGCCGAGTGCGTTCCCGCCGTCGGCGTTGTCGGCGATGCTGAAACGCACCGCCGAGCCGGGAGGCTGGATGCTGCCCGCGACCACGACGCCGGTCACCTTGAGTGTCGCGCCCGCAAGCTCGGCGGCGCGCGCCTTGGTGTCAGCGACGGTCATGGCCCCGGTGGCGGACTCGTACTTTGAGGGGCACTTCGTGACGAGGTACTTGGCCTCGACGACGCCTTCCTCGGTGATGACGCCGGTCACCGTCGCGGTGGTCCCGTCGCCGAACGAGCCAGGGACGACGTCGTCCCAGATGACGCGAACGCGCTGCCGGTCGGCGGCGTCCGCGTTCTCGATCTCGAAGACGAACGGCTTGGAACCTGAAACCCAGGACCCGGCCACGACCTCGCCGGAGACCTCGATCTGACGGCCGACGAGCTCAGGGTCGGCGAGCACCTGCTCGATCGAGACCGGCGTGGCGGTCGCGTTGCCGAGGCGGGTGAGACCGATCAGCGCGCCGATGGCCACGACGATCAGGACCGTGACGCCGATGAGACGCTGCTTGGCTCGTTTGTTCACGTGGACCATCAACTCCTATCGGGTGCCGCGCGCACGCGCGCGTGCTCGACATCGGTTCACGCGCGAGGACGACCGCCGAAAGGCCGGGATGCACAGCACCGCCGCCCGCTTGCCTGAACCCCTGCATAGTACCATCTGCTCCGCGTTACGAACAATGAATCGCGCGGTTTCGGGCGATCTCAGAGCAAGGTGCATGCCGCATATCGGCGCCGGCGGACGGGGTACCGGCGCGCGTCAACGGCGGCGCCGGCGTCGAGTCTCTCCGGGGCGCCAGGGCGTCAGGGGTTGCGGCGCCAGACGTGCAGCAGGCCCTTGAGCGTCAGATCCGGATCGACCACACCGATGGTCTCGCACAGCGGCGCCATGCGCTCCGCGAGCCCGCCGGTCGCAACCACCAGACACTCGGCGCCGAGTTCGGCCCACGTGCGGCGGACGATGCCGTCCACCATCGCCGCTTCGCCGAACAGCAGGCCGGCCTGCAGCGACTCACGCGTGTTGCGGCCGATGACGTGCGCCGGTGTCTCGAGGTCGACCGCGGAAAGCCGCGCGGCCCGCCGGAACAACGCCTCAGCGCTCGTCTCCACCCCGGCCGCGATCGCTCCGCCGAGGTAGGCCCCTGAAGCGTCGACCACGTCGAACGTGGTGGCGGTGCCGAAGTCGACGATGATCACGGGCGACCCGTGCTCGGCCACCGCCGCCACGGCGTTGACGATGCGGTCGGCGCCGATCTCGTGCGGATTCTCGTAGGCGATCGGCATGCCGGTGCGCACGCCGGGGCCGACGACCAGCGGGGCGACGCCGGTCGCGCGGAGCGCGAGCTCCTCGTAGGCGGCGGTAAGCGACGGGACCACCGAGGACACGACGACGCGCTCGACGTCCGCCCACGTCCTGCCGTCGGCCGCGAGCAAGCCGGCGATCTTGACCCGTACCTCGTCGGCGGTGAGCGTCGCGTCGGTCGAAACACGCCACCGGATGTCGATGACACCGTCGTCGATGAGCCCGAGCACGGTCTGCGTGTTGCCGATATCGGCTGCCAGGATCATCGTGTCCCCTCTCGCGCGGCGTGAGACCGCATGTGACGGACCGGCAACGGCCGCCCCGGCCGAAGCGGGGCCCGGTGCTATCATCGCAGGTGGCTCCGGGCGGAAGGAGAACGCCATGCCGGACGCACCCTCCCGCATCCTCGTCGTCGACGACG
>CAYYLR010000076.1:2773-3022 GCA_964472485.1 uncultured Coriobacteriaceae bacterium
GACGTCATGGTCGCCTCCGACGGTGATCAGGCGCTCGCGCTCGCGGGCGCCGAGACGTTCGACCTGGTGGTGCTCGACATCATGCTGCCCGGCACCGACGGCTACGAGGTGTGCCGCCGGCTGCGCGCCTCAGGCGACGTGCCGGTGCTCTTCCTCTCGGCGCGCGATACCGAACTCGACAAGGTCGTCGGGCTGGAGATCGGCGGCGACGACTACCTGGCGAAGCCCTTCGGCGTACGGGAGCTCGTC
>CAYYLR010000076.1:3088-7896 GCA_964472485.1 uncultured Coriobacteriaceae bacterium
GGCCGCTCGGGCGGGTCGCCCGGCCGTGAGGAGTCTACGCTCGAGGCCGCCGGCATGAGCCTCGACGAGGCCGCGCACGTGGCGCGTGCCGGCGACACCGTCATCGACCTCACACCCCGTGAGTTCGAGTTGCTCGCCTGCCTCATGCGGCATGCCGGGCGGGTGCTCTCGCGGGAGTTCCTGCTCACCGAGGCATGGGGCTGGCAGTACCTCGTGGACACGAAGACGGTCGACACCCACATCAAGCGGCTGCGCGACAAGCTCCAGCAGGCGGGCGCTGACCCGGCCGTCGTCGAGACGGTCCGCGGGTACGGCTACCGGCTTCCTGCGTAGACCGCCGTGCGCTCCTCGATCAGGACCCGGCTCCTTGTCGCGTTCCTCGCCGTCGCGCTCACCTCGGCCGCCGGACTCTCGCTCTACTTCCTCGCCGAACTCGAGGACTACGGGTTGCGCAAACTCGAGGACCGCCTCGACAGCGAGGCGCTCGTCATCGCGAGCTCGATCGGCGCGCAGCTCGACGCCTCGGGCGGGCGGGCGCTCACTCCGGCACAAGCCGGACGGCTGTCCCGGGTCTACGCTGCGATCTCGCCGCAGATCCAGACGCGGATCCGGGTTCTCGACCACGACGGCGTGGCGGTGGCCGACTCGGGCGGCTACGACGCCATCGGCACACCATACGCCGAGCGACCTGAGGTGCGCGCGGCGCTCGGCGGAGACCGCGGCGCCACGACCCGCATCACCGAGGACCGGCGTGTGGCGCTCTACGTCGCCTACCCCATCGTCAGCGGGGGCGAGATCGCCGGCGTCGCGTACACCTCCTCATCGACGTTCTCGATCCGCACCCTGCTCCGCGACTACCGCGCGCGGCTGCTCGGGGCGGTCGCGGCCTTCATCGCGCTCGCGTTCGCGTTCACCGAGGTGCTCTCGCGGTGGCTCTCGCGGCCGCTGCGCGAGCTCGCCGATGGCGCGTCGGCGTTCGCCTCGGGCGACCACACCGTCAGAGTGCGGCCTTCTGGCTCGCGCGAGACACGCGCGGTGGCTTCGGCGTTCAACGCCATGGCCGACGAAGTGAACACCGTGCTCTCGGAGCTCGAGGACGAGGAGCGGCGGCGCTCGCGATTCATCTCGGATGTGAGCCATGAGCTCAGGACGCCGCTCACCGCGATCCGCGGCGCGGCCGAGACGCTGCTCGATGGCGACATGTCCGATGAGGACGAGCGCCAGTTCCTCTCGACGATCGCGCGGGAGTCCGAACGGCTCACCAGGCTTGCGAACGACCTGCTCACGCTGCAGCGCATCGAGGGCGCCACCGGTGAGCTGCCGATCTCCCGGGTGGATCTCGGCGCCGTCGCGCTCCGGGCCATCGAGGGTCTCGCACCGCTCACCGACGGACGCGGCGTCCACGTCGCGCTCGACGGCGGCGCGCCTCCGGTGCTCGGCGACCGCGACCGGCTCCAGCAGGTGCTCGGGAACCTCATCGACAACGCGTCACGGATGACGCCCGAAGGCGGGGTCGTGTCCGTGCGCCTGTCGGCCGAGAACGGCTCGGCGGTCGTCCGCGTGAGCGATCAGGGTCCAGGGATCCCCGAAGCGGACCTTCCCCACATCTTCGAGCGCTTCTACCGCGCGCAGACGAGCCGCGCTCGAGCGAGCGGCGGGGCGGGACTGGGACTCGCGATCGTGGCCGCTATCGTCCGCGCGCACGGCGGCACGGTTGCCGCGACGTCCGCCGCGGACGGCGGGTCGGTCTTCACGGTCTCGCTGCCGGCGATCCGCGAGCTGTAGGCGCGTCACGGTCCGGGCGCCACGGTCCGGCGCCGTCATCGGACCGCCGCCCGGACGTTGCCGGATCGGTACCGCGCCTCCACCCGGGCGCCACCCTCGCGGGAGATACTGTGAGGGACGGCATTCGGCATGCGTGAGGGAGGGATCATGACCGTTCCACGTCTCGTGGCTATCGCGCTGATCTTCATGTTGGCGGCGGCGGCCTGGATGGTGCTCGGCGGCTCGGTGCAATACCGGACCGAGACGAGCGGGGGCATGCTCGGCGAGCGGGTCGAAGGGCTGTGGGGCGGTCCGCAGGTGCAGATGGCGCCGCGGTTCAGCGACATGCGGCCGGGCGGCGCCGGGCTGCTTTCGGTGGTGGGGAGCGACATCACCGCGGACTTCACGCTCGACCAGCGGCGCAAGGGGTTGCTGTGGTACGCGACGTACGAGCTCGACTTCGCGGCCGACTACCGGGTCTCCAATCCCGGCACGCAGACCGCCGACGCCGAGCTGAGTCTCAACTTCCCCACCTACGACGGCGTGTATGACGGCTTCACGGTCACGGTCGACGGCGCGCCCGTGCCGGTCACGTATCGCGAAGGCTCCGCGATCGCGGCGTTCTCGCTTCCCGCGTCCGCCACCGCCTCGGTCGGCGTGAGCTACCGCACCCAGGGCCTCGACGAGTGGCGGTACCTGCCCACCCTCGACGGCGTGGGCGTGATCGACGACTTCTCGCTCGTGATGACCACCGACTTCGCCGACGTTGACTACCCCGCGGACGCCGTCTCGCCAACGGAGTCGGCCCGTCAGGACGACGGCATGCGGCTCGAGTGGGACTATGAGAGCCTGGTCACGGGCCGTTCGATCGGGCTCGTCATGCCGAAGCCGGCGAATCCCGGGCCGCTCGTGACGCGCATCTCGGTCTTCGCCCCCGTCTCGCTCCTGTTCTTCTTCGCCTCGCTCGTGCTGCTGACCGCCACCGGCGGACTGCGCCTCCATCCGGTCAACTACGGGTTCCTGGCGGCCGGGTTCTTCGCGTTCCACCTGCTGCTGGCCTACCTCGCCGATCAGATCGACATCAACGCCGCGTTCGCGATCGCCAGCGCGACGTCGGTGGTGCTCTGCGTGGGATACTTCGCGCTCGTCATCGGGCGCGGACGGGTGCTCACCGAGATCGCGATCAGCCAGTTCGTGTTCCTCGTGCTGTTCAGCTACAGCTTCTTCTTCGAGGGGCTGACCGGGCTGGCGATCACCATCGGCTCGGTGCTGACGCTCGCCTACTTCATGATCAAGACGGCGAAGGTCGATTGGGGCGCCGTGTTCGCGCGGCCGGAACGCGCTACCGCTCGCAGCGGCCCAACTGGATGAGCGCGTGACCCGGGGCGGCCTCGGCGAACAGCTCGACCGTCTCGGGGTGGCAGGTGAAGAACACGACCTGCCTGATCGCGGCAAGCGCGGCGACCGCTTCGGCGGCGCCGCGTTTGCGCTCCGGGTCGAAGTTGACGAGCACGTCGTCCATGAGCACCGGGAGCCCGCGGCCGACCTCGCCGAGCTGGGCGATGAGGCCGAGTCTCAGCGCGAGGTAGAGCTGCTCGGCGGTACCGCGGGACAGCACGTCGGAGGTGCGGGCGGACGCATGCGTGTCGAAGACCTCGATGCGGCTCTCGTCCAGCGGCACGCTCAGGTTCGTGTAGCGGCCGCCGGTCATCGACGAGAACACCGCGGCGGCGCTACGCACCACCTCGGGCTGGCGCTCACGCTGATACCGCTCCTGAGCGTCCGCGAGCAGCCTCGAGGCGACTGAGAGCGTCACGTGCCGCTCGACGGCCTCGGCGAGCCGGTCCGCGAGCGCGGCCTCCTCGAGGTGGAGCTCGCCGACGCGCCGCTCCCGCGCGTCCTGCTCCAGCCGCCCCTCGATCTGGTTCTTCCCGGCGATGAGGTCGTCGAGCGCGCGCTCCGCTTCTGCCGCCTCGCTCTCGGCCCGCACGCGCATCGCGCGGAGGTCGTCATGGGTGCCTCCCTCGGCGAGCCCGAAGCGGTCGAGCGTCTCGGCGAGCTCCGAAGCCGCCTTCTCCCCGCGTGACCGCTCAGCCTCGATCCGTGAATCGAGCGCCGCTACCTGCCGCTCGAGGTCGGTGACGCGCGCCTGCGCTTCCCGCGCTGCTACGAGCGCTGAGCGCAGGCGGCTCGCGGTGGCGGCCACCTCGGTGCGCGGCAGGGGGTCCGGAACGTCGATGAACGGTGCGGCGCCTTCGGCGAGCCGCGAGGCGAGGGTGTCGAGGCGTCCGGTGATGCGCACGACGTCGGTGCGAGCCTCGGCCTCCTGGACGCGCGCGGACTGCGCCTCGCGCACGAGCGCGATCACGCGTCCGGCGGCGGCTGGCGTCAGCGTCGGATCAAGCCCCGCCGACGCGATTTCCGCGCTCCAGAGCGCGAACCTGGCCTCAAGCGTCCCCTCGGCGCGGGTCACGTCGCGCGCGGCCTCCTCCGCTCGCGCGTCGGCCTCGCGGGACGCGATCACGGAGGACCGCGCCGCCTCGAGGGTGCGGCGCATGCGCGCGAGCTCCACGGCGGTGACCCCGGGCTCAAGGCCGGCGAGACCGAGCAGCGAGCGCTCGCCGGTCACCGGCGGCGACGGCCGGTCTGCGCGCGCGCGCAGAAGGAACCAGGCGCCGGCGACGACGAGAACCGCACCGATCGCGGCCGTGATCCATTCGGCGAGCAGCGCTCCGGCGATGACAGCCGCGGCGCCGGAGACGAGCATGATGACAGCGGGCACGGCGGTGCCGCGCCGGTCGCCGGCCGGGACAGCCCCGCCCCGCCCGGACTCGAGCTCCTCGAGCGCGGCGAGCCGGTCGGCAATGACCTCGCCGGGGTCGGCCCCGGCGATGCGGAGCGAGATGAGCGCGGAGGCGGACGAACCACGCGCCGAGGCGGCGTCGTCCGCCGCCCGTGCCGCGTTCTCGGTGCGGGCCTCCAGCTGAGCCTGCAGCCGGCCGAGGTCCTCGCGGGCCTCATCGGCGGCCGCCGCGAGCGCGTGC
>CAYYLR010000077.1:0-7855 GCA_964472485.1 uncultured Coriobacteriaceae bacterium
GACCGCCTGTAGCCGCTCGCCTGGAATCGAACAAAGGCATCAACCTGACGGCCAGTAGCGTCACGGTTGACACCGCGAGCGTTCGGGCCGCAAGTTATGCCTAACGCGTTAAGTGTCGAATCTTCAAGTTTGAATCGCAACACACCGCCCGCGCGAGCGCTCGCCTACGATCGTGCATAGCACTCCTCCGGGGTCTTGTAGCCGAGCCTCATGCGGGGCCGTGAGTTGAGTCTGACGGCGATGGCGTCGCAGTCGTCCCGGGTCACGCCGGCGAAGCCAGCGGCGCGTACCTGACGCTCGCCGGCGCGCCGCTGGTGAAGCGCTGAGACGTTCGATGCGCACCGAATTCGAGGTCGCGGGTCGTCGCTCGCAGGGTCATACTTGGTTCGCGACTCTAGTGCTCGGCGTGATGCGGACACGGGGGTGCGGGTGTTGCTTGAGGCCCTGAAGACTCGCGCTCGGCGTCTCATGGCCGAGGCGGTGGCGCTGCATCTCGCCGCGCGGCATTCAGACACGCCGTGGTTCGCGAAGGTCGTCGCCGCTTCGGTCGCGGCCTACGCACTAAGCCCGATCGACATCATCCCGGACTTCATCCCCATCATCGGCTACCTTGACGATCTCATACTCGTGCCCGCGGGCATCGCCTTGGCCGTCAGGCTGGTACCCGCGCTCGTGCTCGCTGAGTGTCGCGCACGCGCTGCGGAGGCGCTCACCGGCGGCCGGCCGGCTAGCGAGGCGGCTCCTCGTCGCGCGCACCCTCGCGGATCTCGCCGGCGTGCATGATCGCGCCGTCCCCGAAGCGTTCCTTGACGGCGTCGATGCTCCGCTCGAGCGCCCGCTGACGGGGCGCGTCGTCGGCTGGTTCCAGAAGGCCGAGCTGTCGGGCAGCCGAGCCGAACCCGGAGACGCCGAAGCCCAGCAGCCGGAGTCCCGCACCGGGTGTCCACGCCTCGCCGAGCAACCCGAGCGCGAGCGGGATGAGTTCGGCCTCCAGGTCGGTAGGCGAGGAGAGAGTGCGGCTCGCCGTCTTGGTGGTGAAGTCAGCGTAGCGAAGCTTCACGGTGCCGGTCCTTCCCGCGAGTCCCTTCGAGCGCAGGCGCCGCGCGACACGCGAGGCGAGATCCGACAGCGCCCGCTCCACCTCCGCGCGTTCGCGAACATCGGCGGGAAACGTGTGTTCGTGCGAGACGGACTTGACGTCCTCACCCCCGCGCACCGGCCGGTCATCGACGCCACGCGCGCGCGTGCGAAGATCCGCGCCAGCGGAACCGAGGATCGCCGTGGCGGTCGACTCGTCGAGTGCGGCGAGTTGCCCGAGTGTGGTGATCCCGGCGTCCCGCAGCGCGGTGGCGGTCCTTCCGCCGATGCCGGGAAGCGTCCGGCACGGGAGCGGCGCGAGGAATGCCGCCTCGGCCCCCGGCTCTACGACCGTGATGCCGTGCGGCTTGTCGCGGTCCGAGGCGATCTTCGCGACGGTCTTGGACGTCGCGACCCCGATCGAGCACGACAGGCCGAGGGCATCGACCGCGGTCTGGATGGCTTCGGCCGCCGAGACCGGATGCTCCTTCCGGTGCGCGGTCGGCGTGACGTCGAGGTACGCCTCGTCGATCGAGACCTGCTGCACGAACGCGCTGCGGTCGTGAAGGATGCTCATCACCGCTCGCGAGAGCTCGCTGTAGCGCCGGAAGCGCGGGCGGGCCCATACGGCGTCGGGACACAGACGCGCGGCTTGTGCGGACGGCATCGCTGACCGGCAGCCGTACGCCCGTGCCTCGTAGCTTGCGGCCGAGACCACTCCGCGACCCTCCGGGGAGCCGCCGACGAGCAACGGCCTGCCTCGCCACTCGGGGTGGTCGAGCTGCTCGACAGACGCGAAGAACGCATCGAGATCGAGGTGGAGGATGGCGCGCCCATCCCACGTGTCCCGTTCAGCGGTCATGCGCCGAGTGTAGGACGCCGAGCCGCAAGACGGTAGACTGACCGGCGGAGGTGAGACCGCATGCTGTTCGGCGCGCACATCGGGGTCTCGGGCGGGTACGCGGCTGCGGTCGACTACGCGCTCGATGTCGGCTGCGAGTGCATGCAGGTCTTCGCCAAGAGTCCGCGGCAGTGGAGCGCCAGGCCGCTCGACCCGGCGGTCGCGTCTGCGTTCCGGGCACGGGTGGCCGAGGTCGGCATGGGCCCGGTGTTCACCCACACCGCGTACCTCATCAACCTTGGCAGCGCCGATGACGCGCTCTGGGAGCGCTCGATCGCAGCACTCGCCGACGAGCTCGTATGGGGTGCGCTGCTCGGCGCCGCGGGCGTGGTCACGCACCTGGGGACCGCGTTCCGAGACGACCCGCCGGCGACGCCGTCCCGGATGGCCACTGCGATCGACCGGGCCTGGGTGATGGCGGGTGCGCCTCGGACGCGGCTGCTGCTCGAGAACACCGCAGCGGCGGGTACGACCTACGGCGACGGCCCCGCCGAACTCGGCACCGTGCTCTCGCTGCTTCGCGCCGCCTCCGGTTCGGTCGGGGTCTGTCTGGACACGTGCCATGCGCACGCGGCGGGCCATGACCTCTCGCTCGGCCCGACGTGGTCAGCGCTCCTCGATGAGTTCGACTCGTGCTGCGGAATGCCGATCGAGGCGATACACGCCAACGACTGCGTGTACGGCGCGGCGCTGCGCAAGGATCGGCACGCGTGGATCGGCGACGGCACCATCGGCTACGGGGGTTTCGCGCACATGGTCGCCCAGCCGAGGTTGCTCGGCGTGCCGGTGATCACGGAGATGCCCGGCGAGGTGCCGGAGAAGGACGCCGAGAACATCAGTCGGCTGAAGCGCCTCCGTGACGCTTGCGGGGAAGGCGCATCGTCCGTCTGATCGCTGCGGCGAGGACGCGCACCGATGCGTCCACATCGCGCTCAAGCGGAACGACGGTGGGGTGATGGTCGCGCAGGTGGTGGTCGATGAGCATCATGTCGGTGAGCCGTCGGGGCGTCATCGCCCGTCTGCGGACAGCGGAGCGCGTGGCAACGGTCACGGCACGTCGAAGCTGCTCGACGAATCGGCCGTCGGCGGCCTCGTCGCGCGAGAAGCGCAGGGTCGTGAACAGCCATCCCGTGACCACGACGTGAACGGAGACCGAGGCGGAGCCACCCTCGACGATCGCTAGGACGGGCGTACGATGCGCACGTTCGGCGAGTTGGAGCGCGGCACGCATGCGGTCGTGAGCGCGAAGCGCCTCTCGGGCGGTGACACCGCGGGAAGCTGGAGCGCTCGCCGGGAGACAGGCGAGGTCCTCGCGCAGGGATGTGTCGTCGCCGAGCAGGGCTTCGACCGCGGCCTCGACGTTGAGCCGATATCGATGAGAGGGAAGGCGGGCCAGCTCGGTGCCGTCACATCGGCCGGCGGGTCCAGCCGTGCAGTTCCCCGAACGGCAGTCCGCGGGCGGCCGGGTACAGCGCCGGAGCCCGAACCGCGCGGACAGCAGGTCGCACTCGGTGTGCGCGGCGTTCTCGTTGGCGATCGGGCCGAACAGGAGACCCGTCCTGAAAGGCCGTCGTACCACGCGGATCGCGGGGTAGAGGTCCTGTGTGGAGAGATGCAGGTAGAAGGCCGAGCGCAACGGCTGGGGCTCGGGCGCGAGGGTTCGGCGATACCGCTGCTGGAGGCGGCTTTCGAGGAGGATCGCGTCGAGAGGGGCGAGCCCGGGAAGGTACTGGATCAGCGTCGTGCGCAGCGCGGGGTTGCGGCCGCCGACCGGCGCGTAGAAGTGGCCTCGAGCTCGCTGCCGGAGGCTGTGCGCTCGGGCGAGATGAATCACCCGGCCGTCTCCGTCCCGGAAGAGGTAGATCCCCGGCAGGTCGGGCAGGTGCGTGGAGAGGCTGAGCTTGCGTGCGAGGGCACCTTCCGAGGCGAGTCCGGTGAAATCGGCGACCTCTGCGGCGGTTGTGAACCCGCGTTCAGTCAGGTCGCTGAGCATGCGAAGCCAGATGTGGGCGGTGGCGAGCGCGTCAGGTAGCGCGCGATGGGCCGGCGCGTCGGGTACCCCGTAGAACGCGGCCAGCTCGTGAAGACTGTGCCGCGGCAGCTCCGGATGGAGGCGCCGCGCGAGCGATAGGGTGTCGAGCACGGGACGCGGGAAGGGCGATCCCCAGCACCGCTCGGCTTCGAAATCGAGGAAGCCCATGTCGAACCGGTGGTTGTGGGCGATCAGCACGGCGCCGTCGGAGAAGGTGCGGAAGCGTTCCATCACGTCGGCCACGGGAGGCGCGTCGCGGAGCATGGCGTCGTCGATACCCGTGAGCGATCGGATCGCGGCGGGGACTGGTTCGCCGGGCTGAGCGAGCGACTCGAATCGGCCGGTGATCCGTCCGGCTTCGATGCGGGCGGCGCCGATCTCCATGATCCCGCCCAGGCCGGGGCGCGAGCCGGTGGTCTCTATGTCAACCGCGACGAACGCGCCGTCACGAAGCGGGGTCGGTCCGAGCATGCCGCCTCCGGGCAGGGTAGAATCTCCGTTGAATCGTAGCACGCATCACAGACACGCCCGTTCGTCACCAGTTCCCGACAGTCCACCTGCGTTGCCGTAGAATGAATCGCGATTGGCCGAACGCTCCTGGAGTGAGGAATCGAGATGAGCTACTTCGTCATCGAGTTCGACGCCGTCACGGGATCGGTCAGCGTGCCTGTGCCACGCGTCTTCGAGTCCCGCGAGGTCGCCCTGGAGGAGCTCGCTGGCGCGATAGCGGCAGGCCTCGTCAGCGTTCGCGGACAGGTGATGGTGGTCGATCTCACCTCAGGCGTGCCGGTGCTCATGATGCCCGGCGTCACCGCTGCGCCCCCGGCCTCCGTCGAGCCTGAGCCGCTCGAAGGGTCGGAGCGCCAACTCGAGACCGAGCCGGAGGCCGCCGAAGCCGCAGAGACGCCCGCGGTGCCTGAGCCTGAACCGATGGATGAGTCCACGGCCGATGCGGTCTACTCCATTCCCGGAGCCGCGGACGTCGATGAGAGCGGACCGGACTTCGACGAACCATCCGCCGAGGGATCCGTAGTGCTTGCCGATGCCTTGAGGCGGGCCGCGACGTCGCTTGAGGAAGAGGGAGTCATAGCCCCCGAGTCGATCGGCGGGGAAGCCGACGAGGCCGTCCCGGCCGCCATCGATTGGCCGTGGGAAACCGTTGCGGCGGAAGCCCCATCGGGGCTTGCGGACGATGACCGCCTGATCACCTCGGGACCGCTCGACGGGGGTGAGGCGTACATGCCGAAACCCGTCATCATGGGCGACTACGCCAATGTGCTGCCGATCGTCGAGCCAGCGTCGGCAGACGATGACGAGCCGTTCTCGACGATTCACGAGTCCCCGCTGGAGGAGGCCGCACAGGCCGATGACGAGCCGGTCTCGGCCATCGCCGAGGCCGCCGCGGCGCTCGGCGCCCTCGGCGCGAGTGCCGGGTCGTCGACCGGCCCCGCCGAGCCGATGTCCGCGCTTCATGATCCGTTCGGCGAGCACACGACCGTGCTGGATCTCGAGGAGCCGTCGGAGATGGCACAGCCGGATGAGGCAGCTGTTCCCGAACCGTCCGACACCGTGTCGTCGATCGCCGGAGAATCGATCCTCGACGCAGGAGAGGAGACGGGCTACGAGGCCTCGGGGGGCGTCGACCTCGCCACGTACACGTGCAACGACTGCGTGTATGCGAACACCTGCCCGAAGGTCGGGCAAGCCGCGCCGGCGGACTGTGGGTCGTTCCAGTGGCGCGCCGACTGACCACAACAGATAGGTGACAGACGCGACCCGGCTACCATATAGTGTAGTCGGGTCGCTGTTGTTGGGAGGGGCGGATGTCGGATCCGGATCGTCGCGTGTTCCCGTTCAGTGCCATCGTCGGTCAAGACGAGCTCAAGACGGCCCTCCTCATCAACGCGGTCGACCCCCGCGTCGGCGGTGTCCTCATCCGCGGTGAGAAGGGGACCGCCAAGTCGACGGCGGTCCGCGCGCTGCGAGCCGTCCTGCCTGAGGTCACCGTCGTCGAGTCCTGCCGGTTCGGCTGCGACCCGGCCGACTTCGGCGACCTGTGCGATGACTGCCGCGAACGACGGTCCGCCGGCTCGCTGCCGCGAGTGAGGCGGAGGCCGCGCCTCGTCGATCTGCCTGTCTCGGCCACCGAAGACCGCGTCGTGGGGACGATCGATCTCGAGCGGGCGCTCAAACACGGCGAGCGATCCTTCGAGGCCGGCCTGCTCGGGGAGGCTCATCGCGGGCTGCTCTACGTCGATGAGGTGAACCTCCTCGATGATCATATCGTCGACACGCTCCTCGATGCCGCCGCCAGCGGTGTCAACGTTGTCGAGCGCGAGGGTGTGCGGTACCGTCATCCCGCCCGATTCGTGCTTGTCGGCACGATGAACCCTGAGGAGGGGGAGCTGCGTCCGCAACTGCTCGATCGGTTCGGCCTCTGCGTCGACGTGTCGGGCATGGACGAACCGCAGAGCCGGGTGGAGATCCTGAAGCGCCGCCGCTCGTTCGAGGACGACCCGGACCTGTTCGTCCGGCATTGGAGCGCGCAGGACCGCGAGCTCACCGAGCGGGTGGCCAGGGCGACGAAGACCCTGCCCGACCTCGAACTCGACGACGACCTGCTCTTCATGATCGCCTCGGTTTCGGTCAGCATGGGCGTCGACGGTCATCGGGCGGACCTCGTGATGGGTCGAGCCGCCGCCGCGTTTGCGGCCCTCGACGGCCGGCGCGAGGTCACCGCTGCTGACATCCGGGCCGTCGCTCCGATGGTGCTCGCGCATCGGATGCGGCGGACGCCGTTCGAGGAGCGCTCGCTCGACGAGCAGCGACTGAGCGAAGCCCTGTCGGCGACAGTGCCCGCGGAGACAGGGGAGTCAGCGCCTGCGGCGTCCGGAGGTGAGCCCGGGGACGGCGTGCGCGCTTCGGCCGCGGCAGCGCGTGAGCGTGCGTCGGACGATGTCGCCGGACAGGACGTGGCGGCCGATCTCGTGGCCGGTGTGGACCGCATCCGTCGTTCCGAGGGCGGCCGACGGCAAGAGACGACCACCAACGTCCGCACCGGTCACTACGTGCGCTCCGAACCCGTCCGGCCAGGTGTGCCCGTCGACCTTGCGCTTGACGCGACGATCCGGGCCGCGGCGCCGCGTCAAGCCTCGAGATCCGGGTCGCTCGCCATCAACATCGCACCGGAGGATGTCCGCACCAAGGTTCGCAAGCGCCGAACAGGGGCGTCGATCGTGTTCTGCGTCGACGCCAGCGGATCGATGGGCGCGACCAATCGGATGGAACTCGCCAAGTCGGCGGTGTTCGACCTGCTCGTCGACGCCTACCAGCGCCGCGACCGCGTCGGTCTTGTCGCGTTCAGGGGTGAGTCCGCCGAGGTCGTGCTACAGCCCACCGCGAGCGTCGAACTCGCGCAACTCAAGTTGCGAACGCTCCCGACAGGAGGCGCCACGCCGATCGCTCACGGCATCATGCGTTCCCTCGACGTGCTCGCTGGAGAGACGCGCCGGGACGAGAGCGTCGTGCCGTGGCTCGTGCTGCTCACCGACGGCAAGGCGAACGTCGGTCTCGGTTCAGGCCTCGGAAGCGACGATGCCCGAAGCGCCGCGGCGCGTCTGAAGGACCGGGGTGTGCACACGCTCGTCATCGACACCTCCGGCCCCGGCGGCGGCATGGCTGCTCGTGAGCTCGCACGGGCTGCGGGAGGGGAGTATCTGCGGCTGGCGGTGCCGAGCGGTGTGGCGATGGCCGAAGCCGTTCGGGGGAGGATCGCACCCGGCGGCTGAGCGGGAGTGGGCCTGTAAGCCGGATTCTGTCGAGGACGACCATTTGTCTGGGACCGC
>CAYYLR010000078.1:0-4559 GCA_964472485.1 uncultured Coriobacteriaceae bacterium
TGGAGGACGACTGGGAGTCGCCCACCCTGGGAGCGTGGGGCCTGGGCTGGGAGGTCTGGCTGAACGGCATGGAGGTCACGCAGTTCACGTACTTCCAGCAGGTGGGCGGCATCGAGTGCGATCCAGTGCCTGCCGAGATCACCTACGGCGTCGAGCGGCTCGCCATGTACATCCAGGGCGTGGACTCGGTCTTCGACCTCGAGTGGTGCCCCGGCTTCACGTACGGCGACGTCTTCATGCGCAACGAGCGGGAGCAGTCGAGGTTCAACTTCGAGCTCGCCGACACCGCGACGCTCCGCCAGCTCTTCGACCTGCACGAGGCCGAGAGCGCCCGCGTACTCGCCGCCGGCGCCGTTCTGCCCGCCTTTGAGCAAGCGCTGAAGTGCTCGCACTACTTCAACCTGCTCGACGCGCGCGGAGCGATCGCCGTCACCGAGCGGGTGAGCTTCATCGGACGGATCCGGACGCTCGCGAAGGGATGCGCCGAGGCGTACGCCGCGACCTTCGCGGGGTGCACCACGCTTGACGATCTAGAGTGCGCCGCGATGGCCGAGGGCGGTGATGCCCGATGAGCCGGGACCTGCTGTTCGAGATCGGCGTCGAGGAGATCCCGTCAGCGCCGCTCTACGACGCGGTCGCGCAACTCAGGACACGGATTCCGGCCCTGCTGGCGGAGTCGCGTCTCGAGTACGGCACGATCGATGTCTACGGCGCCCCGCGGCGCCTGGCTGTGCTCGTGACAGGGCTGGCCGAACGTCAGGCCGACCTCTCGCTCAAGGTGAAGGGCCCGGCCGCCAGGGCGGCGTTCGGTCCGGACGGCGCTCCCACCAAGGCCGCCGAGGGCTTCGCGCGTTCGCGAGGTCTCGAGGTCTCGGACCTCGTCGTCGAGAGCGCCGAAGGCGGGGAGTACGTGTTCGCGCAGGTGGAGGAGACCGGTCGTCCGGCGACCGACGTCCTGCCCGATCTCCTCGCCGGCTGCGCTGGAGGCATCGATTGGGCGAAGTCGATGCGGTGGGGCCGTGGGTCGACCAGGTTCATCAGGCCGGTTCGCTGGCTCGTCGCGCTCTTCGGCGACGAGGTCCTTCCCGTTCGATACGCGGGGCTCGAAGCCGGCCGAACGTCGATGGGGCATCGCTTCCTCGCGGGACCTGTGGAGATCCCGGCGGCCTCCGCCTACCTGGAGGCTCTGCGGAGCGTGTGTGTGATCCCGGACGCGGAGGAGCGCGCCGAGGCCATCCGCGCGGCGGTGGAGGCGGCGGCAGGCGTTCACGGCGGACGCGCCGTCGTGCCGGAGAAGACGTTCGCCGAGGTCGTCAACCTCGTGGAGTGGCCGACGGTGGGAGAGGGGCGCTTCGACACCGAGTTCCTCGCCGTGCCGCGTGAGGTCGTCGAAGAGGCCATGGAGTCGCACCAGCGCTACTTCCCCGTCGAGGATGCGTCCGGGGCGCTCGACGCGCGTTTCATCGTCGTGCACAACGGCGCGCCTGAACGCACGGCCCAGATCGTCGCCGGCCACGAGCGGGTCATCCGCGCCCGGCTGGCCGACGCGGCGTTCTTCTATCGCGAGGACCTCGCCCGTCCGCTCGAGGCGTACGTCAACGATCTCGACGTCATCGTCTTCCACGAGAAGCTCGGTTCCCTCGGGTCGAAGGTGGCTCGCATCGGATCACTCGCCGGTGCCCTTGCGGCCGCCGCCGACGCGCCTTCCGATCAGACCGCGTACGCGATCCGAGCGGCCCGTCTTGCCAAGGCGGACCTCGTCACACACGCGGTGGTCGAATTCACCTCGCTCCAGGGTGTCATGGGGTACCACTACGCGCTGTCGGCCGGGGAGGCGCCGGAGGTCGCCGAGGCGATCGTCGATCACTACCGGCCACGCTTCGCCGGTGACGAGATGCCCCGCTCGCTCGCGGGTCGGCTCGTCTCGATCGCCGACAAGCTCGACACTGTCGTCGGCATCTTCGCCATCGGGCAGGGGCCGACCGGTTCGGCGGATCCGTACGCCCTGCGCCGTTCGGCGATCGGGATCCTAACGATGATCGTCGATGGTGGCGTGCGCCTCGATCTCGACGAGGCGATCGCCGCCGCGCTCGCGGGCTATGACGGCGTCGTGCCCGGGTTCGATCCGAACGAGACCGGTCCGGTCGTCAAGGCGTTCTTCGACGGCCGCTTCGCCGTGATGCTGCGCGACCGCGGGTTCGCACATGATGAGGTCGAAGCCGTCATGGCCGTGGCGTCAGCGGATCCGGCGGACACGCTGGCGCGGCTGAAGGCGCTGTCGGCGTTCCGTGCGAGCGAGGCGGGACGCGACCTCTCGGTCGCCTTCCGGAGAGCCGCCAATCTCGCCGATCCGTCGGCGGGTACCGCCTCTGACGAAGCGCTCATGGGCGACGCGGAGCGCTCTCTCTCTGCGGCGCTCACCACGGCCGAAGCGACCGTCGTCCCGCTGATGGGCGCCGGCGCCGACTACGACGCCGCGCTCGCCGCCCTCGCCGACCTGCGCGGGCCGGTGGACGCGTTCTTCGACGGCGTGCTGGTGATGGACCCCGACGAGCGGTTGCGGGCCAACCGTCTGACGCTCCTCAACCGCATGGCCGGGCTGTTCGCCGGCTTCGCGGACTTCGGCGCGCTGGCGGGATAGGGGTGCGCGCCGAGCCCATCGCGATCCATGTGCTCTCTGACTCGCTCGGGGAGACAGGCGAGACGGTTGCGCTCGCCGCCATCTCGCAGTTCCGCCCGAACGCCTTCCGGATCGAGCGCTTGCCGAAGGTGACCACGCCCGAGGACCTGCGTTCACTCGTGCGCACGCACTGCGGCCGCGACTGCATCTTCTTCTACACGCTCGTGGACCTGCCCCTTCGCCGCGAGATGGAGCGCCTGATCGACGGCGGTGTGACCGGCGTCGACCTGCTCGGGCCCGCGGTGGCGCTGCTCGCATCGGTGACCGGCAACGAGCCGACCGGCGAGGCCGGACGCATCAGGCGCACCGACGAGGGGTACTTCGATCGCATCGAGGCGCTTGAGTTCGCGGTGAGTCACGACGACGGGCGCAACCCCGAGGGGCTCAAGGACGCCGACATCGTCCTGCTCGGCGTCTCGCGAACGAGCAAGACCCCGATCTCCATGTTCCTTGCGTTCAAGGGGTGGCGTGTCGCCAACGTCCCGCTCGCGCCGGGCATCGAGCCACCGCCTGAGGTCTTCACGCTCGACCCCCGCAAGGTCTTCGGACTGGTGACCAGCGTCGACGTGTTGCTCACCGTGCGGCGCGAGCGCATGAAGGAGCTCGGCACGCACGTCCCCGGGTACGCGGACCGCGAAACGGTGGAAGCCGAACTCGCCGAGGCGCGCGCGCTCATGCGCCGCGTCGGCTGCCTTGTCGTGCACACCGACAACCGCGCCGTCGAGGAGTCGGCCCAGGAGATCCTGCGTCACCTCGGCGTGGCGTATCGCACCGAGGACTAAGTGCGCGGTGGCGGGGTCCGTCCGGACCCCGGTGGGTTATCATGCCCATACCTGGTACGGGGACCGGCAAGGAGGAATCGGAGTTGGCTGATATCAAGCGGGTGTACGCGTTCGGCGGAGGCCAGACCGAGGGCAACAAGGACATGAAGTTCATCCTCGGCGGCAAGGGCGCCAACCTCGCCGAGATGGCGAATATGGGCCTTCCGGTCCCGCCGGGATTCACGATCACATGTCAGGCATGCATGGAGTACTACAACGCGACCCCTCCGGCGTTCCCGGCAGGACTCACAGAGGAGATCGCGGCGCATGTGACAGCGCTCGAGGCCACGATGGGCAAGCGGCTCGGGGACGAGTCCGACCCGTTGCTCGTCTCGGTCCGCTCGGGATCGCCGTTCTCCATGCCGGGGATGATGGACACCGTGCTGAACCTCGGTCTGAACGACCGCTCGGTCCAGGGGCTCATCGCGAAGAGCGGCAACGACCGGTTCGCGTGGGACAGCTACCGGCGCTTCATCCAGATGTTCAGCAAGGTCGTGCTCGACGTCGAGGGCGACCTGTTCGAGAACGCCATCACGCGGATGAAGCTCGACCGGGGCGCGGCGCAGGACACGGACCTTACCGCCGATGACCTTGAGCGGCTCGTCGGCGTGTTCAAGGCCATCGTGGCCGAGCATGTGCCCGCCGCGGAGTATCCGCAGCTCGTCCGGGACGGGAAGGTCGTGTTCCCGCAGGACGTGGCGGCACAGCTCAACCTCGCCATCGAAGCGGTCTTCAAGAGCTGGAACAACCGGCGCGCGATCGACTACCGCCGCATGGAGAAGATCGCCGACGACCTTGGGACAGCGGTCAACGTCCAGGCGATGGTCTTCGGCAACATGGGCGAGACCTCAGCCACGGGCGTCGGCTTCACGCGCAACGCGGCGGACGGCACGAAGGAGTATTACGGGGACTTCCTCACCAACGCCCAGGGTGAGGACGTCGTGGCAGGCATCCGTAAGACCCGGCCGATCGCCGAGCTCGTCGACGAGCTTCCCGACGCCGGTCGCGAGCTCTACGAGGTCTTCGACCCGGCCGCGCTCCTCGTGCGCGGCTTCGGC
>CAYYLR010000078.1:4569-7661 GCA_964472485.1 uncultured Coriobacteriaceae bacterium
CCAGGAGGGCACGCTCTGGATGCTTCAGACCCGCATCGGCAAGCGGACCGCTCGCGCGGCGCTCAAGATCGCGGTCGAGATGGTGTCCGAAGGGATGATCACCAAGGACGAGGCGCTGCTTCGCGTCGACCCGGCGCAACTCGATCAGCTCCTCCACCCGCAGTTCGACAAGACCGCGTCCTACGACGTGCTCGCGAAGGGCCTCAACGCGAGCCCCGGCGCGGCGGTGGGCGAGATCGTGTTCTCGGCTGACGACGCCGAAGAGGCGGTGGCCGAGGGCCGCAAGGTCATCCTCGTGCGGTGGGAGACCACGCCGGACGACCTGCACGGCATGGTGGCGGCCGAGGGCATCCTGACCTCGCATGGGGGGAAGACCTCGCACGCGGCGGTCGTGGCCCGCGGCATGGGCAAGCCCTGCGTGTGCGGCGCGGAGGCGCTCAAGATCGACGCCAAGGCGAAGATCGCCCGGGTCGCCGGAACCGATGTCGAGCTGCGCGAAGGGGACGTCATCTCCATCGACGGAACGAGCGGCATCGTCGTGGTCGGGCAGGTCGAGCTCGTTCAGCCCGAGGTATCGGGCGACTTCGACACGATCCTCGGGTGGGCCGATGAGGTTCGCACGATGGGCGTTCGGGCGAACGCCGACACGCCTGACGACGCCGCGCTCGGCCGGCAGTTCGGTGCGGCCGGCATCGGGCTGTGCCGAACCGAGCACATGTTCCTCGGTGAGCGGAAGAGCATTATCCAGGACTTCATCCTCGCTGACTCCGAGGAGGTCCGCCGGGGCGCGCTCAGCGCGTTGCTCGCCGAGCAGACGAAGGACTACCTCGGGATCTTCGAGGCGATGGACGGTCTGCCCGTCACGGTGCGGCTGCTCGATCCGCCGCTCCACGAGTTCCTGGACTCGCCGCGCGAGCTCGAGGTCGAGATCACGCGGGCCGAGTGCGCGGGCGCGTCGGCCGAGGAGCTCGCCGGCCAGCGCAGGTTGCTCGCGCAGATCGACTCGATGGCCGAGATGAATCCGATGCTGGGTCTGCGCGGATGCCGTCTCGGCATCGTGCATCCTGAGCTCTACGCGCTTCAGGTCGAGGCCATCACCCGCGCCGCGTGCCAGCTCTCGAAGCAGGGCAAGGATCCGCGCCCCGAGATCATGATCCCGCTCGTGAGCGTGAAGGCCGAGCTCGCGACGCTGCGAGTCGAGACGGAACGCGTCATCGCCGACATCTGCGCCGCCGAGGGCGTCACGCTCGATATCCCGATCGGCACCATGATCGAGTTGCCGCGCGCCGCGGTATGCGCCGACGAGATCGCCGAGGACGCCGACTTCTTCAGCTTCGGCACGAACGACCTGACGCAGACGACGTTCGGGTTCAGCCGCGACGACATCGAGAGCAAGTTCCTGCCGCGGTATCTCGAGCGCAAGATCCTGCCGCGGAACCCCTTCGAGACCGTGGACGACGGCGTGGCGAAGCTCGTGCAGTTGGGCTGCGATCGTGGACGCGCCACCAACCCGAAGCTCAAGCTCGGCGTCTGCGGTGAGCACGGCGGCGATCCCGAGAGCGTCGGTGTGTTCTTCGGCGTCGGACTCGACTATGTCAGCTGCTCACCGTACCGGGTCCCGCTCGCGCGCCTGGCCGCCGCCCAGGCGGTCCTCGCCCGGAAGGCGAAGGGCTCGGACAACCGCTAGGTGCCGCTGTGAGAGCGGTGTGGCATCATCGGAGGCGCCGGGCATCGGCGCCTCCGTGCGTTGGCCGGAGCGCGGGAGACAGGCCGGGGGAGCGAGGAGGAGCGCTGTGTCTGTGACGCCGGGTTCGCGTGAGGCGTACGAGGCCGCTGAAGCCGGCCGTCTGTCTCCGCGCGCCGCGATGTCGTCGGCCACGCGGGGTCGGCTTCGGCCGGTCGAGCCGGACCCGTACCGCACGGAGTACCAGCGCGACCGCGACCGCATCATCCACTGCAAGGCGTTCCGGCGTCTGTCGCACAAGACGCAGGTGTTCCTGGCGCCCGAGGGCGATCACTACCGCACGCGGCTCACGCACACGCTCGAGGTCGCCCAGATCGCGCGCTCGGTCGCGCGCGCGCTCGAGCTGAACGAGGACCTCACCGAAGCCATCGCGCTCGGACACGATCTTGGTCACACGCCGTTCGGCCACATCGGCGAGGACGCGCTCAACGACGCGCTCAAGCGGCTCAGACGCGGCCGTCCGGACGTGCCGTACCCGTTCCGCCACAATCAGCAGTCGCTGCGGATCGTCGAGGCGCTCGAGTATGAGGGGAGGGGCCTCAACCTCACCTGGGAGGTCCGAGACGGCATCCTTCGCCACACCGGTCGCGTTCGCGCGAGCACGCTTGAGGGGCAGATCGTCGCGATCTCGGACCGGGTGGCCTACATCAACCACGACATCGACGACGCGATCCGCGGCGGGGTGATCACCGAGGACGACCTGCCCGCCGAGGCGACATCGGTGCTCGGGCACACGCACGCCGAGCGCATAACCACGATGGTGAACGACCTCGTCGTGACGACGACGCTGTCCCCGCACGCCGGGATGAGCGATCGCGTTTACAAGGCCATGATGGACCTGCGCTCGTTCATGTTCGACAGGGTGTACCTGTCCCCGTCGGCCAAGTCGGAGGAGCCCAAGGCGTACGGTGTCGTGCAAACGCTCTTCGAACACTACCTCGCCGAGCCGGACGATCTGCCCGACGACGAGCGCCCGGCCGACGAGTCGCAGCTCGTCCAGGCGGTCGTCGACTACGTGGCCGGAATGACCGACCGTTTCGCGATCCGAACGTTCGAACGGTTGAAGATCCCCACCCGGTGGCGGGTCTAGGCGGGCCGGTTCGCCCGCTCGCGCGGATCGCGGAGCCGTCGCCGCGGGCCGTTGCCGAGTTGTTGCCGGTGGATACAAGGTCGGCTATCATCGCACGGACGCCGAGGGGTACCGAGTGTTCCGTTCGGCATGTATGCAGTGGCAATGAAGGGAGTGGCGCGTAGATGTCTGAATGGATCGCCTGGCTTGCGCCGGTGGTCGCCGTCATCGGGTTCGGTACGGCGCTCTATCTGGCGAGCTGGGTCCTCAAGCGGGACC
>CAYYLR010000079.1:0-7485 GCA_964472485.1 uncultured Coriobacteriaceae bacterium
GCGTTGCCGCTGATCAGCAGCCGGTGAGTTGAGAGCCCGTCGGCCTCGAGCCGATCCATCTCCTCAAGCAGGACCTTCGGATCGATCACACACCCGTTGGCGATGACCGGCGTGATGTGCGGGTACATGATCCCGCTCGGAATCAGGTGCAGCTTCAGCGTTCGCCCTGCGTGGATGACGGTGTGCCCCGCGTTGTTCCCACCCTGATACCGGACGACGTAGTCGAAGTCATCGGCGATAAGGTCGGTGATCTTGCCCTTACCTTCGTCGCCCCACTGGGCGCCGACGAGGACGATGCCGGCCATCTAGAAACTCCCCTGCGCTGCTCGGCCCCGCGGACACCCTAGCCGCTCCCGGGCCGTGCGCGCGGCCTGTCGGGGCGCACGCGCGTGCGTCCGGGCACCACCGGACGCACGGGTAGTATGCCTCACGCGTACGCCTGGCGCTAGCCCAGCGCCTCTCTGAGCAGCGCGTCGGACGCCTCGTTGCACACCGGACAGCCGGCGCGAGGGTCGCGCGTGATGGGGCCATGGAGCGAGCACCAGGCGTCCGTCTCGACCCGTCGTCCGAGACCGAGCGCCCCCGGGCGGATCTGTATGCGTAGCTCGAGATGCGGGCTGCCATTGGCCGCGCGGATCGCCGGAACGGCACATCGAGCGCAGTCCGGCGGCAGCCACGCGACCGAGCGCGGGTGTGTCGGGACTCTGCACTCCTGGCGCGACCCACCCCGGGCGAAGTCCTCGTAGTAGTGCGGGCACTCGGCGCCTGACGGCGTGCGCATCCCGACCACGCTACTTCCGCTTGAGCAGGAGCACCCGGTCATACGGTTTGCCATCCCACTTGTCGACCCAGTGCTCGATCACGTAGAGGGTATCGCTCGCCTCATCGTGGTAGTACGACGCACTCCTCACCGTTCCGTCCATGGGCAGCTCATCGCCGGAGAACGTCATCTCCCCCACGGGCCCGTCGGCCTCGTACGTGCCCTCTCCGATGAGCGCCTCGTGCTTGTGCTTGAAGACGTTCGACCTGCGGAACCAGTACTGAACGAGTCCATCGCCGTAGCGGAGGAGGTCGCCCGTGAAGGGTTGCTCGGGCGCGGCGACGGGAGCGACCGTGCCGTCCGCCTTCCACACGATGGCATCCACGATCCACACGCCTTCGGTGAGCGGGGCACCGGGAACCACCGGTGCGGCGGTCGTCGGCTGGGGCGCCGCCGCGGACCCCGCGGCGAGCGGTTGGTCGCTGGCGAGCGCCGGCAGCACCCAGCCCAGACCGGCGTACAGCCGCTCCAGGTACCGGTTCGCAAAGGGATCGCGCGCCCGCTTGCGTTCGACCTCGGCGATCTCGACCTCGATGACGAGCTGCTGCGCGATGCCGTCGGCCGCTCCCCCCGCACGAGCCGGGTCGGTCTGGACGACGACGAGCCGCGCTCCGCGAAGCTTCGCCTCAAGGATCGCGCGCTCGACCGGAGCGCTGTACGTGGCACCCTCGACGCGCCGTGCAAGCTGCGTGGCGAGCGGGCCGACCCCAGCCTCGGTCATCGTCCATGACCGGGGCAGCGCGTCCGGCGACTCGGGGGCGGGCAGCAGCTCCCACGCGGCGGCGCGTCGGTCGACCTCGGCGCCGCCCTGCAATGTGAACTGGAGCGCGTCGCCCTTCTCGCCTACGACGAGAGGAGCCGTCTCGGCGCCGGTGAGTCTCCCGTCACGGAAGCGGCCGGCGACGACACCGCTCCACACGAGGCGCTCGGAGTCCGCATCGCCGCCCGGCTCGGTCGCCGGCGCATGACGCCACGCCTCGGTGAGGTCCTGGACCGACATGCCCGGTTCGAAGTCCGCGGGAGAGACGGCGGGGTACGCGTGACGGTCGATCGGCAGGGCCTCTATGGCGCGCGTCAGCACGACACGGCCGTTGCGGAAGATGAATCGCGTGCCCAGCTCGTAGTAGTCCCACGTTTCGAGCGCCGAGGGCTCACGCCTGCGTGCGTCGGCTGACGTGAAGGTCACCGCGAACGTGCGCGGATACCCGAACTCCGCGGCGACCGCGCGCTGATCATCGCTCAGGCGATCGGCCGACAGGATCGTGTACGCAAGGACGCCGAGCGCCGCCAGGGCGACGAGCCCGGCGCCGACGCCCGCTCTCGCGAGAGCCCTTCGGCCGCCATCCGAGCGCGCCACGGCGGTAAGCCGCGCGGCCACGGCCGCAAGGCCGGTCGGCCCCGCCGCGCTCACTTCAGTGTCCCCGGTGTCCGGCACGCACGCTCCTTCGGCCCCCCGCACCCGCGTGTGACCAGAGTACCAAACACGAGGGGGTACCCGGCGATGGGGCCGCGCGACAGCGCCTCGCGACGGGTACACACTCTTGGGAACGTCCTTCGGGGGAAGGAACACGCGATGGCGATCGCCGAGGAATTGCCGGTCGAGCGCGCGTCATACGGAACCACGGCCCTGACGCCCCTCTTCGATCCCGTCACCCGGGACGTGATCGCTCGCATGGCCGCAACCGCCTTGCTCGGCCACCACGGCGATGCGTTCCTCGACGGCGTCCTGCGCATCATCGAGGCGGTCATGGAGCCAAGCCTGGTCTTCATCGGCACCGTCCGCGATCACGACCCTGATCGCATCCAGACCCTCGTGACCTTCTCCAACGGCGAGCGGACCACGAACTTCCGCTATCGACTGGCACATACACCGTGCAGCAGGGTCCTCGGCCCGCAGAGCATGTGCATCTACGCCGATGGCGTCGCCGACCTGTTCCCGCTGGACACGGACCTGCAAGCGATGAAGGCGCAGGGCTACATCGGCATGCCGCTCCTGGCACGCAACGGCGCGATGATCGGCATCCTGGCCGCCGTGACGACGATGCCGATCATCGACGTCGAGAGTTCGAAGGCGGTGTTCAGGCTGTTCGGCCTCAGGGCGTCACTCGCGCTCGAGCGGATGCTCCTGGACTCCGATGCGGACACGCTCGCCATCGACACCGACATCGCCTCCGAAGAGCGCGTCTTACGCGAGGCGCTCGGCGGCCTCTGAGGTCAGGCGGATCACCGCGCCGGCCTCGCGGGTGATACGCGGGACGCTCGCTCGCCCGTGGTCGCGCGGCCCCGGTCAGGCGCGGGCGGACACCGGCGGCGTGGCGGGCATCGGGCCGGGCGCGTGTCCTCCGGACGCCGGGCCGAACACGTGAGCGGTCGCCTTGACATACCACGCGGCCGACTGCACCTGGACCACGTAGGCGACGGCAAGCACAAGGGCCGCCTCGGCCCCGAAACTCGCCATTGCGACCCCGAGCGCGATCGAGAGATTGCGCATGACCGTCCCGTACACGACCGCGATCGCGTCGGCGCGAGAGAGAAACCGCCTGCCGAGCAGCGTGGCGACAGCGTAGTTGACCGCGTAGAAGATGATCAGCGGGAGCAGAACGCGGACCACGAGCGCCGGGTCACCGACGATCATCCGGGCCTTGAGCGCGATGGCGATGAACACGATCCCGAGCACGCCGAGCGTCGAAACCGCCGGGAGCGCGGGCAGGAGCCGCTGCCGGAAGGCGGTCTCCCCGGCGGTGCGGACCACCACGAAGCGGGTGAGCGCGCCGACGCCGAGCGGGATGCCGACCACGAAGAGGACGGTCCGGAGCACCTCGCCCATGTCGACCGCAACGACCGCGCCGGCAAGCAGCGACAGGTACAGCGGCGCGAGGAGCGATGCGAGGATGAGGCCGATCACGGTCATCTTCACGGCAGCCGCCACGTTGCCTTTCGCGAACCCGGTCCAGCTGATCGTCATGCCGCTCGTGGGAAACAGCCCCGCGAGCACCATGCCGACGAAGAGTCCCGGCTCGGAACGGAAGAACAGGAGCGCAAGCCCCCAGGCGACAACCGGGAGCACGAGGAAGTCGAGGCCCATCGCAAGCCCGACCGCGCCGCTGTCGCGCGGCCGTAGAGCCTCTGACGGGCGGAAGTTCACGAGCATCGGGTAGACCATGAGCATCGTCAGCGGAAGCACGAGCGTCTGCAGCGACCCAACGTCGGCGACTAGGCCGACGGCCAGGCCGACGGCCATCGCTGCGGGAATCAGAATCACGAGCCGCCCGGACATCCAGCCCGCGACGCGAACGATGGGAGACACGGAAGCTGCTGCCTGTGCGACGCTCACGGTGACCTCCACATGCCGTATACCCTATGGGGTATTCTACGGACGGCTGAGGACCGTGTCAACCGACGCGAAGATCAGGTCGAGCGCAGCACAGCGCGCGCGACGACGAGTCCGCTCGCACCCGCCTGTACGAGGCCGCGAGTCACCCCGGCGCCATCGCCGACCGCGTAGAGACCGGCCACCTGCGTCTGCAGATCGCCGTCGAGCTCCAGGCGCGAGGAGTAGAACTTGACCTCGACGCCGTAGAGGAGCGTACCGTCGGCGGCCACTCCGGGGGCGAGCGAATCGAGCGCGTCGATAAACTCCAGGATGTCCACGAGGTGCCGGTACGGCAGCACGAACGAGAGGTCGCCGGGGGTCGCCGACGGCATCGTCGGCGTGACGACCGACTCGGCGATGCGCTTGTCGGTCGACCTGCGTCCGTGGCGCAGATCGCCGAGCCGCTGCACCAGGATGCCCTCGCCGAGCAGGTTGGCCAGCCGCGCGATCGACGTGCCGTAGGTGATCGGCTCCTGGAACGGGTGCGTGAAGCGCTGGCTGACGAGCACCGCGAAGTTGGTGTTCCCGGTCTTTGAATCGGCGAACGAGTGACCGTTCACCGTGATGATGTCGCCGTAGCTCTCGGTGGTGACCGCTCCATACGGATTCATGCAGAAGGTGCGCACGCGATCACCGAAGCGGCGAGAGTACTGCACCAGCTTCGCCTCGTAGAGGTGCGTGGTGAGCGGCTCCATCACCGGTGCGGGAACCTCGACCCGAACGCCGATGTCGACGGCGTTGTTGGAGAGCCCGATGCCGAGCTCGCGGGCCTGCGACGCGAGCCAGTCCGCGCCATCCCGACCCGGCGCCGCGATGACGACATTGGAGCGGACGGTGGTTCCGTCGGCGAGTTCGACCCCTCGGACATGACCGTCGGCGACGAGGATGCGCGTAGCGCACACCCCGGTGCGGATCTCCACACCCGCGTCGGCGAGGTACGTGTGCATCCCGTCAAGCACCGCCGGCGACCGGTCACTCCCGATGTGCCGGATGCGCATCGGCACGAGCCGCATCCCCGCGAGCGTGGCCTCGCGAACGAGCCTGGTCGCGACCGCCGGATCGGCCTCGTGGACTTCGGCGGTCGAGCCGAACTCGAGCCACAGCCGATCGCTGTCCTCGATGAGGCGCTCGAGTGCGCCGGGGCCGGTGAAATCGCCGAGCCAGCCGCCGACCTCGGTCGACAGGGTGAGCTTGCCGTCGGAGAATGCGCCGGCGCCGCCCCATCCGGTCATGATCGCGCAGGTCGGGCAGCTCACGCAGTGGGTCTCCCGCGCGGGACAGGAACGCTTGGCGATCGGCTTGCCGCGCTCAAGCAGCAGGATCCGCAGAGCCGGCCGAGCGCGGATGAGCTCGATCGCCGCGAAGATGCCGGCGGGGCCGGCGCCGATGATGACGACGTCATAACGCGCCTCGGACATCAGCGCTCCTCCCGTACCGCCGCTTCAGCCTACGGCACGTTCTTGGCGAGCGGCACGAACCGCGTGAACCGCTCGAGGTACGCGAGCCTGCACGAGTCGGTCGGGCCGTTGCGATGCTTCGCGACGATGATCTCCGCCTCGCCCTTGCCAGGGCGGCCCGAATCGCCGTCGGCGGCGGGATCGGTGGTGCGGTCGATGAACATGACCACGTCGGCGTCCTGCTCGATAGCGCCCGACTCGCGGAGGTCCGAGAGCATCGGCCGCTTGGAGGTCCGCTGCTCGACCGCGCGCGACAGCTGCGAGAGCGCCAGGACCGGGCAGTTGAGTTCCTTGGCGAGGATCTTGAGCCCTCGGGAGATCTCCGCGATCTCCACCTGGCGGTTCTCCGAGCGGCGGCCTTGCGGCTGCATGAGCTGCAGGTAGTCGACGACGATGAGCCCGTTCTCGACGTTGCGCAGCTGCCGGCGGGCTTTGGCACGCACTTCGAGGATCGAGATGGACGGCGTATCGTCGACCCAGAGCGGGGCCGAGCCGAGCCTGCCCATCGCCTGCATGATCGCCGGCCAGTCCTCGTCATTCAGGTAGCCCGTCCGCAGCCGCTGCGAATCGATCCGCGCTTCGGCGCAGAGGATGCGCTGGACGAGTTGCGTGGAGGACATCTCGAGGCTGAAGACAGCGGTGGGACAGCCGGCCTTCGCCGCGTTCACCGCCATGTTGAGCGCCAGCGCGGTCTTGCCGACCGAGGGACGCGCCGCGAGGATGATCAGGTCGCCGGGATGCATGCCCGCGAGGATCTTGTCGAGGTCCGGGAAGCCGGTCGGCACTCCGGTGATGTGCGCTTTGCGGTCGTAGAGCTCCTCGATCTGCTTGAAGCCCTCCTTGAGGAGGACCTCGAGCGTTTGGAAGTTCGAGGAGACCCGCCGCTTCGTGACATCGAAGATCAGCTTCTCGGCGCGCTCAACGACCTCGTCGAGGTCGTCCGGGTTCTCGTAACTCATCGCCTGAATGGCGGTCGACGCGTCGATGAGCTGGCGCAGCATGGACGTCCGCTTGACGATCCGCGCGTAGTACTCGGCGTTGGCCGCGGTCGGCACCATGCCGGCGATGTCGAGCAGGTACGCCTTGCCACCCGCCGCGTCGAGGTCGCCAGAGGACTCGAGGCGGGCCGCGACCGTTATCTGGTCGACGGCCTCCCCTCTCAGGTGCAGGTGCTTGACCGCCGCGAAGAGCAGCCGGTGCGCCGGCCGGTAGAAGTCCTCCGCCTCGATGAGCGGCAGGCAGTTCTCGACCGCGTCAACGGACAGGAACATGGAGCCGAGCAGCGATTGCTCGGCCTCCACGTTATGCGGCGGGACGCGATCCGCCGAGGTCCGTACCCCGTCGTCTGCCACGCTTCGCTCCTGTCAGCACGGCCGACCGCGAAGCGGCCGGCCGTCACGGGCGGACTACTCGTCTTCGGCGACGTCCTCGTCAACGGAATCGTCGGCGGCGTCGGCGGCATCCTCATCGGTGGCCTCGGATACGACCTCATCCGCGACATCCTCGGCGGCGTCAGCGTCGGCCTCCGGCGCCTCCTCGACCGCGGCGACAGCCTCGACCGCGGCGGTCGCCACGGCAGAGGCCGCGGCACCGACCGGAACGACGCGCAGGACGACCTGCGCGGTGACGTCCTCGTAGACGCGAACGTCGATCGCGTGATCGCCGAGCGCCTTGATGTGTCCGTGGAGATCGAGCTTGCGCCGGTCAACGTCAACGCCCAGCTGCGCGGCAAGCGCGTCGGCGACCATGCCCGCGGTCACCGAGCCGAAGAGCTTGCCGGTGTCGCCGGCCTTGGCCTCGATGACGAGTGTCTTGCCCGAGATCTGCGCGGCCAC
>CAYYLR010000080.1:0-7327 GCA_964472485.1 uncultured Coriobacteriaceae bacterium
GTCGGCCATGCCGCCGGAGCCGATCTTCTCGACGACGCGGTACCTGCGTCCGAACACCAGGTCGTTCACGTGCGCTACCCCTTTTCACCTGCGACGATAGACGCCGAAGTCCATCCCATTCTACCGCAAGCGGCCATCACCTCGTGGTCGCCAATGCGCTCTCGAGCACGTTGCGTGCCGCGGGCGCCGCCACCGTGCCGCCGACACCCGCGTTCTCGAGCACGATGGCTACGGCGACGCGGGGGGCCTCCGCGGGGGCGAACGCGATGAACCAGGCGTGCGTCTCGACGGACTTGCCCGCTTCGGCGGTGCCGGTCTTGCCCGCGACGCGAACACCGGGGATCGCGGCGCGCCTGCCCGAGCCTGAGGTCACGACCTGCTCCATGATAGCGGTGACGTCCGCTGCCGTCGCCGGGGCGATCGCGCGCCTCCAGGGGCGGGGCTCGGTTCGGCTGAGGACCACGCCGGCGCGATCGGTGACGGAATCGATCGCGTAGGGGCGCATGATGACGCCGCCGTTGGCGATGCCGGCCGTGACGAGGGCCATCTGCGTGGCGGTCACCTGCGGGCCCGGCGGGCTGGCGTGCTCGCCGACCGGCTGACCGACGCCCGCCCACGCGGTCTCCCAGACGGTCATCTCGTCTGCTACGGGCATGAGGGAGGCGACCGCCGGTATCTCGAGCGGGGACTTCTCGCCGAAGCCGAAGGCCCGGCTGGTCTCGACGAGACGCTCGGCGCCGAGTTCGACCGCGAGTTGCGCGAAGACGGTGTTGATCGAGCTCGCCGTCGCCCGGCGCAGATCGACCTGCCCGTAGCCGCTGCCACCGTAGTTCGTCACGGGTGCGCCGCCGATGGTGAGGCTCGCCGGTCCGGGGTATGCGGTGTCGGGCGTCGCGATCCCAGCGTCCAGCGCTCCCGCGAGCGTGACGACCTTGAAGGTGGAGCCGGGGGGATACAGGCTTGTGGCGGCGCGGTTGACGAGCGGCGCGGGACCGCCCGCTGCGCTGAGCGACGCCCACTGATCGTCGACGGCGCCCGGGTCGTATGCCGGTGAGGACGCCATGCCGAGCACCGCCCCGGTGCGCGGATCGAGCACGACGCACGCGCCACGGTGACCGTCGAGCGCGGCCTCGGCGGCCGCCTGGATCCGCGAGTCGATGGTAAGACGCACGTCGCTCCCGGCGACGGGGATCCCAGCGGCGGCTTCCAGCGCGTCCGAGAACGTCGCGAAGTCGCGCCGGCCCGCGAGCACGTCGTTGGCCGCCGCCTCGACCCCGGCTCGTCCGTACCGCGCGCTGTGGTAGCCGAGCACGTGCGCGGCTGTCGTGGCGCGGGGATATCGCCGGCGGAAGATGTCGCCCTCGGCCACCGACTCGGCGAGCACGACACCGTCGCGGGTGATGATCGCGCCGCGCTCCTGGCGCATCTCGGCGGCAAGTCCGCGCGTGTTGGCCGGGTGGGCGGCGAGCGCGCTTGCACGCACGACCTGCACATACGTGAGGTTCACGACGAGTGTGACCATGAGGGCCGCGGCAAGACCGCCGACGCGCATCAGGCGTCTTCCGAGCGCGATCCTGCCGAGCGGGCCGCCCTGTGCGACGGTCAGACCCGCGACGCCGCCGGCCCCGGTGTCGCCGACGCGCATGAGCAGTCCGAGCAGGATGAAGTTGGACAGCACCGAGCTGCCGCCGTAGCTCACGAACGGCAGCGTGATGCCGGTGAGCGGGATGAGCCGCGTGACGCCGCCGATGATGACGAACGTCTGAAGCGCGAGCGTCGCCACCAGACCGGTCGCCACGAGCGCCGAGACGTCAGAGCGCGCGCGGCTCGCCGTCGCGAGCCCGCGGAGCGTCAGCGCGAGATAGGCGATGATCAGCGCCGCCGCGGCGAGCAGCCCCATCTCCTCGGCGATCGCCGTGAAGATGAAGTCCGTCTCCACGAACGGGATGCGCGACGGGAAGCCCTTGCCGACACCCGTGCCGATGAGACCCCCGGCGCCCAGGGCGAAGAGCGACTGCACGAGCTGATAGCCGCGCCCAGCCGCGTCGGCGAACGGGTCGAGCCAGATCGCCACGCGCTGCTGGACGTGGCCGAAGGTCGCGTACGCGCCCGCCGCGCCCGCGGCGAAAAGCGCCAGCCCGGCCGCGACGTACATCGGCCGCCCGGTGGCGGTGTAGATCATCACGAGGAACACGCCGAAGAACAGCAGGCTCGAGCCGAGATCCTTCTCGCTGACGAGGACGATGAGCGAGAGCGCCCACATGACGAGCAGCGGACCGAGGTGCTTGGCTGGCGGGAGCCAGACACCCGCGAGTCGTGTGGTGGACACCGACAGCAACTCCCGCTTCTCGGCCAGGTACGCGGCGAGGAAGAGCACGATGAGGAGCTTGGCGATCTCGGCCGGTTGGAACGACATGCCTCCGAAGCGCAGCCAGAGTTTGGCGCCGTTGACCTCAACGCCGAACAGCGCGGGCGCGATGAGCAGCGCGATGCCCGCGAGCGCGATCGTGTACTTGTAGCGCGCGGTCCGCTCAAGCGAGGGGACGGCGGCAAGCGTCGCGATGAAGCCGATGAGCCCCGCCAGCATCCATCGCAGCTGGGTTGAGCCGAGCGCGGGGTCCAGGCGCGTCACCACCGCCAGGCCCACGCCCGAGAGCACGAACGCGAGCGGCAGGAGCGCGGGGTCGGCCTCGCGAGCGAGGAAGCGGGCGCTCACGTGCGCGGCGGCGAAGCCCGCCGCGAGCACCGCCGGCGTCACCAACGCCTCGAGCGAGAGCGCACGCGTAGCGGCGCCATGGACGAGCGCGAAGACCAGCACCACAACCGGCAGCGCGGCTGCGAGCAGGAGCAGTTCGTGATCGCGACGGGTCCGCAGCATCAGGGTGTTGGCGGCGCGACCGCTGACGCGTGCGCCCGGTAGACCTCGGCAAGCGCGCGGGCGGCGTCGAGGCCGTCGACGCGGACGCCGGACTTCAGCCGGGTTGCGGTCACGGTGTCGAGCGCGTCGACCGGGATCGTGGTGACGGTTGATGGCCAGGTCAGACTGATGCCGGCGAATGTCCCCGGGACACCCTGGTAGACGGCGACGTAGCCGCCTTCGTCGATGAGGTACGCGCGGGAGCGGGCGTAGGAGTCGGCGAGCAATGCCGCCACGATGATCACCACCGCGAAGGCGAGCAGCCACGCCGCACGCGACATCCATCGCAGGTGACCGCCCCGTCCCGCGGCGCGTGCCGCCGAGCCGCGTCCGATCTCGGCGACGACAACCGTGATGTTGTCCGGTCCTCCGGCGGCGATCGCCGCATCGATGAGCGCCTCGACCGCGTCGGCGGGCGTGACCGCGCGTGCCAGCACGCGGGCGATCTCGTCGTCGGTCGCCACCGAGGTGAGTCCGTCGGTCGTCAGCAGCAGCCGGTCGCCATCGGCGGCCTCGACCTCGAACGTGTCGACGAGCATGTTGGGGTCGGAGCCGAGTGCGCGCGTGATCACGCTGCGGTTGGGGTGGTGGCGTGACTCCTCGGCGGTGATCTGCCCTCCGCGGACCATGTCGGCGACCATCGAGTGGTCGCTGGTGAGCTGCTCGAGCGTACCGAGGTGCAGCAGGTAGGCCCTGCTGTCACCGACGTGAGCGAGCGCAAGCCGGGTTCCGTCGATCATGGCCGCGGTGAGGGTGGTGCCCATGCCGGATCGGCCTCGTCCGCTTTCGGCCGCGTCGATGACCGCCGCGTTGGCGCGGCGCACGGCCCTGCCGAGCGCCTTGGCGTCGGCGACTCGTGGCGCCGCCTCGAGCAGCGTCTCGATCGCCGTGGCGCTCGCGATCTCCCCCGCCTGGTGGCCGCCGAGGCCGTCGGCGACAGCGAACAGCGGCGGCGCGAGCAGGAACGCGTCCTCGTTGCCGGAGCGCACGAGACCGACGTGACTGTCGCCGAAGTAGGGACTGGTCCGCTCGCTCACAGCCGCACCACCTCCAGCCGGTTGCGCCCGAGTTCGATGACGTCCCCGGCATCCACGGGCAACGGCCGGGTGACGGGCTGTCCGTTGAGCACCGTACCGTTCGTCGAGCCGAGATCCTCGAGCATGAGGCGGTCAGCCTCGAGGGAGACACGGGCGTGTGTGGATGACACGAAGTCGTCGGCGATCACGAGGTCGGCGTCGGGTGAGCGGCCGATCAGGACCGGGCCCGAGATCGGCACCGAGACGCCCTTCACTTCCCGGGGCCCGTCGGTGACCCGCAGCGCCATGATGGCGGCTTCGCGGCTGCGCGGTCCGGCGACCATGCCGAGCCCCGTCCGGACCGCCGCGAACAGGAAGAGGTAGAGCAGCGCGATGAGGACCACTCGTCCGAACAGCAGGACGACGTCGACCACGAGCTACCCCCTCGGATCGTGGTACACGAGCCTGGTCAGTCCGATCTCGATCATGTCGCCGTCACGTAGGCGTGCTCGCTCCACGCGCCCTCCGTTGACGGTCGTCCCGTTGGTCGATCCCAGGTCCGAGATCGCCCAGCCCTGCTCGAGACGGATGAACGCGGCGTGACGCCGCGACACGTTCGCGTCGCCGAGGCAGATCTGGCACTCGCCGAGCCGGCCGACCACGACCTCGTCACCATGAAGCGCGACGTCATGATCGATGCCGCCGACCGTGACCGTCGCCATACCCGCGTCGGCCGAACTCGCGTCGGGCAGCCGGACGAGGGGTCCGGACCCTTCGGCGGGAGCGTCGGCGAGCGTCGCGCTCACCCGAAACCTGCCCAGCTTGAGCTCGGGGTGCACCGTGAACTCGATTCGGGGCCGGGTCGGCATGAGGTAGCCGCGCTCCTGCGCGTGGTCAACGATGTAGGTCGCCAACTCACCCGCAAGGACGGGCTTGAAGTCGCCCAGCTGCGCGTCGTCGTCGGGCGAGAGTGCGACTGTGTAGGCCGCCGGGGCGTAGACGACACGCACGCCGAGCGCACGCGCGTCGTCCGCGGCGCGGGCGAGTGCGCGCGCGATCTCGACCGGCTGCACCGGCGAGCGGAACGCACCCGCGAAGACCCCCTCGATCCCTGCGGCTATGCGGTCCTCGAAATCCGAGAGTATGCCCATCGGCCACCCGGCCTGTCCGTCGTGGTCATCTCGGCACTGATGATACCAGTGCGTATCGCCGAAGGAGGTGCCGGGTCCGGCTCCGTCATGGAGTCGTTGTCACGCTGCGCGTGCCGTTCGTCGGATTCTCGATACCGTATGACGTATAGGTTCTGTGACGCAGAACACAGTCGGGTACGATGCCGGTGTGACCGTGGTCACAGACGTCTCCAGACGATGACACCTGTAGTGCGGCACCAGGGGCGGGCCGGACAGGGAGTTCGTGGGGGTTCGCTCCTGCTCGGCGTCGCCATTCCGCCGCCCGTGCGCACCTCCTCAGCGCTCCCTCGGTGTGGGGAAGTAGGAGGAGGGCGAGCATGAGTCTCAGCCGGAAGTACCGTAGGCTCTTCGCGGCATCGCTTGTCACGGGGGCGGTCATCCTCGCGGTCAGCGCCGCGGGCGCGTCGCTCGACATGTCGAACGAGGTCGAGGGGTCTGATCTCGTACATGTCGGCGACGTGGTGACGTTCATCGAGCGGGTGACCAATACCAACGCCGGACCGACGGTGCTCGGCGTGACGTTCCGGTATCCCGACGGCACGAGCGAGACGCTGGACGATACCGGTCCTTGGGGCGCCGATGAGACACGCACCTATCGCCGCGACTACACGGTAACCGGCTCGGAGACCGGCACCTCGAAGGCGGGGTCGGGGCTCATGATCCGCAGCGAGCTTGAGGCGATCGGCGCGGTGAACCCGGACACCGCCGATGAGGATCCGGTCGAGGTCGTGCTGGGCAAGACGCTCACGGTCCTGAAGCCCGGTATCGATGTGTCGATCGAGGTCGACCTCGATGGCGACGGCACGTACTCGAAGCATGAGACCTACTACCCCGGCACCGCTTCGTGGCGTGTCGTCGTGACGAACACGGGCAACTGTCCGCTGACGGTCGAGATGCTGCGCGAGGCCACGGGCCACGACTTCGGCACGCCGTTCCCGCTCGCGGCGGGGCAGTCGGTTCCTATCGACTTCACGTCTGACGTCGACGCGGCGTTCACGAACCCCGTGGTCGTGCGCGGTGTCGACGCGCTCGGCGGTCCCAAGGGAACGGTGACCGGCGAGGATGCCGCCTCCGTGGAGGTGGTGTCACCGGTCATCACCATCGACAAGTCCGTGGAGTTCGACGGCGATGGCGAGTACTCGGACGACGCCGAGACCGGCTGGGCGGGTGAACAGGCGAAGTGGCGGATCGTCGTCGCGAACACCAGTCAGGAGACGCTCAGCAACGTCGTCGTGACCGACGACAACGGGATGCGCTGGACGATCGAGACGTTCGCTCCCGGGGCCACGGAGACTTACGACTATGAGACGACCGTCGCCACGAGCCTGACGAACGTCGCCGAAGCGACTGCCATCCACGAACTCGGCCGGGAGATCACCGTGCGCGACTCGGCCGCCGTGGTCGCCCGAACGGTCGACTCGGGCATCTCGGTCAAGAAGTACGTCGAGTTCGACGGTGACGAGGTGCCCTCCGACGACGTCGAGACGGGCGTGATCGGAGACACCGCGTACTGGCGGCTCGTCGTGACCAACACCGGAGCCTCGCCGCTCCGCAACGTGACCGTCACCGATGACAACGGCATGAGCTTCGGCCCGATCGAGGTCCTGGCCGCGGGTGCGCGCGAGCAGTACGACTACACCACGACCGTCATGGAGTCGTTCATCAACGAGGCCACCGCGGTCGGGACCGATGTGCTCGGCCACCTCGTTGAAGCGTCCGACACCGCCGCTGTCATCGCCGAAGCGGCCGGGCTCCCGGACCTCTCCATCACGAAGACGCCGAACGTGACCGTCGCGGACGCTTCCGAGGTCGTCACGTACACGGTGGTCATCACCAACGTCGGCACGGGTGCGGCCGAGGGCTACCTCGTCGTGGACGACTTCGACGAGCGGTATGTCGACGTGCTTGACGCGGCGGGCGGGAGAGTCTCAGGCGGTGAGATCGCCTGGCGGTTCACCGAAACGCTCGAGCTCGCGGAGAGCCGCACGATCACCTATACCGTGCGGGTGAAGTCCGCTGACGTCCTGCCGTCGGGCTCCACGAACGTGCGCAACACGGTGGTCGTGACGACACCCGGGGACACCAACGACTCGAACAACACGGCGACCTCCACGGTCACCGTCGACAACCCGTTCCTGCCCTTCACGAAGAAGGACGACCCGTTCCTGCCGTTCACCGGCGACAATGGGCTGCTCGCCGGGCTG
>CAYYLR010000081.1:0-7263 GCA_964472485.1 uncultured Coriobacteriaceae bacterium
AGGAGGACGGGACGCTCGTGCCCCTGCCGAAGCAGAACATCGACACCGGCATGGGACTCGAACGGGTCGCCGCGATCATGCAAGGGGTCCGTTCGAACTTCGAGACCGACGATCTGAGGACGCTCGTTTCGGTGGGAGAGAGTCTCGCCGGCGTCGCGCTCGGCGCGGGTGAGCGTTCCGACGTCTCACTGCGCATCCTGGCCGATCACTCGCGCGCGGTCGCATTCCTGATCGCCGATGGCGTGCTGCCCTCCAACGAGGGGCGCGGCTACGTGCTCCGGCGTCTGCTCCGCCGCGCCATCCGGCACGGGCGTCTGCTCGGGGTCGAGGACGCGTTCATGGTCCGCCTCGTCGAGACGGTGATCGACATCTGGGGCGCACCGTATCCCGAACTGGTGGAGCATGCCGAGCTCATCCGGGGCATCGTCGCGGCGGAGGAGGAGCGCTTCGGCGCGACGCTGCGCCAAGGTCTCGCGTTCCTGAACGCCGCCGTCGACCGCACGACGGCGGCCGGCCGCACGGTACTCGACGGCACCGAGGCGTTCACGCTGCACGACACGTACGGATTCCCATACGAACTCACCGCGGAGATCGCCGCGGAGGCCGGGCTGTCGGTCGATGAGGCCGCGTTCACCGAGGCGATGGAGGCTCAGCGCGCGCGAGGACGCGCGGCCGTCAAGGACGAGTCGTGGTCCTCGTTCGGCGGCGTCTTCGATGATATCGCCCGCGAGGCGGGGACGACCGAGTTCGTGGGCTACCGGCTCGACGAGGCTCAAGCGACTGTCATCGGGATCGTCGTGGACGGACAGCCGACCGAGCGTATCGAGGCCGGCCAGCGGGGCGAGATCGTACTCGACACGACGCCGTTCTACGCCGAACAGGGCGGTCAGGTGGGAGACACCGGAGCGCTCACGGGTGCGGGCGACGCGCGGTTCCAGGTGATGGGCACCCGGTACGCGGCTCCGGGCGTCATCGCCCACGAGGGCACGCTCGAGTCCGGCGCGATCGGACTCGGCGACGCCGTCCACGCGGCGATCGATACCCCGCGCCGTGAACGCATCCGGCGCAACCACACCGCCACCCACGTGCTCCACTGGGCGCTCCGGCGCATCCTCGGCGAGCACGTCCGGCAGTCGGGTTCGCTCGTCGCTCCCGACCGGCTACGGTTCGACTTCACGCACTTCGAGGCGCCTTCAGCCGACCAGCTGCGCCGCATCGAGGACATGGCGAACCGGAAGATCATGGAGAACCATGCGGTCCGCAACTACGAGACGTCGCTTGCCACCGCCCGGGAGATGGGCGTGACGGCGCTGTTCGGCGAGAAGTACGGGGACATCGTCCGCGTGCTTGAGGTCGGCAACTTCAGCAAGGAGCTGTGCGGCGGCACCCACGTCGGGCGATCGAGCGAGATCGGCCTGCTCAAGATCATCTCCGAGGGGAGTGTCGGCGCGAACCTGCGGCGCATCGAGGCGGTCACGAGCTTCGACGCCCTCGAGCACATCGAGCGGGTCGATGCGGAACTCGCCGAGACGGCCGCCGCGCTGCGGACGTCGCGCTTCGAGGTCGCCGAGCGCGCCTCGGCCTTGACGCGTCGCGTCAAGGAGCTCGAGCAGGCGGCGACGCGCGCGAGCGCGGCGCTGCCGGACGCGAGCGTGGAAGCACTCCTGTCGGGTGTGGCCGACATCGGTTACCCGGTCCTTGTGGCGCGCGTGCCCGACACGCGGCCCGCGGGTCTGCGCACGATCGCGGACACGCTCCGGTCGCGGATGGACGGAGGCGCGGTGGTGCTCGCGACCGCGGATCCTTCCGGCGGTTCGGCGCTGCTGCTCGCGGCCGGGGGCGACGATGCCGTCGCGGGGGGATTCGACGCCGGAGCGCTCATCAAGGCGATCGCGCCGAAGGTGGGCGGGGGCGGCGGCGGCAAGCCGCAGATGGCCCAGGCGGGCGGGAAGGACGCCGCCGGTATCGACGCGGCGCTCGCCGAAGCCCGCACGATCCTCGGGGTGTCATAGAGGGTGCGGGTGATTGCGCTCGATATCGGTGAGGCCCGGATCGGCGTCGCCGTCTCGGACGTCACGGGGACCGTCGCCTCACCGGTGACCGTGCTCGACGCGCGTGCCGTCGAACGTGATGCGCGCCCGTTCGTCCGCCTGGTCGAGGACTACGAGGCCCAGGCGCTCGTCGTCGGCCTCCCGGTGACGCTTGCCGGGGAGGAGGGACCGCAGGCCGCGGTGATTCGCGCCGTCGCGGAGCGCCTCGCCGAAGCAGCGGACCTGCCGATCGAGTTCTGGGACGAGCGGCTCTCCAGCGCCGAGGCCGCGCGGTCGCTTCGCGCGGCCGGCCTGTCCGAGCGCGAACAGCGCGGTGTCGTCGACCAGGTGGCGGCGGCACTCATCTTGCAGAGCTACCTCGACGCGCGCTGGACCGCTCGCGAGGAGGATCGATGACCGACGAGACCGGCCGGCCCCGCCGGGCGGACCGCCACCAGCGTTCAGGTCGCGCCGGACAGGGCGTACCGAACGCGGCGGCGTCCGAAGAGGCGTTGCCGCTCGAGCCGTCGAGCCCGCGACGGGCTCGCCGGGCGCCGCGGACTCCCACGAGCCGCGGTGTGCGTACCGTGGATGCCCGGACGCGCCGCAGGACGCTGGTCGGCGTCGTCACGCTCGTCGCCCTCACGCTCGCCGTGTGCGTCCCCGGCTACACCGCGTGGCGGATGTTCATGACGGCCGAGGTCGGGACGTCAGCGGGCGAGCCCGTCACGATCGAGATCCCCGCGGGTTCGGGCACCGCGGCGATCGCACGCATCCTGGCTGAGGCCGGGGTCGTCGAGAACGCGGCTATGTTCCGCTTGCGCGCGCGCCTCGATGGGATCGACGGGCAGTTGCGCTCGGGCATCTACGAACTCACCACGGGGATGTCGTACGACGCGGTTGTCACCGAACTGATGACCGGCACGCCGGTCCAGTACGTCACAGTGACCATCCCCGAAGGACTGACGGTCCAGCAGATGGCGGACCGCTTTGCGGAGCAGGCGGGGATCCCTTCGGAGCAGTTCGTGGAGATCGCGAGCCGCCAGGCGATGATCTTCGCCGCCGAGCACCCGTATCTCGGCGACGTGATCGACGGTTCGCTCGAAGGCTACCTCTTCCCGAAGACGTACCGGGTCGTCGAGGGCGCGACGGCGGCGGACGTGATCGAGATGATGCTCGACCAGTTCGACGCCGAGATCGCCACGCTCGATCTTTCGTACCCCATGTCGCGCGGCATGACGCTGCACGAGATCGTCACGGCAGCCTCGATCGTGGAGCGGGAGGCGCGTCTCGAAGCCGAACGGCCGCTTGTGGCCTCGGTCATCTACAACCGGCTCGACCGGGAGATGAAGCTCGAGATGTGCGCGACGGTGGAGTACCTCCTGCCCGGGAACCGGCCCCGTTTGACGAACGCCGACCTCGCGATCGACAGCCCGTACAACACGTACCGCTACCCGGGACTGCCGCCCGGTCCCATCGCCGCGCCGGGGTTCGCCTCGCTCGCCGCCGTCGCCGATCCCGCCGACACCGACTACATCTTCTACGTCCTGACCGGTGAGGACGGTTCGCACACCTTCGCCGCGACGTACAATGAGTTCTTGAAGGCCAAAGAGAAGTCCAGAGAGGTGGTCCCGTAGCGTATGGAGGCATCAGTCGCACCCGCCATCAGCGTCGAGGGGGCGCGCAAGCGGTATCCCGCCGGGCTCGGAGGGGCGGCGCGTGAAGCCGTCGCCGGCGTCGATATCCGCGTCGCGCCGGGCACGATCCACGGTCTGCTCGGCCCCAACGGCGCCGGCAAGACGACGACGATCAAGATGCTGCTCGGGCTCGTCAGACCGACGAGCGGGCGTTTCGAGATCCTTGGCCAGGACTCCACGCGGCCGGCGGGGCGTCGCGATGTCGGGTTCATGCCGGAGCAGCCGTACTTCCCGCAGCAGCTCACCGCCGCCCACGCGCTGCGCCTCTACGCCCGGCTCGCGGGGGTGCCGCGGGACGAGATCGACGGCCGGACGGCGGCGGCGCTCGAGCGCGTGGGTCTCGAGGGCCGCGAGCGGGGGGTGCTATCGACGTTCTCACGCGGCATGCTGCAGCGCCTCGGCATCGCCCAGGCGCTCATCAGCGAGCCGCGCGTGGTGATCCTCGACGAGCCGGCCTCGGGACTCGACCCTGTCGGCCAGCGCGACGTCCGTAACCTCATGCTCGCGCTTCGTGAGCGCGGCACGACCGTGCTCCTGTCGTCCCACCAGCTGTCCGAGGTCGAGACGGTCTGTGACCACGTGACGATCATGCACCGTGGTCTGGTGGCCGCCGAAGGCGACCTTGACGCCCTGCTGAGCATCGAGGGTCGCACGTCGATCAGGGCGCGTGACCTGGGAGAGCGGTTGCCGGACATGGTCGCCGGGCACGCCCGTGACGTCGCGGCCGCCGGCGGGCTCTGGGTCTTCTCCGTGGCCGATGAGGCCGTGCGTCCGGTCGTTGACGCGATCGACGACGCGGGCGGCCGGGTGGTCTCGGTGGCGCCGATGCGGGACTCGCTCGAGGAGTACTTCTCCCGGTTGCTGGAACGTTCGGTCGAGGATGGTGACGCGGCATGACGGCCCGTATCGTACCGATCGCCTTCGGCGTGGTCGCCGACAGCCTGCGCCGGAAGATCGTATACGTGGTGCTCGTCTTCGCGGCGGCGCTCGTCTTCGCGATCCCGTCGCTGCCCGACTACGGCCTCGGGATCGAGGACGCGGTCTTCCGCGAGGTGGCGCTCGCGCTCGGTTATGTCGTCGCGCTCGTGGTGACGCTGTCGCTCTCGGCCAACCGCGTGCCCGGCGAGGTCGAGCGCCGGACCGTCTACAACGTCGTGGCCAAGGGCGTCAGCCGCTGGGAGTACATCGTGGGCACCTGGCTCGGCATCTTCCTCGTGGTCGGTGGCTCGCTGGCCGCCTTCACGGTGATCGAGCAGGTCGCGGCGCTGATCACCTACGGCGACCCCATGTGGCGGCTGTGGCAGGGCACGCTCGGCATCTGGCTTGAGATGGGCGTGCTCGCGGCGTTCGCTGTCGCCGTTTCCGCACTCGCCGGTCCGGTCGTCGTGGCCACCGCCACGCTGACGATGCTCTTCGCCGGCCACGCGCGGGGCGTGCTTCTGACCGGCGAGGGCGCTGAAGGGCTCCGGCCGTTCGTCGTCTCGCTTGACGCGTTCAACGTCGTCAACCCGGTCGCGCACGGTACCGGCGTGCCGCCGGTGTACCTGCTCAGTATGCTCGTGGTCTTCGCCGGCCTGACCGGCCTGTTCCTTATCGTCGGCAGTGCGCTGTTCGCTCGAAGGGACCTGTAGCGATGCGGCGCCGTACCCCGGTGATGATCGCCGCCGCCGCGCTCTGCCTCGCCGTCGCGCTCGGCGGCCAGGCGTGGGGTGACGCGCTCGCGACAGGCGCTTCGGGTACCGCGACGAACGCCGCGGTGGGCCGCGCCGCCTCGGCATACGCCGCCGGCGCTCGGACGTTCACGGCCGCCGTTCTGTGGAACCGCATCGATCCGCTGTTGCACCGGTACTACGGTGGCGTAGGGCTGAGCGATCAGCGGTACATGCTTTCGACGCTCGCCCTCGTCCAGGCGCTCGATCCGCAGTTCATCAACGCGTACTACGTCGGCTCGTGGATACTCGTACGCAACGATCGCGTCGCGGAGGGCGTCGACATGGCGCGGCGCGGTGTCGAGGCCAACCCGTCATCGGGGCTTCTGCGCATGAACCTGGCGCAGGTCCTCATGTTGTACGCCGAGGATCTCGACGGCGCTCTTGAGGCCGCTCTACCCGCGCTCGGGGACGACATCGAGTGGGCCGACGGCTTCGAGAAGCATGATTCGTACGCGGTGCTGGGCTCCGTGTTCCGTGCCGCGGGCCGTGCGGACCTCGACGCGATCGTGCAGGCCGAGATCCTGCGGATCGACGAGGAGCTGGGCGATGCGCTCGGCCCGGGAGCTCACGACCACGATGGCGACGGCGTCCCCGACCACTAAGGAGCGAGAGCGCTGCTGCGGCCGGACCTCTACCTGACCGGTGTGTCGGCCATCGATCTCCACGCGCTTCGTGAGCGTGGCGTCACGGCACTCCTGCTCGACATCGACAACACGCTGGTTCCGCGTGACCGCACCGCGGCGCCCGATGAAATCGTGGCGTGGGTCGAGTCGGTCAAGGGGCAGGGGTTCGCGGTGTGCTTCGTGTCCAACAACTGGCACGACATCATCTTCTCGCACGCCGCCTCGCTCGGAGCTCCCGTGGTGGCCAAGGCGATCAAGCCCCTACCGTTCGCCTTCCTCGCGGCGGCTCGCCGCCTCGGTGTCCGCACGCGCGACGTCGCCGTGATCGGCGACCAGGTCTTCACAGACGTGCTCGGGGGCAATCTGGTCGGCGCGATGACCATCCTTGTCGCGCCGCAGTCGACCTCCGATCTGCCGCATACGCTTTTGCTCCGGAGACTGGAGCGGCTCATAATGGCCGGAAGGTCGCCGCAGTCATGACCGTCTCCCCGAGGAGGTCCCTCTCGTGCATGTGAACGGTCGTACAAGACCCGCAGCCGTGATCGGCTGGCCGGTCGAGCACTCGCTCTCCCCGGTGATGCACAACGCGGCCTACCAGGCGCTCGGCCTGAACTGGGTGTACCTCCCGCTGCCGGTGCCCGATCAGGGAGCGCTGGTCTCGTTCACTGACGCCGTGCGCCGTCTCCCGTTCGTGGGCTTCAACGTCACCATGCCCTACAAGCAGGCCATGCTGGAGCTCTGCGACGAGGTGGCGGCCCTGGCCTCGATGGCGGGTGCGGTCAACACCGTGCACGTCTCCGACGGCCGGCTGATCGGCTACAACACCGACGGTCGCGGTCTTACCGAGGCGCTCGCGTCCGAGGCCGGGTTCGACGCCGCGGGCAAGACGATCGCGATCATCGGAGCCGGGGGCGCGGCGGGCGCCGCGACGACCGGCTTCCTGCTGTCGAAGGCGGCCGAGATCGTGGTCGTCAACCGCGACATCGGGCGCTCCGAGGAGCTGTTCGACCGCATCCAGGGAAGCCTGCGCGGGACGACCCTGTCGGTGCTGCCGCTCGACGCGAGCGCGGCGTCGGCCGTGCATGAGGCCGATCTCGTGGTCAACGCCACGCCGCTCGGGATGGGGCCCGACGATCCGAGCCCTATCCCCGCGTCGTGGTTCCGTTCAGGTCAGGTCGCGTACGACATGATCTACCATCGC
>CAYYLR010000082.1:0-7261 GCA_964472485.1 uncultured Coriobacteriaceae bacterium
CCTCCTTCGAGCGGCCGAGCACCTTGCGCTGCGCGAGCATGACGTTGCCCTTGGCCGTGAGGTGCGGGAACAGGTTGAAGCTCTGGAAGACCATCCCGATCTTCTCGCGGACATGGTTGATGTTCGTGTCAGGCGCGTTCACCTGGACGTCCTCGAACCAGATCTCGCCGCCGGTCGGCTCCTCGAGGCGGTTGACACAGCGAAGGAGCGTCGACTTACCCGAGCCGCTCGGCCCCAGTATCACGACGACCTCGCCTCGCTGGACGTCCATGTCGACGCCCTTCAGAACCTCGAGCGATCCGAAAGACTTGCGGAGGCCCTTCAGCCGGACGACAGGCTCAGTCATCTCGTTACCTCGATTCGTGCTTAGCGGCGGAGGAGTCGAAGTCCACCGGGGCGCCTGAGCCCACTGCCGCCGCGGCGGCTGCGGGCACGGGCGGCAACTCGCCCCTGCGGCGTCGCCGTGAGGGCGCCACGACGCCATGCTCGGACTGCGCGAGGCGCGCCTCGAGTCTGCCCACCAGGTTGATCAGCGGAATCGTGATCACAAGGTAGTAGAAGGCAGCGACCACGTAGCCGGTGAGGTTGCCCGACCGTGCCACGAAGTTCTGCGAGCGCAGCATCAGCTCGAAGATGCCCATGGCCGCGAACAGCGCCGTGTCCTTGAACAAGAGGATGAACTCGGAGGTCATGGTTGGCAGCACGCGACGGACCGTCTGAGGGATGATGACGTACTGCATCGCCTGGCGATACGTCATCCCGAGCGAAGAAGCCGCCTCGAACTGACCCTTGGAGATCGACTGGATGCCCGCTCGGAAGATCTCAGCGAGGTACGCCGACGAGTTGAACGCCAGAACGGTGATCGCGAGCGGGAAGTCCGGCACGCGGAGGCCTGCCGTTCTGAAACCGATGAACGCCACGAATACCTGCAGGAACAGGGGGGTGCCTCGGATCACGTTTATGTAGGCCGAAGCGATCCAGCGCACCGGCGGGATCTTCGACATCTTCATGAACGCGACGCCAAGGCCGCCGAAGATCGAGACAGGGAACGCGGTCAGCACGAGGGCGAGTGACATGAGCCAGCCGGCGAAGAGCAGCGGCACGGCCCGCACGAACTGCTGCGGCTTCAGGAACAGGTCGAGGAACTTGACGTCGTTCCACGCCTCGACCCATGCCTGGTTGTCAAGCCAGCGAGAGATGATCTCCTCGCGCGGCGGGGTGTCGTAGCGGAACGTCAGGCCCGTGAGCGTCTCAGCCTCGGTGAGACCGGCGGATGTGGTCCGGTACTCCACGGGCAGCTCATACGTGCCGCCCGCGATGGGTGTCATGACGTTGCGGATCTGCATGAACAGGTTGCTCTCGGGCGGTATCGGCGGGTCGAAGACCACGCGCACGACCCTGTCATCGAGCAGCTCGTACTCGTAATCGGCGCTGATACGCGTAAGCCCTTCGAGCAACGTGACGTCGACGGCGGCTTTCTCCGTGTCGAAGCCCTCGGGGAACAGGAAGTCGATCTCGATCACATCCGCCTGAGGGTCCGTCGCCGCAGCGAACGTGAAGCGCGTCAACTGGCCGCCCGTGCTGCGGTCGACGGTCACCTTGGCGCCGGTCATAGCGGAGGCGTGGGAAACGAACGCCAGCCACAGCGCGAGCGTCACAAAGGCGACGGACGACCAACGCCTGGTCGTCGCATTGAACCCGGTCATGAGGTCCCCAATCGGAGCCGGATATCGTCGGGGGACCCCTGGATGGGTCCAGGAGTCCCCCGCAGGATACCGCATGCGGTACTGTGCGTCTGCTCCGCGTCAGCGCGGCGCAGTTCGGTCGAGGCTACTCGGGCAGGATGCCGAACCACTTCTGGTAGATCTCGTCGTACGTGCCGTCAGCCCGAAGCTCGGCAAGCGCCTTGTTGATGGCCGCGAGCAGGCCAGGGTTGTCCTTGCTCACACCGAAGCCGTACTGCTCACCGGTGGGGATCTGCGCGACGATCTCCATGCCGCGGTCGTCCTCCTTGAGCAACTCGGTTGACACGGGCAGGTCGTTCACGACGGCGTCGACGTTGCCGGCCTGCAGCGCGGCAAAGGCGTCGGTCGCGTTCTTGAACGGAACGAGCGTCGCGTCAGCGATGTTCTCCTGAGCCCACGCCTCGCCGGTGGTACCGGACTGGACGCCGATCTTCTTCCCGGCGAGGTCCTCGACACCGTTGTAGGTGGCGCCCTTCTGCATGACGAGCGACTGGTTGGAGTCGTAGTACGGATCGGAGAAGTCGATCTCCTCCTGGCGATCCGGCTTGATCGTCATACCCGACGCAATCACGTCGAACTTGCCGCCCGCCTTGAGGGTGGGGATCAGCGTGTCGAAGATCTCGGTCATGAAGACGACCTCGAGGCCAAGCTTATCACCGATGGCGTTCATGAGGTCGACGTCGAAGCCCATGACTTCATCGCCCTCGATGAACTCGAACGGCGGGAACGCGGTGTCCGAACCGATGAGCAGCTTGCCTTCCTCGATCGTGGTGAAAGCGGCCTCTTCCTCACCGCCTGGCTCGACTGTCTCCTTCTCACCCGCGCAGCCGCCCAGCGCGAACACGCTGAACGTGAGCGCAAGCGCCACGAGAAGCGCGAGCCTCTTGCTGGTCTTGCTCATGTGCCCTCCCTTGAATGCCGGTTACTCCGAGCCCGAAGGCTCTCCGCTCCTAAGTGCATCACTATACAGCAACAGCAATGTCACATGTGCAAGCTGGTATGCATATGCAGTTCACGTGTCGCATTATGCACCACCCGTACAGGCCGTACAGCCTAGTCGGTCGCGACCTGAAGCCTCGGAAAGTCGCCCAGCCACTTCCGCGTGATCGTCTCGAGGACCCCTTCGGCGGCGATCTCGTCGAGCACCCCCCGGAGGGCAGCCTCGAGTTCGGTGGCGTCCTTGCGGACCGCCACCCCGAGCGGCTGGGCGGGCGCAAGCTGACCGACGATGCGGATGTCCGCGAAGTCACGCAGGACATAGGCGCCGACGGCGGCATCACCCGCGACGACGTCGACCTCGCCCGCCTCGAGCGCGTCGAACGCGTCGCGCAAGGTGTCGAACGATGCCGCGTAGTCCTCGCCGAACGACGTTTCGAGAACCCAGTAGGCCGCGCTCTCACGCTGGACGCCGACACGCATGCCCGGCAGCGACTGGATCGTCACGGTCGGTTCGACCGAGCCGCTGGCGACCTTGGAGAACAGCGCCGGACCGTTGACGAGGTACGATCCCGCGGTCGACAGGTCGGCAGCTACGGCATCGGCAAGGGGTATGGCGGCAAGCGCCAGATCGATCCGGCCGTCGTTGAGCGCCTGGGCGTATGTGGCCGGAGTGACCTCGACGACCTCGAGCTTCAGACCGAGCCGCTCGGCCATCGCGGCCGCGAGATCCACATCGATGCCGGCTTGTACGTCCTGGTCCACTCCGCCGAACGGCGCGTGTCCCATGTCGATCCCGGCACGAAGCACACCCTCCTGGCCGATGACCGGAGGCGCGAGCTCGGGTACGAGCGGGGGCGCTTCGGCGGTGCCGCCGCATCCCGCCATCAGCGCGGGCATGAGACCCGCGATCGCCAGAGCAATGATCGCGTGACGTGCGCGAAGCGCGTTCCTCATCGATCTCCCCTTCGAGCTGTCCGGACGATGCCCTCACCCGGCTGACCTGGTCTTTGGCCCCACACTCGCGTACCGGAGCTTCCGCTTGATGCGATCTCACTACCGGCCCTCTCGCCCGCCGACGAACGCCGGCGGACGGTACGACTTACCCCTAAGGCGCGCCATGCTCACGACGAGGCTTGGCCTCGCGCTTACGTGGGTCCCTTCGGCCGCGCCTACCTTGGACTAGAGCGCTCGCGCGCTCGCAACCACAGACCCGGATGAGAGCATCAGCAGTGTAACAGGCCCGAACCCCCCCGGTCACCGCGACGGGCCGCACGGCAACCGGACATCACACGTGCGCGCGACCGTCAGCACCCGCACGGAGCGACATCCGGCCGACAGCAGCGCCCGCGCGGCGGCGTCGGCGGTGGCGCCGGTCGTGAGCACGTCGTCGACGAGGACGGCACATGAGGGAACCGAGCCCGGCCCGACGACCGAGAAGGCCCCGGCGCGGTTGGCGAACCGCTCCTCGATCCCGAGCTCTCGCTGGTCGCGCCGGTCGGCCGAGCGGAGCGGCGTGGCGATCGATGCGGACGTCATCCGCGCAAGCGCTCGCGTGATGTCGCGGGCGTGGTCGAAGCCGCGCCGCCGTACGGCCGCCGGGCTCGCGGGAACTGGCACGAGCGCTTCGCCCGCCGAGAGCCAGCCGTCGCATGCCTCGGCGAGGAGTCCCGCGAGCACCCCGGCGTACCGGCGCTCTCCCCCGTCCTTGAGCGCCACGACCGCATGTGAGACGGGCGCGCGCAGCAACGAGGCGCAGCGGGCCCCGCCGAAGGCGAACCGCCGTCCGGAGCACTCCGTGCATGCGCCCTTCGCCGACGCTCCGCAGCGCCGACAGGCGGCATGGCGATCGATGCGCGGCACAGCGTGATCGCATTCGGCGCACCACACCGTGCCGGGCCGGTCACACCCGGCGCACCTCGGCGGGAAGATGAAGTCGAGCAGCGCGTGCATGTGTCCCCTCCGGGGACGTCAGCGCAGCACCACCTGCAGCAGCGGCACGGTCACGACCGCCCCCGCCATCGTGACCAGGATCGTCGACGCGATCAGGTCGACGTCGAGCCTGAACCGTGAACCGATGAGCGCGGCGAGCATCATCGACGGCACTCCCGCTTGCAGGACCGCCACGCCGCGCGAGACGTCATCCAGACCCGTCACGCGAGCGATACCCCAGGCGAGCAGCGGCAGCACGAGCAGCTTGATCGCCGCGGCGATCGCAGCCCTCGGCAGATTGGCTCCCACCGCACGCGGCCTGAGCGAAAGTCCCACCGACACCATGATCAGCGGTATGACGAGCTTACCGAGTCCGTCCAACCAGAAGCTGAACACCTCTGGAACCGGAACCGAACGGGTGGCGAGCGCACACGCGAGCGCGATGAAGGGCGGGAACGTCACGATCTCGCGCAGCGGGTTCACACGCACGCCGTGCTCGCCGAGACGGCTCACGAGGATCGTGCCGATCGAGATGACCGCGGCGGTGTTCCCGAACACGTCGGAGAAGATCGCGCGAACGAGTCCCGCATCCCCGAAGAGCGCCGAGGCGACGGGATACCCGACGTAACCCGTGTTGCCGAACGCCGCGACGAGCATGAACGCGCCGGTCGTCGGCGCATCGAGTCGCAGCGCCCGTGCGGCCACCCAGGCGAGCAGCAGCCCCGTGAGCGCCACCGCCCACCCGACCGCAGGCATCGCCGCCATCCCCGGATCGATCGACTCGCGCCGCACGATGGTGAAGATCAGCGCGGGGAGCGCGACGTACATGAGCAGCGTATTGAGCGGCCGCGAGTCCTCGGCTGCCAGCAGTCCGGTGACCCGGAGCACCATGCCGAGCGCAAGGTAGCCGAGCAGACCGCCCATCACCAGCAGGAGGTCACCGGCGCCCACGCGGCACCCTACCCGAGCTCGTGGATGGCGCCCGAACCGCAGCACGACTCGGCGAGCGAGTCCGTGTAGCGGGGACGGGCGACACCGCGTTCGGTGATGATCGCCGTCACATACTCGGCCGGCGTCACGTCGAACGCGGGGTTGTAGACGGTGACATCGGGCGGAGCGACGCGCATCCACGCATCGAACTGGTAGGCGCCACCCTTGCGGGCGAGCTGCATCCGGTGCCCCTTGGCCATGCCGAGACTGTATGGACCGGCCTCCGTCAGCGCGTCGAGCGCTTGCGTCTCGATCGCGGTCCTCGGCTCGATGACACCCGAGACGGTCATGCCGGTGACCTCCCGAGGGTCGCGCTCCTCGATGACGATCTCGTCGCCGGTGGCCAGCGTGAGATCGACCGTCGAGGTCGGAGCCGCGACGTAGAACGGGATCCCGTGCTCACGCGCGAGCACCGCAAGCCCGTACGTGCCGATCTTGTTGGCGACATCACCGTTGGCGGCGATGCGATCGGCGCCGACGATCACCGCGTCAACCCAGCCCCGCCGCATGACGCTGGCCGCCATGTTGTCCGTTATGAGCTTGAAGGGAACGCCAGCCATCCGAAGCTCCCACGCGGTCAACCGCGCTCCCTGGAGCACCGGCCGGGTCTCGTCGACCCACACGTGCTCGATCCTGCCCTCGGCGTGGGCGCTGAAGATGACGCCGAGCGCCGTGCCGAAGTAGGCCGTGGCGAGCGATCCGGCGTTGCAGTGCGTCAGGACCCGCGAGCCGGGCGCGAGCAGCGCGGCGCCGTGCGCGCCAAGCGCGCGGTTGCGCTCCTCGTCCTCCGCGCGGACCGAGAGCGCCTCCTCGAGCACGAGCGGCCGGAGGGCGTCGAGTCCGACGTCGGCGTTGTCGCGCGCGAAGCGCTTCATGCGCTCGGCGCCCCACATCAGGTTCACCGCGGTCGGCCGCGTGGCTGCGATCTCGTCGGCCACCCGGTCGAGCTCGTCGAGGTAGTAGCACAGGTCGTCGATCCCGGCACCCTCGGTCTCCGACCAGAGCGCCACGCCGAGCGCGGCGGCCACGCCGAGGGCCGGGGCGCCACGGACCGCCATGCCCGAGATGGCGGCGCACACGCCCTCATAGGTGTTGCACACGAGCAGGTCACCGACGAGCGGCAAGCGGCTCTGGTCGATCATGCGGACGGTGCCGTCCTCCCACCACAACGTGAGGGGGATGTCAGTGAGCGCCATGCGTGCCTCCGGATCAGGGAGGGGCTACGAAGTGGCCCCGTGCGACAGCGTGACTAGACCGTGCCCTCCTGCCAGGAGCTCAGGTACCGCTCCTGCTCTTCGGTCAGCACGTCGATCTCGATGCCCATGCTCGCAAGCTTGAGCGCCGCGATCTCGGCGTCGATCTCCTCGGGGACCTCGTAGACTCCCGGCTCCATGTCCGCGCAGTTGGCCACCATGAACTCGGCGCAGAGCGCCTGGTTGGCGAAGCTCATGTCCATCACCGACGCCGGGTGCCCCTCCGCGCACGCGAGATTGACGAGGCGCCCGTCGGCGAGCAGGTAGATGACCCGGCCGTCGGTAAGCGTGAACTCCTCGACGAGCGGCCGGACCTCACGCGTCGAGACGGCACGGTCGCGCAGGTGCGGGATGTTGATCTCGACGTTGAAGTGGCCCGAGTTGCAGATGATCGCGCCGTCCTTC
>CAYYLR010000083.1:0-7259 GCA_964472485.1 uncultured Coriobacteriaceae bacterium
CGACCCGCTCGGCGTGGCATTCTCGCTTGTGGCGGGACTCGCGTACGCGGTCTTCGCCGTCGCGATGCGCCGCGTGCTCACGGGCGACACGCCGTTCCTCATCGGTCCTGCCACCGTGCTCACGATCGGCGCCGTCCTGCTCGCGCCGGTCGCGATCTCGCTGCTCGCGTCCTCCGGACGGCTAGCCGAGCTCGCGGACGCCCGCACACTGCTGGCGCTCGGTTGGCTCGGTGTCGGCGCGACCGCCGGCGCCTACGGCTTCTTCGGCTGGGGCATCCGCCGAGTGTCCGCGGCCACCGCGGGGTCGCTCACCCTTGCCGAGCCGCTCGTCGCGTTCATGCTCGGCACCGTGCTCCTAGGCGAGCGTCCTCCCGCGCTGGCGCTTCTGGGGGGCGCGCTGCTCGTCGGCAGCCTCGCGTTCCTTGCGGCTCCGCAGCGGAAGCGCGAGGTGCCGACGATCGCGTCCTAGCTGTACTGCCCATGTAGGTTATTGAGTTGACAAGAGCGAGGGCTCTCCCGTTCGGTTGTAGGTGCTGAAGCCGACAACTGAGCACGGAGGGCCCTCGTGCACCATCGTAACGCGCGATTGACCGTTCATGGCAGGGAACTGCTGCGGGGATCTCTCCGATCGTTCGAGTCGCCCCTGCCGGGTTCGTCCTCGCGTCGACGCCAAGGCGATCGCCCGGACCTTCCGTCGCCGGACGCTTCGGGAAGGCCCGCCCTACGTCTCCCGGGAGACCGGCATCCCGCGCTCGACGGTCTATGCGGTGCTTGCGAGAAACGGACTCTCCCGCCTGGGCGAGGGCGGTGGTTGGCGATTCGGCGGGCGTGCCGCCAAGGAGTGTGCGCCCACCCCCGCGCAGCTCGGCGAGCTGTTCGACCCGCACGCGTTCCTCGGCCGGATCGGACCCCTCGTCGAGCGGCTTGAAGGGTGCGAGTTCGAGCGGCTTCGCTGCTGGCGACGGGATGGGTCGCGGAGGGGCCGGAGTTCTGATCGGCGGGGATCGTCCGGCGCGAGGCCTTCGCGGGCAGTCGCTGGCGCCTTGCCCGTCACGGGCCTACTCCAGGATCTCTCTCAGGTAGCTCGCGGCCTTCTGCCCGCTGTCGGGCGCGATCGACACGGCGACGCCCGAGCGGCCCGGCTCGCTCAGCCATGACACCGCGCCCGCGATGATCGCCGCTGCCGAGGGACCCACCTGCAGCGACTCATCGCGGTAGAGTCGTCGCGCCATCTCATCGGTCATCTCGTCGTCGACGTAGACGATCTCATCGATCGCCGAGCGGTCGAGGTTCGCTGGAACGGCGGTCTCCACCATGTTCTTAAGCCCGGAGATGTGGTGTCCGGGCACCGGCTCGATGGCGATGATCCTGATGCCGGGATCGCGCTCCTTGAGGAAACGACTCGTCCCCACGACCGTGCCGCACGTCCCCATCCCGGCGAAGAAGTACCTGATCGAGCCCTCGGTCTGCCGCCAGATCTCGGGGCCGGTCGACTCGTAGTGCGCGCGCGCGTTGTCCGGGTTGTCGTACTGGTTGGGCATCACGTAGACCCCGGGGTTCTCGGCCATGATCCGCTGGGCCAGCTGGAACGCCGCATCCATCGGGTGCTTGTCGGCGCACTCCTCGGGGGTGGTGAAGCGCACGTCGGCGCCGAACGCGCGCAGCAGCGCCGTCTTCTCGGCCGAGAGCACGTGCGGGGCGGTCGCCACCATGGGCACCCCGAGCAGCGAGCAGATCGCTGCCAGTGCGATGCCGGTGTTGCCGCTCGTGGCTTCGATGAGCGTCTTGCCCTGCAGCTCGCCGCGCTCGATCAGGCCGCGTATCAGCCACTTCGCCGTGCGGTCCTTGATCGAGCCGAACGGGTTCTCCCACTCGCACTTCACGTAGAGCGCGACATCGGGATTCCCGAGTACGCGGTTCAGGCGCACGATGGGTGTGGGGTGCGCGGGGTCTCCGCACTGGTCGAGGATGCTGTCGTAGCGCGCGAGGGAGGAGTCGTCACCCAGGCCGACAAGTGAGCGGGAGCCCTGCGGTCGGATCGATGCGGCCGGATAGTCGGTCATAGTATCCTCGGTCGTCGGTGTGCCGGACAGGTCGCCTCCGCGACATGCACCGAGAAGCATACAGGAGGCCGGCTCGGCAGCCGATGGGCGCGGCGCGCTGTCATGCCCGGACTCTGAAGTCCTGCGCGGTCTACCGCCGTTCGCGCACGACCTCGCACCGGTCCGAGAGGTACACGACCGCCTGCTGCCCGATCGCGTCGGCGCGGAGCATCATCCAGGCCGCCTCAAGGCTCTCCGCGTCGATGACGCGGACCACGTCGGCGTACTGGGCGTCGCCGGGCAGGAGTGCGGCGAGCCGATTGGGCAGCAGGCGGAGCAACTCCTCGTTGAGTGTGGCGCCGGCGCTGGCGGGCGCGATGCCGATGTAGAGCACATCCATGTCGACGAGGTCGTTAAAGAAGTGCGTGCCGAGCGATAGGTCGGGGTTGAGCCCCTCGTGCATCCGCGCGATCTCGCAGAGCACCGAGACGTTCTTGATCTCGTTGAACCGCACGGGGATTCCGAGCTCGGGCATCTTCGTGCCCCATCGGCCCGGCCCCAGAAGCATCGTCGTCCACGCGCCCGGCAGGTTCGTGACGCGACCGACGAGCCGCGCGACCTCGAACTTCTGGTCGAGCGGCAGGGCGGCGTAGCCCTCGGGTTGGACGTAGACGACGCGGTCGATCTCGGCGGCACGGCTCTGGCCGATCAGGGGGCCGCTGGTCCGGAGGATGACGTCCTTCTCGGGGATGTCCTCGGGCAGCGGGATGTGGGTGATGTTGCCGGTGACATGGAACGGACGGCACTGCAGAAGGTTGATTCGATACGTGCCGTCATCGAGGTGGTTGATGGTGAACTCGATGTCCACCGGATGCTCGTAGGCGGCGCTCAGCGCTTGCATCATCTCGCGCATGACGCCGGGCACCTCCGTACACCCGAGAAGTCCATCGAAGGTGAGTACGTAGGTGAACACATCGCGCATCCCGTGCTCACGTGCGCGTCGCTCCATCTCCGTGTCGTGGGACGCGAACAACTCGAGCGGCAGCGAGTCCGAGGCCCGCGCGACGTCCTCGAAGCGCCGCGAGACGTGTGCGTTCGCTTCGAGGTCGATCACGTTGACGACGTGCTGGCTGTACCGGGCGATGTCGGCCGCGGAGCCCTCCGGGCGGAGCTTGGGGGCGTCGAGCGCGACGAGGCGCGTGTAGTCGTCGTCGTGCCGGTCGACGGCGCGCGTTCCGAGGCCGAAGACGAGCCGTAGCATGCCCTGGTCCGGGTCGAGCTTGCGGTTCCACACGTACGGGTTGAACGAGTACCCGACCCCGCCGATGTGCGGATAGTAAAGGCTACCGTGGAACTCGCCCGAGACCCGCTGCACGAGGAGCGCCATCTGCTCGTCGCGGTGGAGCAGTCCGCGGTGCATGCGGTAGGAGAGGGCCTCCTCGCTCATCGTGCTCGCGTACACGGTGCGCACCGCGTCCTTGAAGTTCCCGAGGCGCGACTCGGGGTCGCCCTGATTCGCGCAGAACACGCTCTCGTACTTCCCGGAGAACGAGTTCCCGTACGCGTCCTCGAGCAGGCTCGACGAGCGCACGATGATCGGCGACTGGCCGAAGTAGTCCAGGATCTCACGGAACTGCGCCTCGGTACTCTCGGCGAACTCCCCGGCGAGCAGCTTGTCATGGATGAGCCTCGCGGCCGCGAACGGGTCCTCGGCGTTCCTGAGCCGGTGCCGGTCCCACCAGCAATCGTTGAGGACGAGGTAGCTGTAGTACACGTCCGAGCCGACGTAGAACGAGTCATGGATCTCGAGGTGTGCCGAGATGTCGGGCCGATCGACGGACAGGATCTTCCTCGCGAGCAGCATGCCGACCGACTTCCCGCCCGCGAGCCCGCTGCCGACCATGCGTTTCCCGACCGCCACAAGATCGCCGAGCTGGAAGTACCGGCGGCACAGCGCGTGCAGATCGTCGTTCACGTCGCGTGAGAGGACCATCCGCACGAGCTTCTCAGTCATCGCGTCGAGCTCGTCCGGGTCAACGTCGCCTGCCCGTTGGCGCTCGAGCATGCTCTCGGCCTCGGAGAAGGTGGTGGCCCACGGATCGCGCCAGTCCACGTTGACGTCGATCCACGGATGCTGTGTGCCGGTGAGGATCTCCGAGAGCACGGCGCTCTGGGTGACCGGACGCACCCGCTCGCCGTCCCAGCGGTGGAGCATGTACATCGTGGGAGAGGTGCGTTCGAAGACCTTCACCGGCAGGATGTAGAGCGCATCGTTGCTGCGGTACACGTCGAGGACCACCTGCGCGGTGGTGTGGATGACGCGGGTGGCCAGCGGCGTGTGCACGTGACGAAGCAGCACGAACAGCGCCACCGTGTCGTACAGGTAGAGGAACGGGCATGTCAGGCGGAAGAAGTTGCCGAGCATGCGATCGCTGTACCAGTCGATCGCGAGCCCCGAGAGGCAGTCGAAGAGGTAGTAGACGCCGTCACGGCCGTTGGCTTCGATGACGCTCAGGATCTCGGAGATGAAGTGCTCGAAGCCGGCGCTGGGGTCCAGGTCGTGCTGCTCGACGGGCACGCCCTCGGGCACGAACGGCGGGTGGTCGGCGAAGCGGAAGTAGACGAGCTTGGTTCCCGTCTTGGCGGTGTGGCGGCAGTACCGTTCGGCGAACGCGGCGAAGTCGCCGAGCTCGTCGACCTCGAGCACGATGTTGTCTCCGGCCCAGATCGTCTCGAGGACCTCGTCGAGCGCGGGTATGCCGCAGCTCAGACCGCGCCGCTTCTGCACGGGGTTGTGTCACCTCCGGGTCGCTGCCTTGCAGCATACCTTCCCCGGCAGGGTGGGGAACGCACGGATCCGGCGGGCGATGCCGCCGATCCCCGGTGCGGCTATCATCGGTAGAGCGACGGGCGACCTCGGAGGGCACCATGGATGATCGCGATCGCATCAACGCCAACCGTGAGCTGTGGCAGCGCTGGGCCGCCCTGCACGTGCCGTCGGACTTCTACGACGTCGAGGGGTTCGTCGCCGACCCGTCCGCACGGCCGTTCGACCGGGTCGTGGCCGGGCTGCTCGGCGACGTGGCGGGGCTGCGGGCGCTGCATCTCCAGTGTCACTTCGGCCTCGACACGCTCCGGCTCGCCCTGGCCGGTGCTCAAGCGACGGGTCTCGACTTCTCGTCGGCTGCGATCGAGGCGGCCCGAGCGCTCTCAGCGCGCACCGGGATCCCGGCGCGGTTCATCGAAGGAGACGTGACCATCCCTCCCGACGAGCTGTCACCGGGGGCGTTCGATCTCATCTTCACGTCGCACGGCACCATCACGTGGCTTCCCGACCTGCGGCCGTGGGCGGAGACGATCGCGAGTCGGCTCGCTCCCGGCGGCCTCTTCAAGATCGCCGACATGCATCCGACGTTGTGGGTGTTCGATGATGAATGCGACACCCCCGACCTGCGCGTGAAGTACTCGTACTTCGACCACGGCGCGCTTGAGTGGCAGGAGTACGGGAGCTACGCCGCACCGGGTTGCGAGTTCACCGGCACCTCCCACTCCTGGCAACACACGTTCGAGGACATCATCGGCACGCTCGTCGGCGCGGGTCTCGTCATCGAGGAGCTCCGCGAGTATCCGCTGCTCGCGTGGAAGTACACGCCGAACATGGTCGAGGCCGGGCACGACCTCTACACGTTGCCGCCGGACCACCCGACGCTGCCCCTCATGTTCAGCCTCGTCGCCCGCAAGCCAACCTGACCGAGTCCGCGGGTGTCGCGTGGCCCCGGAGGCCGCTTCGGGCATACATCTCTCGGAATCCGCACTGACGCTGAGGGGGATCAGCATGTCTGAGCCGCTGCCCGGTTTGCTCGTCGGCAAGAGCGAGGCCGACTGCCTTCTTCACCCCTCGATGGCGAACCGGCACGGTCTCGTGGCGGGCGCCACCGGCACCGGCAAGACCGTCTCGCTCCAGGTGCTCGCCGAGGCGTTCTCGTCGATCGGCGTGCCGGTCTTCGCCGCCGACGTCAAAGGCGATCTCTCAGGCATCTCGCAGCCCGGGGGAGGCAACGCCAAGGTCGACGACCGTATCGCGACGCTCGGTCTGGGCGAGTGGGGATTCCACGGAGCGCCCGTCACATTCTGGGACGTCTACGGCGAGATGGGGCATCCGGTGCGCACGACCGTGTCCGAGGTCGGTCCGCTGCTTCTGGGCCGCATGCTCAACCTGAACGACACGCAGGAGGCCGTGCTCACGATCGCGTTCCGCGTGGCCGATGAGAACGGGCTGCTGCTGCTCGACATCAAGGACCTCCGCGCGATGCTCAGGTTCGTGGCCGACAACGCGCGGGATATCGGTACCACCTACGGCAACGTCTCCCCGGCGAGCATCGGCGCCATCCAGCGGGCCCTCCTCGCACTCGAGGAGCAGGGCGGTGATCGCTTCTTCGGCGAGCCCGCGCTCGACCTGTTCGACTTCATGCAGACCGACGTGAACGGCCGTGGAGTGGTCAACATCCTATCGGCCGACAAGCTGATGACGTCGCCGCGTCTGTACGCGACGCTGCTGCTCTGGCTGCTCTCCGAGCTCTTCGAGCACCTGCCCGAGGCCGGTGACCTGCCCAAGCCCAAGCTCGTCTTCTTCTTCGACGAGGCGCACCTGCTGTTCGATGACGCGCCCGACGCGCTCCTCACCAAGATCGAGCAGGTCGTGCGGCTCATCCGCTCCAAGGGGGTGGGCGTCTATTTCGTCACCCAGAACCCGATCGACATCCCCGAGACCGTGCTCGGGCAGTGCGGCAACAAGGTGCAGCACGCGCTGCGCGCCTACACACCGCGCGAACAGAAGGCCGTGAAGGCGATGGCGGAGACGTTCCGCGTGAACCCCGGGATCGACGTGGAGGCCGCTGTGACCGAACTCAAGGTGGGCGAGGCGCTCGTCTCGTTCCTGCTGCCCGACGGCTCGCCGATGCCGGTGGAGCGCGCGATGATCGTGCCCCCGCACGGCCGCATCGGCGCGATCACCCCGGAGCAGCGTGCGGCGGTCATCGCGTCGTCGCTCGTCGCGGGTCACTATGAGCAGTCCATTGACCGGGAGTCCGCCGCGGAGGTCTTGCGCGCCCGGGCCGAGGCGGCGCCGCAGCCCGTGGTCCGCCCGGCCGACGCGGCTCCCGAGGCCGCGCCGCCTGCCCGTAACCCGATCGGCGACGTGCTGTTCGGCTCGACGGG
>CAYYLR010000084.1:0-7190 GCA_964472485.1 uncultured Coriobacteriaceae bacterium
GCACGCGAGCATCGCGATGGCGAGCTCGGGAATCATCGGCATGTAGAGCGCGACCCGATCGCCGCGTTCGATGCCCTTCTTCTTGAGCACGTTGGCGAACTTGCTCACCTCGTAGTGGAGCTGCTGGTACGTGTACGTGCGGGTGTGCCCGTCGTCTGACTCCCAGATGAGCGCGGCCTTGTTCCGGCGCCACGTTCCGAGATGGCGGTCGAGGCAGTTCGCTGAGACATTCAGCGCGCCGTCCGCGAACCAGCGCACGTCGAGCGACTCGAATCCGCCGTCCCGGACCGTCGAGAACGGCGTCATCCACTCGAGCTCCGTCCGCGCGGCATCACCCCAGAAGCCGTCAGGGTCCTCGACCGAGCGCCGGTAGGCGCTCTCGTAGGCGGCGCGGTCCGGCACGACGGCTCGCTCGGAGAACCGGGAGGGGGGCGCGACGACACGCATCTCGTCGGCGAGATGCTCGATGCTCGTGCTGGTGTCCTCGGCCATGGGCACTCCTCGTTTGTAGCGTCGTAGGGGGTATTCCCCTCCCGGACAGGGATAGTCGTGTGCGATACTTCGGGAACCCATCGGCGAAGGACGCCCGTGCCCGCGATCACCCGCAAGTACGATGAGCTCCGCAACCGTCTCAAGAACCTCGGAGACGTTCTTGTCGCGTACTCGGGCGGTGTGGACTCGACGCTCGTCGCGTTCACCGCGCACGCGGTCCTCGGCGAACGCTGTCTCGCGGTGCTCGCTGTCTCGGACGTCCACGCTCCCGCCGAGGTGAGCGAGGCGCGCGCGACGGCCCAGGCGCTCGGCCTGCGTATCCATGAGACCGAGACGTTCGAACTTGCCGACCCGCGCTTTCAGGCGAACACAACGGACCGGTGCTACTACTGCAAGGCCGAGATGTTCGGCCTGTTCACCGAGATCGCGCGCACGAGGGGGATTCCGTGGGTCGTCGATGGAACGAACGCTGATGACACCGGCGAGCACCGCCCCGGGCGGCGCGCCGCGGCCGAGTTCCGCGTCGCGAGCCCGCTGCTCGATGTCGGGCTGCACAAGGACGAGGTCCGAACGCTCGCCCGTGACCTCGGCCTGCCGAACTGGAACAAGCCGTCGATGACGTGTCTGGCGACCCGCCTGCCCTACGACACGCCGATCACCGAGGAGTTGCTCGAGCGGATCGCGACCGCCGAGGCCGCGGCTCGGGCCCTCGGCCTCCGGCAGGTGCGCGTGCGGGCGCACGGCAACGTGGCGCGCATCGAGGTCGATCCCCCGGAGATGGAGCGGGCGTTCGCGGTTCGTGAACGGCTCGCGACGGCGGTCCGTGAGGCCGGCTTCACCTACGTCGCCCAGGACCTCGACGGCTATCGGCCAGGGTCGTTCGACGGGTAGCGCTGCCGCGTGGGACTCCGGGCCTACCCCGGCTCAGGCCGTCAGCTCCCACACCGCGGCCCGCAGCGCCGCCGGCAGGCGAGCCTGCAGAACGGCCGGATCCGCGAACACGCTCGCAAGCAGCCGCGTCACGAAAGGGCGCGCCGTCTCGATGATGTCGATCTCCGGGTAGAGCGCCCGTGCGACGCCCTCAACGGTCACGAGCGACTTCACGAGCATGCCGTACCCTTGTGGAACGAGGACGTCATGCCGGGCGAGCGCACGCAGGAAGCCGAGGCCAAACGCGGACAGGTCCTGCGTTCCGTCCGCGCGCCGTGCCGACTCCAGGAGCGCCCTGATCTCCGCCGTGAGCGCCTCGACCCGTTCGGGCGGCACCTGCACACCGAGGGCCGCCGAATGCCGCAGCGCGCGCCCGGCGTCGCGGTAGACGAGCGCCGCCATGACCTGCGCCATCTCCCGCCGCTGATCAGGCGTAAGCGTCCCGACGATGCCGAAATCGAGGTACGCGATCGTTCCCTGAGGCGTGACGAGCAGGTTCGCTGGATGGAGGTCGGCGTGGTAGCGCCCCCAGACGAAGACCTGCCGCATGAACGCGGTCGCTCCGTGGATCGCGAGCGCGCGACAGTCCACACCCGCCGCGCGGGCCTCGTCGAGTTCGTTCAGGTGCCATCCGTCCATGAACTCCATCGTCAGAACGCGCGCCCCGCTCGCGCTCCACACGACGCGCGGCACGACGACCTGCGGGTCGTCACGGAAGTCGAACCCGAAGCGGTCGGCAGCGCGACCCTCCAGCCGAAGATCGAGCTCGCGTGCCATCGATGCGGCGAACTCCTCGACGAGCGACAGCGCACGGAGGCGTCGGCCGAGCCGCATCCGTTCGAGGCGCTCAGCCAGACGGCGCATCACCCGCACGTCGGCGGCCACCACGTGCTCGGCACCGGGACGAAGCACCTTCACGGCGACCGGCGCGCCGGCAGGGATCGGCGGACCCCAGGCCGGGAGGTAGGCGCTCCTGAGACGTGCGCGGTGCACCTGGGCCACTGAGGCCGACGCCACCGGTGCGTCCTCGAACGCATCCCAGAGCTCATCGGGGGTCCGCCCGAGTTCCCGCCGCACGATATCGCGCACCACCTCGGTGGAGGTCGGCGGCACGCGTGACTGGAGTGTCCGCATCTCCGCGACAAACTCGGCGGAGAACTCGTCAGGTCGCACCGAGACGAGCTGTCCAAGCTTGATGAACGCGGGACCGAGGTCCTCGGCCGATCGGCGGAGCGCTCGCGCCCATGCGCGACGGCGCACCGCGGGACGGGCGATTCCGAACCCGGCGGCTGGCAGCGCCGCCACGAGGTGCTTCGCCGCCACGCCGATGATGGCGCGTTCGCGCGAGAACATCGCTAGCCGGCGGAGCGCCGAATGAGCGTGTCGACCGCCCGTTCGATCGCGTCAAGCCGCCCCCGTATCTCGCCGAGCTCGAAGCGCATGTCAGCCAGCGCCGCATCTCCCGTCTCGCCCTCGCTGGGATCGGCACCTTCAGCGCGTGCGGCGAGTTCGGACTTGAGCGCCTCCTTCTCCGCGGCGATCATCGCGCTGAGCCCATCGACGAACGCGTCAGGTCCGGCGTTGATCGACCCGGGCTTCACGTCGGCGCCGCGGACGACCGCGGCCTTCATGCCCTCGTCGGCGACTTCATGAATGAGCATCCAGGCCGCCAGCAGACGTATCAGGTCCTCGGCCACAGGGCCACCTCCAGGGTCGACCGCGGGGTACGGCGAGCGCTCATCGAACCGGGCGCAGGAGCCGCAGTCCGTTCAGGATCACCACGAGCGCGATCCCCGTATCCGCGAACACCGCCATCCACAGTGTAGCCTTCCCCGCGGCCGCGAGAACAAGCACGAGCGCCTTCGTGCCGAGGGAGAGGGCGACGTTCTGCCGCACGACGCGCATCGTGCGCCTGCCAAGCGCGATGAAGCGGGGCACCGCGGTGAGATCGTCGCGCATGAGCGCGACATCCGCGGCCTCGATCGCGGTGTCGCTTCCGGCGGCCCCCATCGCGATCCCGATATCGGCTGCCGACAGCGCCGGCGCGTCGTTGACGCCGTCGCCGACCATCACCGTGACGCCGTGACGCTCGCGCAGCTCTCGCAACGCGGCCGTCTTCTCCTCGGGCATCAGCTCCGCCCGGAATCCGGTGACGCCCGCGGATGCGGCGATCCCTGACGCGACGCGACGGTTGTCACCGGTGAGCATCACGATCGTGCCGACACCCTCGCTCCGCAGTCCGGCGACGAGCGCGGCTGATTCCGGCCGTACCGTGTCGGCGACCGCGAGAAGCCCGAGTGTCCGCGGTCCTGCGGCGCCGTAGCGCACGACGGTGAGCACGGTCATCCCCTCCGCCTCGAGTTCAGCCGAGCGCTCCTCGGCCCACGTCTCGAGCGTACCGAGCCCGGCCGCGTGCCGGACGCTGCCGACGACGACCCTGTCACCGCCGAGAATGCCTTCAACCCCGGCGCCCGCCGTCTCAAGGACCCCGGCGGCCTCCTCCAGACCCGCGTCGCCGTCGACCGCACCGGCTACCGCCCGCGCGACCGGATGGTTGGAGTGCGTCTCCAGCGCCGCCGCGAGCCGGAGCACGTGGCCGGGGTCCTCTCCATCCCGCACGACGACCCGCGCGAGCTCCGGGCGCCCGTGCGTGAGCGTGCCGGTCTTGTCGAGCGCCACCACCTTCACGCCAGCGGCGAGTTCGAGGAAAGCGCCACCCTTGACGAGGATCCCATCCCGAGTGGCACGTGTGATCGCCGAGACGATCGATACCGGCGTCGAGATCACGAGCGCGCACGGACACGACACGACGAGCAGCACGAGCGACCGGTAGACCCAGTCGCGCCACGCCTCGAACCCCGCCCATGGCGCGCCGAGACTCCCCGCGATCGGCAGCCCGACGCCGATGAGCACGGCCACGGCGATGACCGCCGGCGTGTACGCGCGGCTGAACCGGTCGACGAATCGCTGGACCGGAGCGCGGCTCGCCTGAGCGGCCTCGACGAGGTGGAGGATGCGCGCCAGCGTCGACGAGGACGCCTCGGCACCGACGGTCATCGTGATGAGTCCCGAGGTGTTGAGCGTCCCGGCGAAGACGGCATCACCCGCCTCCTTGTCGACGGGCACCGATTCCCCGGTGATCGGCGACTCGTCAAGCGCCGTCCGTCCCGTGACGATCGTCCCGTCGAGCGGCACGCGCTCCCCCGGGCGCACGACGACAGTCTCGCCCACGCGGACCTCGCCCGTCGGGACGACGCTCTCGCTCCCCTGCCGCGCGACGCGCGCGGTCTCGGGCGCGAGCTCGAGGAGCCCGGCGATCGATCGGCGGGTGCGTGCGAGCGATCGCGACTCGAGCACGCCGCCGAGCGCGAACAGGAAGACGACGGTCGCCCCCTCGCCCCACTCGCCGAGCGCCGCGGCGCCGAGGACCGCGATCGTCATCAGCACGTTCATGTCGAGCGTCCGGGCCGCGATCGAGACGATCGCACGCCGCCAGACGATCGTGCCGCCAGCTACAATCGCGAGCGCGTAGGAGACCGATGACACGGCCTCGCTCGCACCGGATGCGGCCCAGCCTGCGGCGACCAGGGCCCCCGAGAGCGCCGCCGCGATCTCCCCGCGGTGCGCGACCGGCCACCGGGGCGACGGCGCGACGCGCGCGCTCGGCTCAGGCTCGATCGGCTCGGTGACATGTCCCGACGCGGCGAGGATGCCGAGCGCTCGCTGCCGTGGATCACGCACGGGGTCATACTCGAGCACCATCACACCACTCGCGAAGTTCACGTCGGCGAACACGACCCCGGGGATCTGCCTGACCGAGCGGGCGACCGTCCGCGCGCAGTCAGGTCAATCAAGGCCGCTCACGCGATACGCCGCGTGCGCGACAACGCCGGCCGCGTCGAGTGCGAGCCGCCGCACGTGCGATCCGAGCTCGGCTTCGTCAAGCAGCGAGGGGTCGTACTCCACCGTCAGGACGCCCGCCTCCACGTCGCACGCCGAGCGCACCACACCGGGGATACGCTCCACGCCCCCGCACACCCGCGAACCGCACTCGGCGCAGTAGAAGCGCTCGGGCAGAGCGCCGCTGAGCGCGATCGTCGCCTGGCGGGTCGCGGTCATCAGACCGCGTCTCGCCTCGCGAAGCCCCACACGGCAACGCCGAAGGAGACGATCGTGACGCACCCGTAAACCCACCAGGCGTCCGGGTTCGCGCTCGCGTCGTTGATGATCCGGCCCGGCTCCCAGTACCGCAGCAGGTTGATCGTCTCGAGCGCCTCGGCCACCTCAGAGACCTCGGCCACGAAGTGGAGGACCCACATCGCGCCGAGCAGTCCGCTCGCGAATGCCGCGGGCCGACCGCCGCTGGACGAGAACGCCGAGACCACCAGCGTTATGCCACCGATCGCGAGGATGAAGAGCGTCCCCTGCGCGAACAGCAGCCAGAAGACCTCGGCCGAGAGGTCGACCGTGTACCGAGGACCGAAGATCTGGATGGGGACGAACGTCGCGGCCGAGAGCGCAAGCGCCACGATGACGAGCCCGGCGATGCGCGTGAGCATGAGCCGGGTCCGGGAGAGCGGCTGAGCGAGGAGCAGCTCCATCGTGCCGGCGTCGATCTCACTCGCGCACGCCTTGGTCGCGTAGAGGATGATCGCCGACGAGACGATGATCATCCACATGAGCCCGAGGTACTCGACCTGCATGTAGCCGCCAAGCGTTCCAAGTGACAACTCCGCGGTGCCGAACGCGGCGAGCACCTCCTTGGGGAGCGAGTCGACGAGCTGCGTGTACTCCTCGCCACCGAACAACGGCCAGAACCAGACCATGAGCCAGGAGTAGAAGACCAGACCGGCCGAGTACCAGATGATGCTCCACCGGCGCTGGTGCAGTGTCGCGGTGAGGATGGGGAGACTCATGCCGTCCTCCCCCCATCTGCCCGCTCGGAGACGTCCCCGTCGGCGTAGTACTCCATGAAGACCTCCTCCAGGTTCGCCTGATGGATCCGCAGGTCCGTGAGCGTGTGGCCGGCGAGCCGCTTGACGAGCGAGTCCACCACATCGCCCTTCGCGGTGAAGGCGAGGGTGTGCTCGTCGACGGCCCGGACGTCAGCGATCCCGGCAAGGCCCGCGAGCATCGCGACGTCCGCCCGGTCCGCGAACCGGACCTCGGCCCTGCGCAAGCGCTTGGCAAGCAGTTCGGACACGTTCTCCTCGGCCGCGAGCGTCCCATTCCTGATGATGCCGACTCGCGAGCACACCTTCTCGACCTCAGGCAGGATGTGGCTCGAGAGGAACAGCGTCGCGCCGGAGCGCACACGCTCGAGTACGATCTCGAAGACGACCTCCTGGTTGAGCGGGTCGAGGCCCGAGGTCGGCTCATCCAGGATGAGCAGCTCGGGATCGTGCATCAGCCCGAGCACGAGGGCGAGCTTCTGGCGGTTGCCCTTCGAGAGCTCGCGCACGCGTCGGGTGGGGTCGAAGCTCAACCGCTCGAGCAGATCGTCGAGTGAGCGGGCGGGCGCGCCACGCAGACGCGTGATGTAGTCGATGTGCCAGCGTCCGGTCTCCCGGTCGTACAGGCGGACGTCGCCGGCGACGTAGCCCACGCGCCTGCGCAGCCCGGCGCCGTCCAAAGTCACCCGCTCGCCGAAGAGCCGTCCTTCGCCGGCGGTCGGACGCAGCATCCCGAGCAGACACCGGATCGTCGTGGTCTTCCCGGCGCCGTTCGGGCCGAGGAAGCCGACGATCTCGCCGGGCTCGATCTCGAAG
>CAYYLR010000085.1:0-7158 GCA_964472485.1 uncultured Coriobacteriaceae bacterium
GGCCGCGGCCGGCGAGGACATCGGTCTGGATGACGACGTCGATCTCGCGAGCATCCCGGCGAGCGAACTCGGCTGGGTTCCTGGCACCGGATCCGGAGAGGGGGAGCGGGAGGACGCCTGAGGGCGCCCCCGGAAGACCATGCCCATCTCTCCCAGACGCATGCCCCTCATGGGACACCTGAACGAGCTCCGCAAGCGGCTGACCGTCGTCGCGGCGGTCCTGAGCGTTCTCGTCGTCGCCGGGTACTTCGTCTCCGACCAGATCTACCTGCTGCTCACCTATCCGATGACGTCCATCATCGGTGACCAGGGCTCGCACGTCTTCGACATCATGGAAGCGATGGCCAACCGCTTCCGGCTCGGGCTGTTCGGGGCGCTCATCGTCGGCAGTCCCGTCATCATCTACCAGACGCTCGCGTTCTTCCTGCCCGCGCTCCAGCCGAAGGAGCGCCGCTGGTTCCTGTGGACCTTCTTCGCGGCCACGCTCCTGTTCCTCGGCGGCGTGGCGTTCTGCTACTCCGTGATCCTCGAACCCTCGGCGCAGTGGCTCGTGGACCAGAGCGGTGAGACGTTCACGCTCATGCTGCGGGCACAGAGCGCGATGTCGTTCGCGATGTGGTTCCTGGCCGGCTTCGGGCTCGCCTTCGAGGTCCCGGTCATCGTGTTCTACCTCGTCTACTTCGGCGTGGTGCCCTACGCGGTGCTGCGCAAGAACTGGCGCGTCGTGTGGGTCGTCATGGTGATAATCGCCTCGATGATCACGCCCGACTGGAACCCGTGGAGCATGGGGGCGCTCGCCGGGGCGATGATCGCGCTGTTCGAGGCGAGCATGCTGCTCGTGCGCGTCTTGCTCGCGCGCAAGATCAAGCGTCAGCGGCTCGCGGAGCTCGGCCTGGACGAGGATGACCCCGCGGATGGTCCGGCTGATGACGCGGCGGACGGCCGCGGGGACGGGTAGCCGGCCGTGCACGAGATGGGAATCGCCGAGGGAATCCTCGCGAGCGCGATCGCGGCCGCCTCCGACGCGGGCGCGACGAGGATCGACCGCGTGGACGTCACCGTCGGCGCGCTGACCGAGGTGATGGACGACGCGCTGCGCTTCGCGTGGGACGCCCTCACGCCGGGCACGATGGCCGAGGGCTCGACGCTCTCGATCACGACGCCCGGCGCGCGCTCGCGGTGCGTCGAGTGCGGCGTCGAGTTCGACCACGGCCGCTTCGACGGCGGCGTGTGCGCGAGCTGCGGGAGCTTCCTCGTCGAGCTGCTCGCCGGACGCGAGCTCACGATCAGCGGCATCGACATCGACTGAGAGGCGGGCCGGTGAGGGTCGAGATCGACAAGCGCATCTTCGAGGCGAACGAGGAGCTGGCCTCGGCCAATCGCGCGCGCTTCGCCGAGGCGGGCGTGTTCGTGGTCGACCTCATGGCGTCGCCGGGCGCGGGCAAGACCTCGACGATCCTCGCGACGATCGAGGCGCTGCGCGACCGCTACGAGATCGCGGTCATCGAGGGCGACATCGCGAGCAAGGTCGACGCCGAGAAGGTCCGCGCGCACGGCATCCCCGCCGTGCAGATCAACACCGGCGGCGCGTGCCATCTCGAGTCGGCGATGATCGGCCGGGCGATCGACACGCTCGACCTCGCCGCGCTCGATCTCATCATCATCGAGAACGTCGGCAACCTCGTCTGCCCGACCGACTTCGACCTGGGCGAGCACGCCAAGGTCATGATTCTCTCGGTGCCGGAGGGCCACGACAAGCCGTACAAGTATCCGAACATCTTCCAGGTCTCCGAGGCGGTCATCCTCAACAAGTACGACACGCTGCCGGTGTTCGATTTCGACGAGGCCGAGTTCCGCGATGTGGTGGGCAGGCTCAACCCGCAGGCTCCGGTCTTCCCGATCTCGGCGACGAAGGGCGACGGTGTGGCAGCGTGGGCCGGTTGGCTCGCCGGCAGGATCGAGGCGGCGAGGCGTGACGCCACGGACGGCGGCGTGTGATGGACCGCCAGACCGCGCTCGCGCTCGTGACCGGGCGCATACCGAACGAGAACCTCGTGAACCACTGCGTGGCGACCGAGATCATCATGGAGGCGCTCGCCCGGCACTTCGGCATGGACGAGGCCGACGTTGCGCGCTGGGCGATGGCGGGTCTGCTCCACGACCTCGACTACGCCGAGACCGCCGACGACTTCGAGCGGCACGGCGCGCTCACCGCCGAGCTGCTCGCCGGGGACCTCGACGCCGAGCAGCTCCACGCGATCCTCGCGCACGCGGACAAGGCGCCGCGCGAGTCGCTCATGGACAGGGCGCTCTACGCCGGCGATCCCGCGACCGGCTTCATCGTCGCGGCCGCGCTCGTGCGGCCGGACCGCTCGCTCGCCGCCGTGGAGGTGCGTTCGCTGCTCAAGCGCTGGAAGGAGAAGGCGTTCGCCCGTGGCGCGAGCCGCGAGCAGATGGCCGCGTGCGAGGAGATGGGGCTCACCCGCGAGGAGTTCCTCGGGATCGCGCTTGTCGCCATGCAGGCGCGCGCGGCCGAGATCGGGCTGTAGAGTCTGGCTTCCTCCTCGCACGGTCAGTTCGTTCGGTCTTCGTTCAGCTCGCGTTCACGCGCGCCCGGTATGCTACCTCACAGTAGAAGAAAGTGTTATCATGTGAGATATCAGATTCGTGACGAGAATCAGGCGCGGCGGCTATGTCTTTGTCACGTGGGTTGGCGATCATTCGCCGCGGCACGTGCACGTATACAAGGACCAGGTGCTTGTCACGAAGTGGAACCTCGAGGCGTGGATCTCAATGGTGGGTGAGCCGAACCGGCAGGTGCGAGCAATCCTCAAGATGCTTGTGCGCGAGGGGTGTCTGTAGCCCGGGAGTGTGACGTGCGAATCGAGTCCGTTCGACCCAACAACCACCTGCGTGCTTTCGAGATCACGATCCCGCGCGGCATGTACGCGTTCCCCTACGCGCGGTGCGAGCCGCCTCCTTCACCGGAAGATCCGGTCGAGTCTATTCGGATCGATCGGGAGTGCGCCCACGAGGTCTTCGTCTACCGGCTTCGTTCCGGCGCACACGGTGAGGTTCACTACGAACAGGCGCTCGACTACAACAGTGACCCCACCTACCTGCGTGATCTGCTGTTGCACCGGCTCTCGATCGACGCACAGAGTCGAATGCGTGATTGCGGGCTGTCCAAGCGCGAGATCGCGCGGCGTCTCGGCACGTCTCCCGCGCAGCTGTACCGCCTCCTCGACCAGACGAACTACCGAAAGACGGTCGACCGGATGCTCGAGTTGCTGCATGTGCTCGACTGCGACGTGGAGCTCGTGGTGAAGCCGCGAAGCGCGTGAGGCGCGGGCGGCTCCGGTCGCCCGCCTCTTGACGCCGCATATATAGTAGGCAGGAATCGCCCGCCGACGGCAGGAGCCTGCCCCGTGCGCCTCATCATCTCCGAGAAGAACATCGCCGCGCGCCGCATCGCCGAGATCATGGCGGTGGGCAAGCCGAAGGCGGACAAGGTCTACACCACCCCCGTCTACAGCTTCCGCCGTGACGGCGAGGACTGGGTCTCCATCGGCCTCAAGGGGCACATCATGGAGGTGGACTTCGCGGAGAAGCTCGACGCGGTCGCCGTCGGCGAGCTTGCGTCGGCGGACGCGCGGGTGAGCGCGGGCGGCGTGGGTGAGCTGCTCGCCGCCGACGGCGAGGTCGACCTCAAGCGCTGGCGTCTGGAGACGCTGCCGGTGCTCGCGCGCGCACGGGTCGAGAAGGTGCCGAAGGAGAAGGGCATCATCCAGTCGGTCAAGAACCTCGCGAAGAAGGCGGACACGGTCGTCATCGCGACCGACTTCGACCGCGAAGGCGAACTCATCGGCGCTGACGCGCGCGACATCGTCCGCTCGGCGAACAAGACCGTTCCGGTCACGCGCGTGCGCTTCTCGGCCATCACGAAAGACGAGATCGAGCGGGCGTTCGCTGAGGAAGGCGAGCTGTCCGAGGAGCTCGCGCAGGCCGGCGAGACGCGTCAGGAGATCGACCTCATCTGGGGCGCTGTCCTGACGCGCTACCTCACGCTCGCGCTCCAGAGCCTCACGCGGCGCCCGTACGGCGACGTGATCTCCTCGGGGCGGGTGCAGACCCCCACGCTCAAGCTCATCGTCGATCGCGAGCTCGAGCGCCGCGCGTTCGTGCCCGAGGACTACTGGGTCGTTCGCGCCGCCTTCGAGAAGGACGCCGAGGAGTTCAGGGCCGGTCACGTGACCGAGCGGTTCGCGAGCGCGGCCGAGGCGCAGTCGGTGCTCGACGCCGTCGCGGGCGCCGCCTCCGCCACCGTCACCGCGCTCAAGCGCCAGAAGCGGCAGGCGCCGCCGCCGGCCCCGTTCAACACCACCGCGCTCATGGCCGCCGCGGCGTCCGAGGGGCTCTCTCCCGCGCAGACGATGCGCGTCGCCGAGTCGCTCTACATGAGCGGCTACATCTCCTATCCGCGCGTGGACAACACCGTCTACCCGCCGAGTCTCGACCTGCGCGGTATCCTCCGGACCCTGTCCGGCGTGCCGTTCTACCGCGAGTACGCTGGCAGGCTCCTCAAGCAGGGCTCGCTGACCGCCACGCGCGGCGCCAAGGAGACGACGGACCACCCGCCGATCCACCCCACCGGCGCCGCGGACGCCGACACGCTCGATCCGCAGGCGTGGAAGCTGTACAACCTCGTGGCTCGCCGCTTCATGGCCACACTCTCCGACGCCGCCGTGATCGAGGGCACCCGCGTGGATCTCGACGTCGCCGGTCAGCCGTTCTTCGCGCGCGGTGACGTGGTCGTCGTGCCCGGGTTCCGCGCGATCTACCCGTACGGCCTCAAGAAGGACGAGCATCTGCCCGCGCTGTCCGAGGGCGAACGGGTGACCTTCCTCGGCGCCGAGTCGGAGGCCAAGCAGACGCAGCCTCCCGCCCGGTACTCGCAGGGCAAGCTTATCCAGGAGATGGAGCGGCTCGGCCTCGGCACGAAGGCCACGCGGCACGACATCATCCAGACGCTCTACGATCGCAAGTACGTGCAGAACGACCCGGTCGAGCCCACCAGGAAGGGCGAGGCCGTCATCACGGCGCTGTCGGCCTACGCGCCCGCGATCACCTCGCCGGACATGACCGTCGCGCTCGAGGCCGAGATGACCGAGATCGCCAACGGGCGCTCCACCCTGCCGCGCGTCGTCGGGCACTCACAGGACGCGCTCGCCGCCGTGCTTGAGGAGCTGCTGCCGCGCGTGCCCGAGGTGGGCGAGCGTCTGAAGGAGGCCGGCGACGAAGATGCCAAGGTCGGCATCTGCCCCGAGTCGGGCCACGACCTGCTCATCAAGTACTCACCCAAGACCCGCAGCTACTTCGTCGGCTGCAACGGCTACCCGGACTGCTCGGTGACCTACCCGCTGCCGAAGAACGCCAAGTACCAGTCCAGCGACGAGCCGTGCCCGGTGTGCGGCACGCCGCAGGTTCGGATCATCCAGTTCCGGAAGCGGCCGCGCCTGATGTGTCTGTCCACGACCTGCCCGAGCAAGAAGGGGCCGGAGATCGTGATCGCCGAGGGCGGATGTCCCACCGGGGACGGCGGCGATCTCGTCGTCGTGTACTCAGCGGTCGGGAGCCGCTACGTGCGGTGCTCCAACTACGAGACCTGCAAGACGTCGTTCCCGCTGCCGCAGCAGGGTGACATCGAGCCGACCGGCGAGACGTGCGAGTGCGGCACGCCGAAGGTCACCGTACAGACGCGCAAGGGTCCGTGGACGATCTGCATCGACCCGTCGTGCCCGCTCAAGCCCGAGCGGTCCGCCGCCCGCGGACGCGGGGGAGCCCGGGCCGGGAAGTCCGCACCGAAGAAGGCGGCGGGCTCCGGAGGCGGGAAGGCGTCCGGAACGGCGAAGGGCGGACGGACGCGCACGCGGCCGGAGGCGTGAGAGCGCCGACCCGGCCCGCGCGTCGTGCCGGCGCTCCACCGTCCCGAGCCGCGCGGGAAGCCGCCTGAAGCCGGACCGCCGCTCCCGCGGCGGCGTGCCGCGCACGGGCGCCGCCCGGCCCCGTGGTAGAATCCAGGCGTGTCCAGACCCGCTCGCGCGCGCTTCGGCGCTGCGCCGTGTGATGAGGGGATCCCGCATGCCGCTTCCCAAGGTGACGATCGTCGGCTCCGGTCAGGTCGGCGCCACCGCGGCGTTCCTGATGGCGCTCAAGAGCCTCGCCGACGTCGTGCTCGTCGACGTGGTCGAGGGCGTGCCCCAGGGCAAGGCGCTCGATATGATGCACGCCCGGTCGATCGAGGGGTTCGCCTCGACCGTCACGGGCGCCAACACGTACGAGGCGACCGCCGGGTCCGATGTCGTCGTGGTCACCGCCGGGCTGCCCCGCAAGCCCGGGATGACCCGCGAGGACCTCCTCGCGGCCAACAGCGCCATCGTGCGCTCGGTCGTCGGACACGTCGCCGAGACCTCGCCTGACGCGATCCTGCTCTGCGTGACCAATCCGCTCGACGTCATGACTCATCTCGCCTGGCGGCTCTCGGGATGGCCCGCCACCCGCGTCTTCGGCATGGGCGGCGTGCTCGACTCGGCCCGCTTCGCGTACTACATCGCGCGAGCCACCGGCGCCCCGGTGACCGAGATCGACGCGGTCGTCATCGGCGCGCACGGCGACACGATGGTGCCGCTGCCTCGCTTCTCGACCGTGGGCGGACGGCCGCTTGTGGACCTGCTGGCCGCCGACGAGATCGCCGAGGTCGTGAGCCGTACGGTCAGCGGGGGCGCCGAGGTCGTCGCGTTCCTCAAGACCGGCAGCGCGTACCACGCGCCGGCCGCCTCCGTGGTGCGCATGGTCGAGGCGATCCTCGGCGACACCGGCGCCGTGCTCCCGTCGTGCGTCCTGCTCGAGGGGCAGTACGGGCTGTCGGGGATGCACCTCAACGTTCCCGCGTCGCTCGGACGCTCAGGGGTGCTCACGATCCCCGAGTGGGATCTCGACGACGCGGAGCGCGCGCTGCTTGCGGCCTCTGCGGCGGGCGTGGCCGAAGCGCTCGGGGCCCTGGAGGGCCTGGCGTAGCCGTGGCGACGCTCGCCGACATCGCTTCGGCGGTCCGGGCGGGGGTCGCCGAGGCCGCCGTCACGCTGCGGAGTGACGCGC
>CAYYLR010000086.1:0-5508 GCA_964472485.1 uncultured Coriobacteriaceae bacterium
GTTGCAGGAGCGCGTGATCTCCCAGGCGATGATGCGCGGCGCCTTGATGCCGGTGCGCTCCTGGTACGCGATGGCCTGCGGCCCGCCGCCGGGACGGAAGCCGACGGAGCGCGCGCCTCCGTGCCGCTGCCGCTCCATCGGGACGCCCGCGGGGTGGCCCAACGGGATCGAGATGCCGACCTCGCCGCAGCCGGCCTCGGCTTCGGCCATCTCCCGCTCGGTGATCGTGCCGTCCTCCTCGCCGAACTCCACCTCGAGGTCGAGATCCGGACGGGCGTCGGAGTTGCCTACGTTGTCAGCCATGCACGCCGCGCTCCTTCGAGTATGCTCCGGTGGGGCTGTCGGCAAGCGACAGCATCGGTGATGCCAGAGCCCGAGCGCCCGAGCCATCACGCGCCGCGCGGGCGCGCCGGGCGGGCCAGTCTCGCACCCTGCCAGTATCGCCTACACTGTCCATCATGGCCAACAGAGACACGCCGCCGTGTTCGCGAGCATCGCGGCGCTGACGCGTGAACTCGCGGCAGCCTTCCTGGTGGCCGGTTTGCCCGCGATGTTGATCGACGGGACCGCATGTGCACGCGAGCCAGGTGTCCGGGTCAGCGCCGGAGCGCGGGCCGCCGATCCTGACATCGGGCGTGCGCGAATGCGAAGGCGAGCGTACGACGACGCTACCGACCCTCGACCGGGAAGTCGACGAGTAGCAACTCGAGACCCGTCTCAGGACGAGCGGCCACCGCTTCCGCCCACTGCCGTGCCGTTGGCTCGTCGCCCTCCACCTGCGCCAGGTAGAAGCGGTAGAGCTCGATACGCGGCATGGGATAACCCAGCCGCTCGGCGCTGTCCAGCAGCGCGGCCGCCCTGGCCGTGTCACCTCGCACGAGCGCGGCGCGCGCAGCCTCGACCTGAACCTCCGGCAGCCGCGGAGCCCGCTCCAGCGCGGCGTCAGCTACGTCAGCCGCCCAGAGTGCCATGGCGCGTGTGCCGCCGTTGATGAGCACGTGGTCGAGGGCGATCCGAGCGGTGGAGACCTCATGCGGCCCGTACGCGTGCAGCATCGCCGGAGCCCGGTCGTAGGCCGCGACGAAGTCATCGGGCGACGCCATGCCGGCGAGCATCAGCTCCCCGGTCACGTCGATCGTGCGCTGCCACGCCGCCGCGCGCGTGGGTTGCACCCGCGCCGCACGCCCGGCCGCTTCACGCGCCTCCTCGGGCGAACGTGACGCGCCCGCGGTGACGGAGGCGTGCTCCCCCGCCGCGGCGCTGACACCGAGCACACACGCGGTCACCGCGACCGTGGCCGCGAGCAATCGTGACGGCCTCAGGCGCACCGGGATCCGCGCACCGCCTGACGGGGTCCGCCCCTCATGCATCGCCATGCCGACGCTCACGCCGGCCACCAGCGCTGGCAGCGCGGCGAACCGGATCGTCCACGGCACGAGCAGCAGGCACGCGAAGAAGGACGTCGTCGACAGCGCCATGAGGAGCAGCGCGTCACGCCGATCGCCGTTCAGGGCCGCAAGACCGCGCTTGACCGTCATAGTCCACGCGAGAGCGATGGCGATCGCCGCGACAAGACCCAGCGCGCCGAAGCTGTCCGCGATCAGCAGCGGCAGCGCGTGCGGGTCGCGCAGCAGCATCACGACGCCGTCGGTGACCCCCTCACCCCCGCCGATGTAGCGCTCCGTCATGATCGGCTGCGACGCGACGTCAAGGGCGTCCGGACCGACACCGAGCAGCGGGTACCTCTGAAACACCCGGAGCGCCACCTCCCACCGCGCGACCCGCGTCTGCGCGCTTCCTCCCGTGATCTCGGCATCCAGTGTCGTGCGGACGCTTGCGGGCAGCGCATCAGGCGCCGCCACCCACAGCACCCCGATCAGCGCCGTCATGCCGGCGACGACCAACCCCGCGATGCGAACAGCACGCGTCTGCCGGGAGCCGCAGATACCGAGCAGGCGCGGTGTGCCGACAGCGAGGACGATCGCCTGCCCGAGCAGCACCGCGATCGCGGTCGCACTCACGGACGCGACGGTGCCCGCGACCAGCGCTGCGAGCGCCGCCGTCCACAGCGTGCGCACCCAGCCGCCCGACGCGTGCGCGAGCAGCAGCGCCAGAGGGATGCAGCTCACGGTCACGGTGCCGAGGTAGTTGCCGTTGCCGAAGATGCTCGCGGCGGAGCCGCCGCCGAGCCGGTCAGCGACTCCGAGCACGGCGCTGGCGGCCGCTCCCGCGACGAGGATCCCCGCCACCCGCCGCCAGCCGCTCTGCGCGTGTGGGCGTGACGCAACGAAGGAGATGCCCGCCAGTGACAGCCAGACCGGCAGTCCCATCCAGCTGAGTTCCGCACCGTACGTGAGCGACTGCGACGGCATGACCCCGAGGATCGCGCTCAGGGCGGCGGCGATCGAACCGCCGAGCAGCGCCCTTCCCCATGCCCGGTGCAACCCCTCTGAGCCGCCGACCGGAGCGCGAGCGAGGCCGAACCCGACGAGTGCCGCGGCCACCATCAGCGCGACGAACCGCGGGACGTCGTACGGCCGATCGCTCCCGTACGGGAACCACACGTACGGCGAGAAGGCGGCCACCGAAAGCCCCGCGCCGAGCAGTCCGGCACGGAACGATGTCGCTGTGCGCGTCATCCGGATCCCTTCGGGCTCAGAGGCGCGGGACGTCATGCGCCGCTCACCGTACGGCTCACCGGCCCAGTCTGCCACACCGATCGGCGATTGGCACAAGAGAGGGGCCCGCCCCGATGCTTCTCTCAGGAGAAGCGCCGATCCTTCAGGCAGGCCTTACGGCAGACCCTTGAGGAGCAGCTCCCAGCCCTCGACGCTCCACGCCTGCGACGGGTTCAGCGGGTTGCTGGAGTTGAACGAAGCCTTGGTGGCGTCGCCCGTCCAGTAGGTCGCGTTGCCGTGGCAGTCGATACAGACGGAGTCCAGGTTCTGGGTGGGCTGACCGAAGAGGCCAGCGGTGGTCTTGGCCGGGCCGTCGGTGTTCGCGAAGTACTGCCAGTTGGCGGCATACGTCGCACCGAAGGTGGCGGTGACCGAGGCGTTGCTCATGCGCGTAACGCCGGCGCCGATCTGCTTGCCGTCGAAGTCGACGCCATAGAGCGCGTCCTTCAACATGTTCGCGCCCAGGGTACGGTGCGGGAAGCTGAAGCCACCGTCGAGACACGCGGCGTCAACGGCGGTGCGCTTGACGGCGCTCGCCTTGAACGAGTCTGGCGCCTGGTACGTGGTGACGCCCTCGCGCCAGACAGTGGTGCCAAGAGCACCGAGGCCGTAGGCCTTCCAGTTCTTGGCGTCATCGTCGTGGCAGGTGAAGCAACCAGACGCGCCGGTGTGGCAGTTGGCGCAGTGCGGACCGAAGTTGTCGCCATCGTCCGGATTCAGCCACTGTGCGCGAGCGCAACCGCGGCTCGCGGAATCGTGGCTGTATGCGACGGTGTAGGCGCCAGTCGCCGCACCGCTCACGCCAGCCGGAGCCCAAACCCGCGCGGGCTGGTTCGACTGGCCGGCGGCACCGTCATGACACGAGTTGCACATCTCGTTCTCCATCGCGACGCCGGTGGGCGCCCACGGGAACTGGAGCGGGAAACGCTCGTTGTTCGTCGTGTAGAAGAACGGACCCCACGAGGCGGCGGGACCGAGCGGGAACTCCCAGTCGATCGCGACCTTCTTGGCGGCCTTGCCACCGTCGGCGCCTTCGCTGGTGCCATCGCCGACCTGAGCGATGTCCATGTCGGGGCCGAACATGTACGCACGGTCGTCACCGGCGTCAGGGTTCTTCAGGAGCAGGAAGCGGCCCTTGAAGAACAGCGGCTTGTGCCAGACCTCGAGTTCGGGGTGGTCAACGGGGCCGTAACCGCCGGGAGCGTACATGGGGTCGGTCATGCCGCCCCAGTACTGGTAGTCGCCCATGTTGACGAAAGCGGTGTTCACGTTGCCGGCCTTGACGTCGTCACCGTAGTACACCTGCCAGGTCATCATGAGATCAGCAAGCGTCGCGGGGAACATGGAGAACATCTGGCCCATCTCGGCCTGCCCGACGACGCCATCGGCCATCGCGCCCTGGAAGAACTCGGCGATATCCGGGATACCGTTGCTGTTCAGGTCAGCCTGCAGGTTGGGCATGCTGGGCATGCCTGCGGCTTGCCAGGCTCCCATCTTCACGAGGACCTGATCGAGCTCGGTGCCGGGGCCGTCGCTCATGTCGAGCGGACCCATCGGCACGCCGGTGTTCAGCGCGGTCTGGGTGTTGATGACCTGGCTGATCTCCGTCGGAGCGCCGTACCACTTCATGAACGGGTTCATCCCGGCCATGGAGGGACCGAACACGTCGCCCAGGTTGATCGTACGGAAGTCGTACGGGATCGTGTACGGCTGACCGGTGGGGTTCGACATACCCGGCGAGAACAGCGCGCCGCCGTCGAACTTGACGCCGTACATCTGCTGGAACTGATAGAACATCGGGAAGATGAACGGCACGCCGTAGAGCGACGTGACCTCACCATCACCAGCGGGACGCGACGGCGAACCGAACGACTGCAGCGTGCGAGCGCTGTTGCCGTGCGGCGTGTGGCAGTTGAAGCACGCCAGACCGCTCTGCGCCTGGAACGCCGGGTCGATGTCGACGGGCGAGAGGCCCGTGTAGCCGAGCGTGTGACCCGTGCCCTTGCCCTGGCTGTTGCCGTCAGCGTACTTCTTGGCGGCCGCGGCACCGGCGGTCACGTCAGCCACGGTGTTGTACTCGTTGTCCATCATGATGTTGACGGACGAGCCACCGCCGCCGCCGTGGCAGTAGTCGCATGCCGCCTCGCGCGAGTTGGCGCGCATGAGCATGAAGCTACCCTTGGCGTAGTGGGTCGAGTGGCAGTCCGCGCACTTGTTGGTCGTCGTCGCGTAACCGCCGTGCGGACCCGAGAACGAGCCCAGATAGCGCGTGTACTCGCCGGTCGTGGCACCATAGCCCTTGGCCACCGCGGCGGCGTCCGAGCTTCTCGTGTTGTAGCCCTCGGCGAAGGCCGGGGCCGCGACGAGCGCAAAGGCCATCGCCACGAGGACGATGGTCGCGAAACGCATCTTCACGAAGTTCTCCCCTCTTGGATGAATGTGAGTTGTTTGCATCTTTCTACACACACCTCCTCCCCGATACAGACTTGGATCGGTCTGCACGCCTCCCTGAGCCCGCATGGCGGACCGGCGTGAGGTCAGACGTCTCCCACGATTCCTAACGATACTTAAGCGTGGTGCATACGGCAAGGGGTATCGCTGCATCCCCGGGAGGGTTTCCGACGAACGGCACCGGGCGGCCGCGCCGACGTGAGCGCTCAGCGGGGCCGGCCGCCCGTCGGCCGGTGTAGTACACTCGTCGGCGCACGCCCCTGAGTGTCGGCCCTGCGTGTCCCCGGAGGCAGAGCGGTTGGAGGATCGGATGCCGGCGTCGGACCAGCCCGCGCGCCCGTCACGACGGCGGCTCGCGCTCGCCGCGCTCGCCGCGGTC
>CAYYLR010000086.1:5518-7054 GCA_964472485.1 uncultured Coriobacteriaceae bacterium
ACCTCAGGCCTCGCGATCTTCCGCTCGCTTCAGGTCAACGAGATGGACGAGAACCTCGTCACCGCTCTCAAGGGCCGCCCCCCGCTCGTCGTCGAGTCGCCCGACCTGTTCCTCTACCAGCACATCGTTCACCGCATGCGCGATGGCGAAGGCTACTACGAGGCGAGCCGTAACGTGCTGCGGATCCGCAACCGACTCAGTCCGGCGAAGATCGATCTCGCCAGTCCGCTCAGCCATCGGCCGCCGACACTCTACGCGCTTCTGGCGCTGCTGCCGGCAGGCCTTCCGGCCATCCTGCTCTCGCTCGCCATGGGGGCCGCCGCCTCGGTCGCGGCGTATCCGATGGTGCGGGTCTACGCGCCGTCGGCCGTGGCCCTCGCCGCGAGCCTCGTGGTCGCGGTGATGACCTCGAGCATGACCAGCGGGATAGTCTTCTTCGGGACCGAGTACTGGGCGGGGTTGCTCGGGCTGTGTTCACTCGCCGCCTTCTGCGTCGCTTCGAGCCGGTGGGGCACACCACCCGCCCGTCGCTTCCTCCTGCTCTCGGCCGGACTCGCGCTCGTGGCGACGCTCTTCCGGGAACTCGGCGTCGCGTACCTCATCGTCGGCCTCGTCGCAAGCGTCGCGGACAGCCGCATGCGTCGTGACGGAGCCTGGCAGCCGTGGGTCATGTCGCTCGCGCTGGTGACACTCGCGCTGACCGCGCACGTCGTGGCGGCCGGGCCGTGGCTGGAGCCGACACCGGGCGGCGCGCGGACGTCCCTCGCCAGTTGGCTGCACTTCGACGCGCTGGGATTGCCGGCGGCCATGGTGCTCGGCGCGCTCGCGCTCGGGAACCTTCCGGTGCCCGCCGCGTGGCTCACCGGCGCCCTCGGTGTGCTCGGCGCTGCCGCCGTCCCGCACCGCACCGCCGAACGGGTCGCCATCGGCATGTACGCGATCGGTGGAACCATCGCGCTGACGTTCCTCTATCCCAGCGGCGTCAGCTCGGACGGACTGCCTCCGGGCACGTGGTCCCCGCTCGTCCTGCCGAGCCTCATGGCGTGCGCGCCGCTCGGCGCATGGTGGTTGTACGCGCAGTTGGCCGCCCGTCGACGCCGGATCCCCACCGCGGCAACACCGAGCGAGCCTACTCCTTAAGCCACCTCGCGGCGTCCTTGGCGTGGTACGTCAGGATGAGGTCCGCGCCCGCGCGCTTGAAACCGAGCAGCGTCTCGAGCACGACCCGGCGCTCGTCCACCCAGCCGTTGGCGGCCGCCGCTTTCACCATCGCGTACTCCCCGCTCACGTTGTACGCGGCGGTCGGATAGCCGAAGTCATCCTTCACGCGGCGGATGATGTCCATGTAGGCGAGCGCCGGCTTGACCATCACGATGTCGGCGCCCTCGGCGATGTCGAGCGCCGTCTCGCGGATCGCCTCGTCGCTGTTGCCCGGGTCCATCTGGTAGGCGCGCCGATCGCCGAAGGCGGGCGCGCTGTCGGCGGCGTCACGGAACGGGCCGTAGTACGCGCTCGCGTACTTGGCCGAGTACGCCA
>CAYYLR010000087.1:0-5410 GCA_964472485.1 uncultured Coriobacteriaceae bacterium
CGGCAACAACGTGGAGGACCGCTTCGGTCCCCTCGGCTTCACGATCTTCTACCTGCTCGCCGGGGTCGGCGCGGCTCTCGCGCAGACAGCCGCCGATCCGGCAGGGACGCTGCCGACGCTTGGCGCGAGCGGGGCGGTCGCCGGCGTCCTCGGCGCCTACCTGCTCCTCTACCCCGGTGCGGCGGTCCTCACGCTCATCCCGGTCTTCGTGTTCATCGAGATCGCGCGCGTGCCCGCGTTCCTCGTCATAGGCTTCTGGTTCATCCTGCAGCTCGGCAACGGGTTCGCGAGCCTGGGGGCCGCGGATGCGGCGGCGGGCGGTGTTGCGTGGTTCGCGCACATCGGCGGGTTCGTGCTCGGTCTCGGGATCGCGATCCCGCTCGCCGTCGCCGACCGCACCCGCAGATGGCGGCGCGCCCGATCGCGCTAGTCAAGTTCGGCGAGCAGGTCCTCGACGCACTCCACGCCATCGAGCTGACGGCGGAAGTACTCGCAGTAGGCGTCCCGGCGCGCCGATTCGGCCGGGTCCTTCGGCGGCCCGGCCGGAGGACGCGGGCCCCGCGCGACGGCGCCACCCTCCGCCAGGAGATCATCGCCCGCCGGAACCTGCTGGAGCTGGTGCGCGGCTTCGATGGCAGCACCGAGCAGGTCCGGGACATGGAGGGACGCTCGCAGCGGTGATCCGCACTGCGGGCACAGGAACCGGACCTCGACCGAGTCCGACCCGAGGAAGACCACAGCGGCGATGTCCTCGAGACCCAGTTCCACACGCCCGTCCGTAGGGCATATGAGCGTGAACTCCATGGCCTCGCCTCCTTCAGCTCCGGCTCCAGTATACGCCGTCAGCACGGGTGGCCGTGCTCGCATGGGAGATGCCTGTGATGGAAGCGGAGCAAGCGCCATGCCCGAGCCGGCGCAGTTGGCTCAGGCATGGCCGCAGGCTTGGCCTCCCCATCGTTCTCGGCACGACACTCGCGGGCATCGCGCTGTTCCTGGTCTTCCGCTCGCTCCTGGGATAGACTCTGCGAGCGGCCACGCCCCCCGACACGCAGGGAGAACCATGTCGCTCGTCCAGCCCTTCAACGCCCGCGTCTACCAGCATGAATCCGGCGCCGATCTGAGCGCATTGGTCGCGCCACCGTACGACGTCGTCTCCCCCGAACATCGCGAGGCCCTGCTTGCCCGGCACGCGAGGAACGTCGTGGCGCTGGAGCTGCCCGACGGTCCGCTCGACGAGACCGCACCCGGCAGCCGGTATGAGAACGGGCGCGCCACCTGGCGGACATGGCACGATGACGGCACCCTCGTCGACGACGACACGCCCGCGATCTACGTGCTCCAGCAGGACTGGACGTATCGCGGCATCCCGGTCAGGCGCCGGGCGTTCGTCGGTGCGGTCCGGCTGCACGCGTTCTCCGAGGGTGTGATCCTCCCGCACGAGCGCACGCTCCCCAAAGCGATCGCCGACCGCCTCGCCCTCACCCGCGCCACCGCTGCCAACCTCAGCCAGGTGTTCGGCCTCTTCTCGGATGCCGAGCGCGTCACCGACGCCGTGCTCGACATGGTGACCGCCGGAACACCCGAGTTCCACGCTACCGACGACGATGGTGTCGTGAGCCGGGTCTGGGCGATCCGTGACGCGGAGACGATCGCCGCCGTCACCGCCGCCATCGGTGACGGGCCGATCTTCATCGCGGACGGACATCACCGGTACACCACAGCGCTCGCGTACCGGGACGAGCGTCGCGCCGCCGACGCCGCGGCCGGGCGGTCGCCGGCCGATCCGGCCTATGACCGCGTGATGATGGCGCTCGTCAACATGGACGACCCCGATCTGCTCGTCTTGCCGACCCATCGTCTCGCCAGGGCCGAAGGTGACTTCGACGCGGTCGCGTTCTGGTCAGCCCTCGCCCGCTGGTTCGACCTCACCGAGCCGCCGGCAGGTCACCCGGACGACGTGCTCGCCGCCACCGGCGCCACCGCGTTCTACGTGCGCACCGCAGACGGCACCGCCCGGCTCGCGACGCTGCGGGCCGACGTGGATCCCGTAAGCGCGATTCGGAACGAGCATGGGCCGGACTGGAAGCGGCTCGACGTTGCGGTACTTCAGGAACTCATCCTTCGGCCTCTGTTCGGCATCGCCGCCGACGACGCCACCTCGCTTGAGCGCCTGACGTTCGTCAAGGACGCCGAGGAAGCCCTTCGCGTCGAGGGTGCGGACGCGGCGTTCGTCGTCGCGCCGACCCGTATGGACCAGTTGCGCGCTGTGGCGCTCGCGGGTGAGACCATGCCCCAGAAGTCGACGTACTTCTACCCGAAGCTCCTGTCGGGGCTACTCCTTCGTCCGCTCAGCTGAACGCCGCGCGCCGACCCCCACCACGTCACGGTCAACCCGTCTCGGGCAGACACGTCCGAGGCGGCATTCATCGCATCGAGGACGGTGCGGACGACACGTCTCCCGGCCGATGAGCCACGTCGCCAGATCGAGCGTCCCCGGTGCGTCTGGGCACGCCGTCACCGCCGCGGCACGCACGGCCTCAGACGTGTCGGTGTCGATGAGCCCAGCGCGCAGGAAGACGCGGCGGACCTGCACGTCGTAGGCGACGCTGCCGCACTCCGGACCGGTCAGCGCCACGCCGAAGTGCCGCACGAGGATTTCGACGGCCATCGCGGCCTTCTTCTCGCCGATGCCCGGGAATCCGCGCAGGCGTGACGCGACCTCGGCGACCGCCGCCCCCGAAGGCCAGATCGCCGTCGCGCTGCCGCCGTACTCATCAAGCACCAGCCGCGCCGCCGAGACGATCCACCCGGGCAGCGTCTTGACGAACCGGTGGAGCGCCGGAGGCGCTGCCACGGCGTCAGCGACACGCCTGGGCTCCGCCGCGAGCCGGACAAGATCGAAGTGCCCGAGGCGCTGCGCCAGCAGGTACGGTCCGGCCCAGGCCCGCTCGGCGGGAATGCCCTGGGTGAACAACACGCCGATCAGGAACGCCTCCGGTGATCGCTCGAGGAATGCGTCGACCTTGGCGTCCCCCGTGAACCCCTCACCCACCTGCGCCGCCCGCTGAGACGCGAGCTCGCGTCCGTACGCGACGAGTTCGGCGGCCACCGCGTGGTTCACCGGGTCACCCGCCGGTACGAGGCCCGTTGCCGAGGAAGAAGACGCACATCGTGCAGACCTCCTTGGCCGCCGCCGAACGGTCCACCGATGGATCGAACACCAACGCCAGGTCGGTGGTCATCGCGTGTGTCGGGCGCTCGCAACGGGCGAACTGGCAGGAGTGCGGGCAACGCTCGGCGGGGTCCGTGGCGTGCGGGCAGGACGCCCGCATCTCATCGTCACATCCACGGAATGACCAGCACGCCATGCTCAGCCGCCGACGCGCGCCGTCACGGCCGCCGCGAGCGATGCGACCGGCTCGGCGTTGGCTCGATCTGTCCCTGGTACTTGCTGCCGAGGCCCGGCGAGCCGTACGGCCGCTCCACTGGCGTGGTCATCCTCATGAACGAGATCTGTCCGATCGCCATCCCGGGCGTGAGCACGATGGGCAGGTTCGCGACATTGCTCAGTTCGAGTGTGAGCGTCCCGTCCCAGCCCGGATCCACGTATCCCGCGGTCGAGTGGATGAGCAGCCCGAGCCTGCCGAGTGACGACTTGCCCTCGAGGCGAGCGACGATGTCCACCGGGAGCTGCACCCGTTCGCTCGTCGCGCCGAGCACGAACTCCCCCGGATGGAGCACGAACGGCTCCTCGGCGCTCGCCTCAACGAGATCCATCAGGCCGACCTGGTCCACCGCAGGATCGATGTAGGGATACCGCGAGTTCCGGAACACCCGAAACAGCGGGCCGAGGTGCAGGTCGATGCTGGATGGCTGGACGTCGGCCGGATCGCACGGGTCGACGACGATGCGGCCCGCCGCCATCAACTCTCTGATTGTGCGGTCTGAGAGAACCATCGAACCCGCCCTACGCGCACTTGCTGTAGCCGCAGGACCGACACACGGCACAACCACTCTCGTGTTCCAGCGAGCTGCCGCATTCCGGACAGGCGCCCGCCAGGTTCACAAGGGTGTCGGTGCCCTTCGAGACCGCCGTCGAAGCGTGACCGGTCTCGGCCCACTCGAGGTAGTGCTCCATCGCGATGCCGACCGCGTCGGCGCACGACAGCACCTTGCCGCCTTGCGCCCACGCCGGGCTCGGACAGCGGATGCCACGCAGGTGTTTGATGATCGCCTGCGCATCGACGCCCGCGCGCAGCGAGACCGAGATCAGGCGCGACAGCGCTTCGGACTGGCTAGCGGCGCACCCGCCGGACTTGCCCATCTGCGTGAAGACCTCGCACAGCCCCTGCTCGTCGGAGTTGATGGTGACGTAGAGGTTGCCGCACCCCGTCAGCACCTTCTCGGTACGGCCCATCGTGACCGCCGGGCGCGGGCGCGGCTCGATCTCACCGTGGCGCGGCGGTTCGACGGTCGCCCCGCCCCTCGCCGTCTTGCCCGTGGAGAGGACCTGGTTCTCCTTGCTGCCATCGCGGTAGATGGTGACGCCCTTCACGCCGAGGTCGTGCGCGAGGTCGTAGACCTCACGGACGTCCTCGATCGTCGCCTCGTTGCCGAAGTTGACCGTCTTGGAGACCGCGTTGTCGGTCGACTTCTGGAACGCCGCCTGCATGCGGACATGCCACTCGGGCGCGATGTCGTGAGCGGTGACGAACACCCGCTGCACGTCTGCGGGCACGTCGTCGATGCCGTGGACCGACCCGTGCTCGGCGATCAGACCCATGAGTTCTCGGCTGTAGAAACCTTGCTTCACGGCCACGTCCTCGAAGAGCGGGTTCACCTCGATAAGGCGGTCGTTGTCCATGACTGTGCGGACATATGAGACGGCGAACAGGGGCTCTACGCCCGAGGAGCATGAGGCGATGATCGACAGCGTGCCGGTGGGCGCGATCGTGGTGACGGTGGCGTTGCGCAGCCGTACGCCCTCCGGCGTGTCGTAGATCGATCCCTCGAAATTCGAGAACACGCCACGCTCCTCGGCGAGCTTCATCGAGGCCTGGCGGGCTTCCGCCTGGATGAAGCCCATAACCTTCTCGCCGAGCGCGACGGCCGCGTCCGAGTCATACGCGACGCCCATCATGATGAGCAGGTCGGCCCAGCCCATCACGCCGAGGCCGATCTTGCGGTTGCCGCGGGCGAGCTCTCCGATCCGCTGCAGCGGGTACTCGTTGACCTCGATCACATCGTCGAGGAACCGGACGCCGCGGTGCACGACCTCGGCAAGACGGTCCCAGTCGAGATCGGGCCCGTTCTCCGTGATACGGAAGAAGCGGGCGAGGTTGACCGAGCCCAGGTTGCACGCCTCGTACGGCAGCAGCGGCTGCTCACCGCACGGATTGGTCGACTCGAT
>CAYYLR010000087.1:5428-6947 GCA_964472485.1 uncultured Coriobacteriaceae bacterium
GCGGCGTCGGGTTGTCGCGATTCATCCGGTCGATGAAGATGATGCCCGGATCACCGGTGGCCCACGCCATCTCGACGATGAGCTCATAGACCTCGCGCGCGTCCTTCTCACCAACGGGTTCGTTGTCGCGCGGGTTGCGGAGCGCGTACGACTCACCGGCTCGGACAGCGTCCATGAACTCCTCGGTGAGCGCGACCGAGATGTTGAAGTTCTGGAAGTCGCCGTCGAGCTTGCACTTCACGAAATCGATGATGTCGGGATGGTCGATGCGGAGTACGCCCATGTTCGCTCCGCGCCGCGTACCGCCCTGCTTGACCGCCTCGGTGGCCTGGTTGAATACCCGCATGAAGGAGATCGGGCCGCTGCTCACGCCCTGGGTCGACCGGACCTGGTCGCCCGAGGGACGCAGGCGCGAGAAGGAGAACCCGGTGCCTCCGCCGGACTTGTGGATGAGCGCGGTGTCGCGTACCGCGTCGAAGATCGACTCCATCGAATCCCCGACCGGCAGAACGAAACACGCGGAGAGCTGCTGGAGCTCGCGGCCGGCGTTCATGAGCGTCGGGGAGTTCGGCAGGAAGTCAAGCGAGGTCATGAGGTCGTAGAAGTCCCGCGCGACCTCGGCGACCCGCGCCTCATCCGCGCCGAAGAGCGCCTCCGCCGAGGCGATGTTCTCCGCGACGCGGATGAACATGTCCGACGGCTTCTCGACCGGCCGCCCCTCCTCGTCCTTCATGAGGTAGCGCTTCTCGAGGACCTTCAGGCTGTTGGGCGCCAGGGTCTCGTCGACCGTGCGCGCATAGGCGGCGGTGTCGTGCTCGGGCATGGCTCGCTCCTCCTCGCGGTGCTGAAACGGATATGCCACCGCGCCCCCATAGGCCCCGGGTGGCACAAGATGTTGCGATTACCCAGTCTAGACGCCCAACATATGGGGTGCAATCGCATCGAGGGCGGAATCTGTCCCAGGCGACGAACGGTCGGTCGCAGCCCGGCAGATAAGAGGGCCTCAACACGAGGCGCGGCGTTCAGGCCGCGCCTCGTGTTGAGGCCCTCTGTCGCGATCCGCCCTAGACAGGCTCGACGCGGATGACCTCCGGGACCTCCAGCTTGACGACACGCTCGACGCCGTTAGCCAGCGTGATCTGCGACATCGGGCAGCCGCGGCAGGCGCCCTGGAGCGCGACCTTGACCACGCCGTCCTCGGTCACCTCGACGAGCTCCACGTCACCGCCGTCCGCCTGCAGTGCGGGACGGATCTTGTCGAGCGCCGCCTGAACGCGATCCTTCACGTTGTGCTCCTTCCACATGCGGCCCCTGCGGACCGCGCACTGATGTGTGCCGGGGCCGGCCCGGCCGACCCACCCGCGCATTCTAGCAGAAGCCGTGCCGCCGAAGGCCGGCGGTACGCCGACAGGCGTACGCCGTGAGGCGGGCGCCCACGGCGCGATCTTCGCCCGAAAACGACGAAGCCGTCGGATGTGTTCAGCGGCGACCTACTCTCCCACGGCCTACGCCGCAGTAC
>CAYYLR010000088.1:0-6886 GCA_964472485.1 uncultured Coriobacteriaceae bacterium
TCACGGGACCGGACTTAAAGGTCTCGCCGAGGGTACCAGGACGCCGTCGCCGCGACAACCTGCGGCCGCTACCGCTCGGCGAATGGCGGACCCGCTCCGCGGGAACGCCCGCTCAGCGCGCGAGCGGGATCCGGATCGTGAACACCGCGCCGCCCAGGTCGGAGACGCCGACGGCCACCGTGCCGCCATGTCGCTCGACGATCTCGCGCACGACCGCGAGGCCGATCCCAAGACCGCCGCTCGCACGCGAGCGGGCGGGATCGGCGCGCCAGAAGCGCGTGAACACGCGCTCCCGATCCTCGGGCGCCACGCCCATGCCGGAATCGGCGACCTCGATCACGGCGTCCGCCGCTTCACGCGTCACCGTGACGCGCACGACTCCCCCCGCAGGCGTGTAGCGTGCCGCGTTCGACAGCAAGTTCCCGACGGCCTGGGTGAGCCGCTCCCCGTCGATCCGCGCCACGACGCCGGACTCGAATCGCTCTTCGAGCGAATGACCAGTCGACTCCATGAGCGCGCGCGAGGCCTCCACCGCGACAGCGACCGGTTCGGCGACATCACCCTCACGCAGGCTGAGCAGCGCCGAGCCGCGTTCGAGCGCGGACAGCTCGAGGATCGATCCCGCCAGTCGCCCGAGGCGCACCGTCTCGTCGTGGATGAGGCCGAGACGTTCCTCATCGGAGGGCAACACGCCGTCCTGCATCGCCTCGACGGTCGCCTGGATCGCTTGCAGCGGCGTGCGGAGCTCGTGCGCCACGTCGGCGGTAAGCTGCCGCTCGAACCGCCGCTCGGCCTCGAGCGCGTCCGCCATCTGATCGAGCGTCTGACCGAGATCGGTGACCGGATCGCCGCCCGTCATCCCGGTCCGCGCCTCGCGCTCGCCCCGCCGCAGAGCGTCAGCCACGCGGGTCACCGCTTCGATGGGCCGCGCGATGCCGCGCGCGTACGCGATACCGGCGATCGACGCCAGCAGAACGGCGATCACGCCCGCTGAGGTGAGCCCGACGAGCGACGCGCGCTGGAAGCGCTCGTCCCGCTCGGAGTACATGCCGCCAGGCCGGAGCTGGGCGACCGAGACGCGGCCGACGAGCTCCCCGTCGACCATGATCACCGACTCGGCGGTGACCTGCGCACCTTCGAGCGGAGACCCGCCCATCATCGTTCGCCCCATGGCGCCACGGGACCACGCGATGAGGTTCCCTTCGGCGTCAAGGACCTGGACTCGAGCGTCGCCGAGCATGCCGAAGTGCGCGAGTTCGACGAAGGTCACCGCCGACCAGGAGCCGGCGCGCTCGTACTCGCGAGCCAGGACCGCCGCCGCCGCATCGGCACGCTCCTGGACGCCCCGCTGCACGTAGTCCTCGAACTGCCGCTGCCACGTGGCGGTCAACGTGAGCGCCGCGATGAGGGCGGTAGCGAGCGCGACGGCCGCGAACGCGATCGAGAACCGCGTGCCGAGCGCAAGGTGTCTCACTCGACACCGCCGGGCGGATCGAACCTGTATCCCACCCCGAACACCGTATGGATGAAGCGCGGGTCCTTCGGGTCGTCATCAAGCTTGGCGCGGAGGTTCTTCACATGGCTGTCGATCGCCCGCTCGTAGCCTTCGAAGTCGTAGCCGAGGACCTTCTCGACGAGCTCCATCCGCGAGTAGACGCGGCCCGGATAGCGCGAGAGCGTCGTGAGCAGCTTGTACTCGCTCGCGGTGAGATCGACCTCCGCGCCACCGAGGGTCACCCGGTGCCCCGCCAGGTCGATCGCCAGGTCGCCGAACTCCGCCCGCGAGCGTTGCGGCTCGGTCTCGGCCTTCGCACGGCGGAGCAGCGCCCGCACGCGCGCGACGAGCTCCCGGGGGCTGAACGGCTTGACGAGGTAGTCGTCCGCGCCGAGGTCGAGGCCAGCGACGCGCTCCTCTTCCGACCCCTTGGCGGTGAGCATGATGATCGGCACGTCGGACGCGTCCCGGATGCGGCGGCAGACATCCTCGCCGGGGAGGCCGGGCAGGTTCAGGTCGAGCACGATCGCGTCATAGGCCCGCTTCGAGAACGCCTCGAGCGCCTCGCCTCCGTCGCCGACGGCGGTGACCCAGTAACCCTCACGTTCGAGGTACGCCTCCACGACGCCCCGGGTCTGGGCTTCGTCTTCAACGAGCAGTATCCGCCGGGTGTCCACTCCGCGATCCCTTCATACGGCCACCCTCACGATACCTGCCCGCTGCGGGCGCACGCCGGACGAGATGTGGAGGTCTCGTGGAGGTCGAGCCTCAGGATGTCCGCAGCGGTATGCGCACGATGAAGGTGCTTCCGTGGCCTTCGATGCTCGCGACGTCGACGCGCCCTCCGTGTGCGCGGATGATCTCGTCGACGATGTAGAGCCCGAGTCCGATCCCACCGAATCGGCGCGTCGACGACATGTCGCCTTGCGAGAAGCCCACGAACAACGTCGGAATCTTGTCGGGCGGGATGCCGACACCCTCGTCGGTGACCGAGACGAGCACCTCGTCGCCGTCCCGCGCCACACACACCTCGATGGCTCCGCCCTTCGGCGAGTACTTGACCGCGTTGGAGACAAGGTTCGTGACGACCCGGCCGATCCGCTCTCCATCGCACATCACCTGCGGGATCCCCGGTTCGACCGCGACCGTGAGCACGTGCTCGGCGCCACGGAACACCGCCTCGGCACTCCTGCGCACGACCACGCCCAGGTCGACCGGGCGCACCGTGAGATTGACGCCCTCGACCGCGATCGCGTTGACCTCCAGCAGTTCCTCGACGAGCTGCCGCATGCGATCGCTGTTCTGCCTGAGCCGCTCGCTGATCGTGGGCGCCTGGTCGACCAGCCGCTCGGGCGGAAGCGACCCGAGCAGGTCGACGAAGCCGATGATGCTCGTCAACGGCGTCCGCAACTCGTGCGACACGACCTGGATGAAGTCGCTCTTGACCTGCTCCATTCGCATGCGCTCGGTGACATCGACGCCGAAGATGTTGAATCCGCTCTGGCTGCCATCGACTGAGGGCGTGGCCGAGATCGCGCACTCGATCATGCGTACGTCACCGCCTGCGGTCACGATCGGGATCGTGCGCTTGACGATTCCCGGTCCCCCGGCCCCCGCGAACATGTCACGCACCTCGTCGCGGGCATCGGAGGCGACGAGCAGCTCGACGGCGTCGGCATCGCCAAGATCCCCCGCGGACCGTCCGGTGATGCGCTCGGCCCCCTCACTGAACAGCGTGATGTTGAGATCAGCGTCGAGGATGCACACGAAGAGGTCGGCCAGCAGCAGGATCTGGCGAGAGAAGTCGCGCTCGCGCCGAAGCTCCGACTCGGTGCGCTCAAGCTCGAGCATCTCGCCGTTGAGCTCCTCGATGAGCCCCTCTTTGATGGTGACCTCGTGAGCGAGCAGGTCCATGGCGTGCCGCAGCTCCTCGTTGGCGCGCTCGAGTCCCGCGGCCTTCTCCTCGAGCTTGCCGACGAGCCGTGCGTTGTACTGCTTGAGCACGTCGGCCTCGTCGGTGAGCTCGGGTGTGCGAACCTCGGCCCGGTCACCCACGCGGGCGAGGTCGGCCACCGCATTCAGCAGCTTCTGGGGATCCATCGGTTTGCGCCAGAACGCGTCAACCCCCAAGTCGAGCGCGAACCGTTCGTCGGCGACGTCGGTGTATGAGGCGGTGTAGAACGCGATGGGCACCTCGGCAAGCGCCGGATCCGCCTTCCACTCGCGGCAGAGCTGATAGCCGTCCATGTGCGGCATGAGGATGTCGGAGATCACGACGTCGGGGATCTCGGCACGCGCCATCTCGAGCGCCTCAGCGCCATCGCGCGCCGACGTCACGCGATGGTCGGCCGAGCGAAGGATCGATTCCAGCAGATAGCGTCCCGCGGCATCATCATCGACGACCAGCACATGCATCGCGGACCTCCAGCGGACGTGGACTCCCTTTGGATTCTACCTGATAGCGGCGTTCGGTCAGGCAAGCACGAGCGGGATGACTTCGTCTCCGGCCGCGGTGCGGCCCATCGACGCGTCCTCCAGACCGCGCACCCGCTCCGCAAGATCCGCACCGAGGGGATCGAGCAGGTCGATGCGCTCACCGGTGGCGGGGTGGTCGAAGGCGATCCGGTAGGCGTGGAGGAACTGCCGGCCGAGGCCGAGGTCGGCCTTGGGGTGCCGTCGGCCGTACAGCGGATCGCCCACCACCGGATGATCGATGTAGCGCATGTGCACGCGGATCTGGTGCGTCCGTCCCGTGTAAAGCTTGCACTCCACGAGCGTGTAGCCGTCGTCACGCGGCCCGGCCATGAAGCGCTCGAGCACCCGGAACGTCGTCACCGACTGCTTGGCCTCGCGGTGTTCGCTCACCGCCATGCGGGTGCGATCCCTCGGATGCCGCGCGATCGGCGCGTCGATCAGGCCGGTGTCGGGCGCGATGAAGCCGTGCACCAGGGTCACGTAGCGTCGCTCGACCGCGCGTATCTTGAGCGCCTCGCTCAGCGCGAGCTGCGCGTCGTCCGTCTTGGCGACCATCATCAGTCCGCTCGTGTCCTTGTCGAGCCGATGGACGATGCCCGGACGCTCCTCACCGGCGACGGTGCCCAGGTCATCGGTGTGCGCCAGGAGGGCGTGGACAAGCGTGCCGGTCGCGTGACCGCGTGCGGGATGCACCACGAGTCCGGCCGGTTTGGAGAGCACGAGCAGATGATCGTCCTCGTAGCGGACGTCGAGTCGGATCGGCTCGGCCTCAAGCGGCGCCTCGGACTCATCCGCGATGTAGGCCTCGATGCGCTCGCCCGCCCGCACGATGTGGCGCTTGCTCGCCACCTCACCGTTGACGCGGACATCACCCCGTGCGATGAGCCGCTGCGCGGCCGATCGGCTTGTGAGCGGCTCGAGCGTGCCGAGGAACTGATCGAGCCGCATACCGGCCTCGTCGGCCCTCACGTTGTGCGTGATACGCTCCGAGCTCACTCGGTCGCCCCGTCACCGTCACCGCCGACGCGGGTGGCGGGGATCGCGGCCGGTCGATCGTCTGACGCACCCTCCGCGCCCGCTTCGTGACGCCCGAAGAGCAGATGAACCACGAGCAGGGCGACTCCGACGTCGAGCGCGATGTCGGCGACGTTGAACACCGGAAACCAGCCGAGATCGAAGAAGTCGGTCACGCCGCCGAGCAGCACCCGGTCGATCAGGTTTCCGAGGGCACCGCTGGTCACAAGGGTCAACCCCCAGCGCACGAGCGTGTTCGACGGACGCGCACGGACGACGTAGACGGCGATCGCGACCAGGACCACGACCGAGATCGCGGCAAGCAGGTACTGCCGGCCAGGGAAGATGCCGAACGCGGCCCCCGTGTTGTGCACCCGCGTGAGGCTGATGAAGCCGTCGACGAGCGGCGTCGACTCACCGATCGCGAAGTCGGCCCTGACGTGCGCCTTGGAGAGCTGGTCGAGCGCGAGGACCGCCGCGCCGACGGCCGCCGCAGCGGGCAGGCTCGGACGCGGCACTACAGCGACTCCTCGCGTTCCTGGCAGCTGATGCAGAGTTCGGCCTCGGGCACGGCCTCAAGGCGTTCGACGACGATCGTCTTCCCGCAGCGGGTACAGACGCCGTACGTGCCGACCGCGATCCGCGCCAGCGCCGCGTCGACCTCACGGAGGTTGCGGCGTGCTCGCGACTCAAGGGTCTGGTCGAGCTCGCGGGCGAACGTGGCCGAGCCCTGGTCCGCCATGTGGTCCCGGTAGTTGTTCTCGCCAGAGACGTCCGACAGCGACTCCTGACCTTCACGCTCGTAAGCGTCGACCTCCGCGACAAGGCGCGCGCGCTCCGCTTCGAGCGCCGCCCTGAACTGGACAAGCGTCCCGGCGTCCATGCGGTCCTCCCATCTCATCGGGGGGTGTAAGGCACGGCGCCCCCGTGGAGGCGCCGGATCCGTCTACCTGTGAGTATACCACCGGTGGCCCGATGACCTTCGCCCTCAGACGCCGACGAGAACGACGGCGCAGCGATCGCACACCCCTTCCGGGCCGAGCTCGCGCAGGTTCCAGCAGCGCGGGCACTTCTCCCCAGCGGCCCGCTCGACCGACACGCTGATCGCATCATCCGGCCCGGCGTGCAGCACGACCTCCGCGACGATGAACGTCTCGGCAAGCGCGCCGGCTCCGCGTGCGTCGAGCACGGCGCGATCCGACTCCGGCACGCTGATGACGATGCGGGCTTCCTGGCTCTTGCCGATCACGCCGCCCGTCCGCGAGTTCTCGAGTTCCTTGGTCACCGCGTCTCGGACGCGCAGTACGACGCCGTATGCTTCGCGCAGCGTGGTGGCGTCAGCACGCTCACGAACCGGCGGCCACCCTGCCAGCTGCACGCTCAGACACTCCCCTCGCAACCGCTCCGGTGTGGTCTGCCAGACCTCCTCCGCGGTGAAGGTCAGGACCGGGGCGACGAGCCGTACCAGGTCGAGCAGCACGGCGGCCACGACCGTCTGGGCGCTCCGTCGCGAGCGCGACGCGGCGCCGTCAGCGTACAGGCGGTCTTTGATGACGTCGAGATAGAACGCGGAGAGCTCGGTCACGCAGTAGTCATACACCTGCCGGTAGACCTGGTGATAACGCCATTCGTCATACGCCCGCGTCACACGGTCGACAAGGTCGCCGAGCGCCACGAGCGCGTAGCGATCGAGCTCCGGCATCTCCTCGTAGGGGACCGCGTCTTCGGGCGCGAAGTCGTGCAGGTTGCCGAGCAGGAAGCGGAATGTGTTCCTGATGCGGCGGTACGCCTCGCTCGTGCGCTCGAGGATCTCGTCAGACACGTTGACGTCCTGCGCGTAGTCTGCGCTGGCGACCCACAGCCTGATGATGTCCGCGCCTGATTTCTCGATCACGTCGAGCG
>CAYYLR010000089.1:0-6854 GCA_964472485.1 uncultured Coriobacteriaceae bacterium
CGACAGCGCTGCCTGCTTCGCGAGGTGGCGCCCCCGGTCGGACCCCGAGCACCCGGCAGAGGCCGCTTATGGCTGCTTCCTCCCGGACCTGACCAGGTTCACGACGTACCGCCACACGAGACCCGGACCCGAGCACTGGAACGAGCCCTCAGTATACGGTTTCGACTACCGCCATGCGAGAGCCGGCACGGGTGAGGAGTGTCACTCGCCGAGCAGGCGGGCGATCAGCCCCGTGAGCCCGTCAGCGTCGACCGGCTTGGTGACGTACTCGTCACAACCCGCCTCGAGCGCCTTGCCGCGGTCGCCCTTCATGGAGTGAGCGGTGAGCGCCACGAGCGGGATGCGCTTGAAGCGCTCATCGGCCTTGATGCGCCGGGTCGCCTCGTAGCCGTCCATCTTCGGCAGCTGCATGTCCATGAGGATCAGGTCGGGACCGTTCGGGTGCAGCGAATCAAGCATGTCGAGCGACTGTTCGCCGTCCACCGCGATATGCACTTCGTAGCCGCTCTTCTCGAGCAGGAACGTCACGAGGTAGCGGTTCTGGGGGTTGTCCTCGACGAGCAGGATCCTTCCGGGCACAGCGACCTCCCTCTGGGTGTCTTAGCAACCCTGATTGTACCCTAGGGGGCACCGTGCAACCCCCGGGCTTAACGCTGCGGACGCCGAGCGCCGCCATACAAGCGATTCCAGCGGCCGGACTCGATCTCAGTCACTGGGCGGCCATGCGGGTCCGCATGCGGCGCGCGAGCGTCGTGGCGAGCGCGGCGAGTGCGGCCGTGATGCCGAGGGCGACCGCGAGCTCGCCCGCCACGCTCCCAATGCGCTCACCCATGATCGCGACCTGCCAGATGGGCTCGATGACCCAATACAGGGGGAAGAACTTCGCGATCCACTGCGGCCAGCTCGGGAAGAGGTAGAAGGCCGCCGGCATGAACAGGATGAAGCCGGTCCCCTTCACGATGCCGAAGAACATCGTCGCGTCCTTCGCGACGACGCCGACGAGCAGGCCGATCGTCGACGTGAGCACACCGGCCACCGCCACGACGGCGACCACTTCAAGTGGGCGGGCGCCGATCGCGCCATTCAGAGCGAGCGTGGCAACGGACATCACGGTCGCGAAGATGACGCCGAGCGCCCACTTCGCCACGAGCACCTCGCCCGCACGTACCGGTGTGACGAGCATCGCCATCATCGTGCCGTGCTCCTTCTCCTCGACGAGACTCGACCCCGGCACGAACAGGCCTGCCATCACGAGCGCGTAGAAGACGATGAGCGGCACCAGGCGCACGGAAACGGGCAATCCCGCCTCTCCCAAGTCGACGATGTCGACGATCACGGGCGCCTCGGAGCCCTCGACCTCGCGCACCGCGTCGATCGCGGTGACGCTGAGGATGATACGGTCGGCGGCGAGGCTCTCCCCGCTCAGGAAGAACCGCAGATCGGGCTTGTCGCCTGCCCGCAAGCGCTCATCGAAGTCGGCTTCGAGGATGAGTCCCGCATCGAGATCGTTCGCCTCGACGCGACGTGTGAGCTCGTCGGCGTCGCCGAGCAGCGTCAGGTCGATGCCGTCGATCCGCTCGATCGCCGCCGTCACCGCCGAACCCCCCTCATCGACGATGCCGAGCCTCGGATCCGACTCGAACAGCGAGCCAAAGACGAGCTGGAACAGCAGCGTCAGCACCACGGGAAGCACGATCGCATAGAGGAAGAAGGGCGACCTTGGGCCGAGGGCGAAGTCCTTGCGCAGGATCTTCCACACGCGTGAGAGGCTCATAGCGTCTCGACCTTCCGCTTCAGCGTGATGAGACCAGCTCCGAAGATCACCACGACCCACGCCAGGCTGGCCGCGAGCGACGGCCACGTCTCGGCCCAGCCCGCACCGTACGCGGTCACCGAAACGAGCGCGTCCATGAGCGGGAACGTCGGGATGAGCGTGACCCAGACCGCCGTCGAGCCGGGGAACAGGACCGCAATCGCGGGGATGAGCAGCGGCACGGTGAAAAGCATGTTGTAGAAGATCTGCCCCATGAAGTCCTTGCCCGCCGCTCCGACGACCATCGCAACCCCGGTGAACAGCATCGCGCCGAGCACGGCCAAGGCGAGCATGAGCGACCAGTTCGAGGCGGTGAAGGAGCCGATGAGAGCGAGGATGATCACCGTCTGGATGACCGAGACGCCCGTTCCGAAGACCGCCTTGGCGGCAAGGAAGTCCGCGAGCCTCATCGGCGTCACCAGGAGCGCGCCGACGGTGCGCTGCGCGATCTCGACCGAGATGAGCGAGGCGATTGAGAACGTCTCCATCAGCAGCAGCATGAAGGCGAGCATCGGCCGAAGCTGCTCGCGCGGCGTGACCTGATTGCCGAGCCGGTCATCGCCGAGCACCATCGACTCCTCGGCCGGCAGCCCGACCGGCAACTCGACGCCCGCAAACTGGTAGGCCATCTCGCGCACGAAGCTGCGCATAGCACTGCGGATCTCCGGATCGACGGCGGCGTCCGAGTAGACCGTGACGGTGACATCGCCCTTGCTCGTGGCGACATCGCCGATGAACGACGGCGGGAACGCGATGCCGACCTGCGGACGGAGCCGCTCCGCGCCTTCGGGGCGCTTCTCCCCGGTCTCCTTGTCGTGAAGCACGATCTCGCCACCGCGGGAGCGGTACGCCTCGAGCGTGCCGCCGATGACGGCGGCCATGTCCTCGGCCGAGTCGAACTCGATGAGCGCGAGCCCCGCCTCGCCCTCGGTCAGATCGGCCTCGTCGAGAGCGGCGAGCTGCTCGGGCGTCGCGCCGAGACCCTCGAGCGTCCCCCTCGCGTCGGCGACGAGCTCGGAGACCGGGGGTGAGACCGCGAGCGTGATCGACTCGTCGACGGTATCAGGCATGAGCCAGAACACGACCGGCACCATGACGAGCACGAGCCCGGTGAGCGCAAGGTAGATCGTGTCGCGCGAATACGAGATCAGCTCCTTCTTGAGGAGCGCCCTGATGATCGCGCCGCGGGAGACCGGCGAGCTCATCCCTCCAGCCCCCTGCCTGTCAGCTCGATGAAGATGGCCTCGAGCGTCGCCTCCTCGGTGTGCATGGTGAGCAGATCGGGTGAGGCGGCAAGCTCAGCGAGCCTGGCCGACGACGCACCGTCGTCGAGCGGGATGGTCTCCTCGCGAACGCCGTCTCCGTCGCGAAGGCGCACCTTCACGGCCCGACTGCCGTACTTGAGCTTGAGATTCTCCGCGGTGTCGAGGGCGACGATGCGGCCCTCGTTGATGAACGCGACGCGGTCCGACAGCTCGTCGGCCTCGAACATGTCGTGCGTGGTCAGCAGGACCGCGGCTCCCCGGTCCGCTTCCTCCTTGATCGTCCGCCTGATCGCAGCGGACGTCACCGGGTCGAGGCCGTCGGTGGGCTCGTCGAGGAAGAGGACGCTCGGCTTGTTGATGAACGCCCGGGAGATCATCATCCTCTGTCGCATCCCCTTGGAGAAGCTCTTGACGCGGTCCTTCGCCCGATCGGCCAGCCCGACGCGCCGCAGCAGCTCGAGCGAGTCCGGCCTCGCGATGCCGAACAGCGAGGCGTAGAAGTCGAGGTTCTCGAGCGCGGTCATCTCCAGGTAGAGGTTCTTCTCCTCGAAGCACACACCGATCCGCGCCTGGATCGCGGGGTCATCGGTGGTGACGTCGGCACCGAGGATGCGGGCGGCGCCGCCCGCCGGGGTGATCTGTCCCGTGAGCATCTTGATCGTCGTGGACTTGCCGGCCCCGTTCGGCCCGAGGAATCCGAGAATCTCACCGGGCTGAACGTCGAACGAGATGCCGCTGACCGCCTCGATGTCCCCGTAGGAGAAGCGCAGGTCCTCGACCTGTATGGCCGGTGTGGTCATGACAGCGTCCTTTCGACCGGGTTTCGAATCACCCATCGGGTCATCCCCAAAGGAGGCGGTGTCAACACACGGGCACGCCGCCGACGCCCCCGCGAGGCCCCGAGCCGATGACCGCGACGCGCACGCGCCCTCCCCGGTCATGGCGGCTTCCGCGAGCCTGACGATATGATAACCCCGGTGCCGCCGGACGCGTCACGAACGCCGAAGGGAGGACGTCATGCCCGTCATGCTCGTCACCGGCGTGTCGACCGGGATCGGCAATGCGCTCGCCCGGCGTGTCGCTTCGGAGCGAGGATGGACCGTCATCGGCACGGTCCGCGAGGTGCGAGACCCCGCATCGTTCGGACTTCCGGCCGAGACGGTCCTGCTGCCGCTCGAGCTCGGCGACCCCGGGAGCGTCCGCACGCTCGTCACGCGTGTGCTCACCGAGCGGGGGACCCCCGACGTGATCGTGAACAACGCCGGCTTCGTGCTCTACGGTCCGGTCGAAGAGGAGCCCATTGATCGCATCGAGCGCGTGTTCCGGGTGAACGTCCTGTCCGCGATCGAGCTCATCCAAGGATTCGTGCCCTCGATGCGCGAGCGGGGGAGCGGCCTCGTCGTCAACGTGACCTCGCTCGGCGGCCGGCTCGTCTTCCCGTTCTTCACGAGCTACAACGCCACCAAACACGCGCTCGAAGCGTACTCGGAAGGGCTGTGGCACGAACTCAGGCCGTTCGGGATCCGCGTCAAAGCCGTAGAACCCGGGTACGTCGAGACACCGATCTACAGGGCGATGGAGGAGCGCGCCGAGCCGTCGGGCCCGTACGCCCGGTACCTCACCGCGATGAACGCCTTCAGCGCGAGCGTCACCAAGCGCACCTCCCCGGAGGAGACCGCCGAGCAGACCTGGGCGGCGATCATGGACCCCTCCGATCGTCTGCGATACCCGGTCGCCGCATACGCCCGGCCGCTCGTGGAGGCGCGGCGCATCTTCGGCGACCAGCGGGTCATGCGCTTCATGCACCGGCGGTGGACGGGTGACTGAGGCGCGGGGGTGCACGCGGCGCTCTCGTGTTCCGCCGAAGGAAGGATGATGATGAACGACGCTCCAAAGGGCTTGTGTGGTTCGTGTGGGTCGACGACGCACGAAGGCGACGCGTCCTGGCGGATGCCGCCCGACGTGCTCACGGTCATCGCGACGACCGGCACGCGGAAGTTCACCGTGGCGGGAAGCCTCGGCCGCACCAAGAAGGCGTTCAGGGAAGCCGGCTTCGCGCAGGCGTGAAGACCGCACCGCTCATAGAGCTCCGTGACGCCGAGGTCGTCCGGCAGGGTCGCACGATCCTGCACGTCGACACGCTCACGTTCCGCGAGGGCGAACACGTGGCGGTGCTCGGTCCGAACGGTGCGGGCAAGTCGACGCTCATCGGGCTGCTCACGCGCGACGTGAGGCCGCTCGTGCGCGAGGAACCGCCGGTGCTGCTGCGCGGCGAGGCGCGGTGGGACCTGTTCGCGGCGCGACGGGTCTTTGGCGTCGTCTCCGATGCGCTCCAGGCCGAGTACCATCGCGGCGTCACCGTCCGGGACGTGGTGCTGTCGGGGTTCCTCGGCTCGGTCGGGCTCTACCGCCCCGGCGCGATCACGCCCGCCATGCGCGCGCGAGCTGACGAGCTGCTGGCGTTCCTCGACATCGGCGCGCTCGCGGCGCGCCCGCTCGGCACGCTGTCAGCCGGCGAGACCAGGCGCGCCCTCATCGGGCGGGCGCTCGTGCACGACCCCGCGCTGCTGGTGCTCGACGAGCCGACGCACGGCCTCGATCCGTCCGGCACGTACCGCTTCCTGGAGACGCTGCGGGACATCGCCCGCGCTGGACGCGCGCTCGTGATCGTGACGCATCATGTGAGCGACATCGTGCCCGAGGTCGAGCGCGTGGTGATGCTCAAGGAGGGCCGGGTGTTCCGGGACGGGCCCGCGTCCGAACTGCTCGACGGCGAGGTGCTCTCGGCCCTGTACGGCATCCCGGTCGAGGTCGAAGAGCGCGACGGCTGGCACCGCCTGTGGTGAGTGCGCCGCCGGCACGCCCGGCCGGGCCGGAATCGCGCCCTACCGGCGGATGAGCCTGCCGAGGAGCGGGGTCTTGACCTCGATCGCGCGTTCGGGACACATCTCCTGGCAGCAGTAGCAGCGGATGCACGCGTCGTAGTCATACTCGGGAACGCGCGTGCGCTCACCGCCGGGGAACATGACGGCCTTCGGCTCGACCGGGCACACCTGGACACACGTGTCGCAGCGCGTGCACCGGGGACGCACGATGAACGGTCGCGGGGCCAGCAGCCGCCGGCCGAGCGGGTTCCCGATCCCGCCGCCAGTGGTGGGCGCATGACTGCGGTTGACGACGAAGTCGTCCAGCGCGGGCAGCGGGTCGCCGAGGATCTCGACAGCGGTGGCCGTGCCGAGGCCGAGCCGCTCGCCCTCAGTCACCGTCTCCACGAGTCCCGGATCAAGCCCCATGACACGGCAACCGAGCGCGTCGACGGCCACCGGGTCGTCGGAGACGAGCAGCACGCCGACGTGCCGAGGGTCGCCGCCGCGGGGTCCGTTGCCCTCCATCGCGACGATCGCGTCCATGACGACCAGACGCGGCGCCAGAAGCCGATTGAGATCGACGAGCATCCGCGCGAAGCGCTCGATGTCGGGCATGCGCACGTGGAACTCGCCCTTGAGCATCCCGGGCACACAGCCGAACTGGTTCTTCACGGCGCCGGTCATACGCGTGAGCGCATGCGTCTTCAGCTTCGGCAGGCTCACGAGACCGTCGGCGTCGAGCACGCCTTCCGCGATCGTGAAGCGCTTCACGTGCCCGTCGGCATCTTCATAGAGCACTTCGACCTTGAGGCTGGAGCTCCGCGAGGCCAGATTCCTCACGAAGAAGCGGATCGTCGGGTGCGAGAGGTCGACGCACATCGCGGGCGTGATCGCCTCGCGCGCCGGCGG
>CAYYLR010000090.1:0-6795 GCA_964472485.1 uncultured Coriobacteriaceae bacterium
GCTCATGATGCCGAGCGAGGTCGCCGGGTCGAGGTTACCGGTCGGCTCGTCGGCCAACAGCAGTGGCGGCCGGTTGACGAACGCGCGCGCGATGGAGACACGCTGCTGCTCACCGCCGGAGAGCTCGTCTGGGTAGCTGTCGATCTTGTCCTCGAGGCCGTCCAGGCGCAACACCTCGGGCACCTGCGTGCGAACGACGTGCTTGCTGCGACCGATGACCTCGAGCGCGAACGCGATGTTCTCGTACGTGGTCTTGTTGGGCAGCAGCTTGAAGTCCTGGAACACGCACCCGATGTTGCGGCGCAGATACGGCACCTTCCAGTGCTTCATCCTCGTGAGATCCTGCCCGGCCACGACGATCTGTCCCCGCGTCGGAAGCAGTTCCCGAAGCAGCAGACGGATGAACGTGGACTTGCCCGAGCCGGAATGCCCGACCAGGAAGACGAACTCGCCCTGCTCGATCTCGACGTTGCAGTCGTCAAGCGCAGGGGGTTTGTCCGGAACGTAGATCTTGCTGACGTTCCGCATCGATATCATAGGGGTGCTCCGTTTCCGAGCGTCGGCTCCCGCGACATTCTACCAGACACGCTGCGCTTGGCCTCAGCGCCGCGCGGCGCCGGGAGGGCGCCCACGACATCTCCGCAGGTGGCTACCGGCGTCGCTGAAGCACGCCGCGTGCCGCCGAGGCGATGTCCGCCGCCGTCAGTCCGAAATGCGCCAGAAGCTCGTCGGGCTCGCCGGACGTGCCGAAGGTATCGCGCACGCCGATACGGGCCATCGGCGACGGCACCCGCTCGGCGAGCGCCTCGGCGACCGCCGAGCCCAGCCCGCCGATGATCGAGTGCTCCTCGCACGTCACGACACAGCCCGTCTTCGCGGCCGACGCGGCGATGGTCTCGACGTCGAGCGGCTTGATTGTGGAGACATCGAGCACCTCGGCGTGGATCCCGTCGAACGCGAGCGCATCGGCGGCATGAAGCGCCTGCCCGACCATCACCCCGCACGCGGCAAGCGTGACGTGCACGCCCTCGCGGAGTACCCGCGCCCGGCCGAGCTCGAAGCGGTAGTCGTCGTCATAGACGGGCTCGACCCCGACGCGCCCGAGCCTCACGTAGAACGGTCCTGGTGTGGCAGCGGCGACCCGCAGAGCCTCCTTCGCGGCCACGAAGTCGGCCGGCACGAGGACCCGCATGCCGGGAAGCACACGCATGAGCGCAAGGTCCTCAAGCATCTGGTGACTGCCGCCGTCCGGGCCGACCGTGACACCGGCATGGGTCGGCGCGAGCTTCACGCCGAGATCGGAGTAGCACACGGTGTTGCGCACCTGGTCGTAGGCTCGACCCGTGGCGAAGACCGCGAACGAGCCCGTGAAGGGGATCATGCCTTCGACCGCGAGGCCCGCAGCGGTGCCGATCATGTTCTGCTCGGCGATGCCGACGTTGAAGAAGCGCTCCGGATAGGCGGCCGCGAACTTCGCGGTGGTCGTCGAGCCGGACAGGTCCGCGTCGACCGCGACCACGGGCATCCCCTCGGCGGCAAGCTCGATCAGCGTGGCTCCGAGGGCCTCGCGCGTCGCGCGCTTGTCGCTCATCGCGCACCCCTTTCGATCCCCGCGCGCAACTCGGCGATCGCGGCCCGCGTCTGTTCGGCGTTCGGAGCCTTGCCATGCCACCCGGCGTCGCCCTCCATGAAGGAGACGCCGCGACCTTTGACCGTGTAGGCCACGACGCACACCGGCACCCCGGCCTGCGCCCGTGGCTCGCTGAGGGCCTCGACCAGCTCGGACACCTCATGGCCGCCGACCTCGCGGACCTCCCAGCCGAAGGCGGCGAACTTCTCCGCGACCTCACCGAGGCACATCACGTCACTGCACGCGCCGTCGATCTGCAGTCCGTTGTGGTCGACGATCGCCACCACGCGGTCGAGGTCATGGTGCGGGGCGAACATCGCCGCCTCCCACACCTCGCCCTCCTGCAGCTCCCCGTCACCAAGCAGACAGAAGACCCGGGCGGGGTTGTCCGACAGCCTGAGCGCGAGCGCCATGCCGTTCGCGATCGCCAGACCCTGCCCGAGCGAGCCGGTCGAGACCTCGACCCCGGGGGTCTTCAGGCGGTCGGGATGGCCCTGGAGGATGCTGCCGAGCTTGCGAAGCGTCTTCAGGTGATCGCGGCCGAGATAGCCGGCCTCGGCGAGCGCCGCGTACAGCACAGGCGCCGCATGCCCCTTCGACAGCACGAAGCGGTCACGCTCCGGCCAGTCCGGACGGTCCGAGTCGTGACGCATCACCCCGAAGTAGAGCGTCGCCACGATCTCCGCCGCCGATAGTGACCCGCCGGGATGGCCGCTGCCGGACTCGGCGATCATCTCGATGATGTCGATGCGCATGCGCGTCGCGGCCGCCTCGATGGCGGCGATCTGTGCGGGTTCGATCATGCCTCTGCTCCGATCTCACGGAATCCCTCGCCAAGCGCCTCATGCACATTGGCGATCACCACGAACGCCTTCGGATCCACGGCGTGCACGAGCGCCTTCAGGGCGTCGATCTCACGCCGGGAGACCACGGTGAACACCACCTCACGCGGCTCCGCGGAGTACAGTCCCCGCGCCACGAAGCCGGTCGCTCCCCTGCCGAGCTGGTGCAGGACCGCGTCGGCGACCCGGCCCGGCTCGTCGCAGATGATGAACGCCGCCTTCTCCACCGACAGACCCTGCTGCACCACATCGATCGTCGACCCCATGATGAGCACCGCCAGCGCACCGTACAGCGCGAGGTCCGGGCCGAAGTACAGACCGGCGGTGACGATGACGATCGCGTCCGCCAGCAGCAGGATCTGGCCGACGCCGAGATTCACCTTGCGCACGAGCAGCTGGGCGATGATGTCGGTGCCGCCCGTGTTGCCGCGGGCCTTGAAGACGAAGCCCATGCCGAGGCCGGTGACCGCGCCACCCCACAGCACCGCCAGGATGCGGTCGGTCGATGCCAGGTGCGGTGTGAACGGCGCCAGCAGGTCGATCATGAGCGAGAGCATCACCATGCCGTAGATGGTCTTCGCTCCGTAGTGCCAACCCCGCGCCCGCACCGCGATGGTGAGGAGCACCACGTTCATGACGAGCATCTGCACGCCGATGGGGATCGTGAAGCCGGCCCGCTCGGACAGGACGTAGTAGATGACGGTCGCCAGGCCCGAGACACCGCCCGCCGCGATCTTGTTCGGGATGAGGAACGCGTTGAGCCCCCACGCGGTGATCACGATGCCGAGCGTCATGAGCGCGTAGTCGCGAACGCGACGGCTCTTGAGCACCGCCGACGGGTTCGCGCGCGAGAGCGTCTGCCGTACCATCGCGATCACCTCGTCTCCCGAAGCCGACCCTACGCGCCGGCAGCGCCCGCCTCATGCACTCGCCACCGATGATAGCCGACGACGAACTCATCGATATCACCGTCGAGAACCCCATCGACGTTCCCGGTCTCGATACCGGTGCGGACGTCTTTGACCAGCTGATAGGGGTAGAGCACGTAGTTGCGAATCTGGCTCCCGAACGAGATCTGCTGCTTCTCACCCTTGAGCGCCTCGAGCTCGGCACGCCGCTTCTCCTGCTCGAGTTCGTATAGGCGCGACCGCAAGATGAGCAGCGCCGTCTCCTTGTTCTTGAGCTGCGACTTCTCGTTCTGGCAGGTGACGACCAAGCCGCTCGGCAGGTGCGTGATCCTGACCGCCGAGTCAGTGGTGTTGACGCTCTGGCCGCCGGGACCGCTCGAGCGGTAGACGTCGATGCGCAGGTCGTCGTCCGCGATCTGAACATCGACATCCGCGGGCAGCACCGGCAGGACCTCGACTTTGGCGAACGTCGTCTGCCTGCGCTTCTTCTCATCCGTAGGACTGATGCGGACCAGGCGATGCACACCATGCTCGGATTGGAGCATGCCGTACGCGTTGCGCCCGTGGACGGTGAAGACGGCTCTGTCTATGCCGAGCTCTACCCCCTCAGGCGCGTCATGGACGTCGATCTTCCACTTCCTGAGCGCCGCGTACTTCACGAGCACCTTCATCAGCATCTCGGCCCAGTCCTGCGCCTCAAGGCCGCCCTGACCCGGCAGGATGGTGATGAGCGCGTCGCCGTGGTCGAATTCGCCGCTGAACCATGTGGAGAGCTCGAGCTCGTCGATCCGCCGCGCGAGATCGCGAAGGCCTGCCGAGGCTTCGGCTGCGAGATCCTCGTCCCCCCCGCTCACCGCAAGCTCGTTGGCGACCTCGAGTTCGTCGAGATCGCCCACGATCGAAGCGTAGGACCCGATCTCATCGCGCAGCCCGGCTGCCTGCGCCATGACGCCCTGGGCCGTCGATTGATCGTCCCAGAAGCCGGGCTCGGCGGCACGCGCTTCGAGCGACTCGAGCTCGTCGCGCTTGCGGTCGAGGTGAAGGTATGACTCCATCTGCGCCACGCGCTCGCGCATCACGGCGATCTCGGTCCTGCGGTCATCAATCATCGGTGTGATCCACTGCCTCTCGGAGTTCGGACGCTGGCACGAGCCGCGGCGTTCGCCGCCCGGGTCATGCGTTCGCGCCGTGGCAGTGCTTGTACTTCTTGCCGCTGCCGCAGGGGCAAGGATCGTTGCGCCCGGCGTTGGCGTAGGGGTCGCCTTTGTCCTTCATGACCTGCTGGACCGACGGGCCACGCGCCGAACTCGACGCCGCCCTGGCCATCTGCTCGCTCGCCGCGCCGCCACCCACCTGCGCCATAGCCGCCTCGGCCGCGGCCGCCTGCTCGCGCGCCCCGCCGAAGATGGTCGACTCGGTCGGTGCCGAGTAGCTCACGTTGGTGACCTCGGGCGCCGCAGGCGCGGGCTCAACCATCACCTGGATGTGCATGATGGTGCGCAAGAAGTCGCGGTCAATCTCAGCGACGAGGAACTTGAACATGTCGTACGCCTCGCGCTTGTACTCCACGAGCGGATCGCGTTGCCCGATGGCCCTGAGACCGATACCCTCACGCAGGTAGTCCATCTCGAGCAGGTGGTTCATCCAGCGGGCGTCGATGACTCTGAGCATCACGTGCCGCTCGAGGGATCGCAGCTGCTCCGCGCCGAGGGTGGCCTCCTTGGCCTCGTAGAGCGCGAGCATCTTCGTGGCAAGCAGGTCAGAGAGTTCGAACGGGTTCTCGAGTGCGCGAGCCTCGGCATCGAGCAGGTCGTGACCCGAGATCTCGTTGAGCGTCTCGCGCAGTCCGTCCCAGTTCCATTCCTCGGCGTACGAGCGCTCCGGGCAGAACTCCGCCACGACGCTCGCGCAGAGTTCGCTGGTCATGGTCTCAACACGGTCCCGGATATCCTTGCCGTCCAGGATGCGGTTGCGCTCGGCATAGATCACCTGACGCTGCTTGTTCATGACGTCGTCATACTCGAGGACGTACTTGCGCGACGCGAAGTTCTGCGCCTCGACCTGCTTCTGCGCGCTCTCGATCGCCTTCGATACCATACCGGCCTGGATCGGCATGTCGTCCGGGATGTCGGCGCGCTCCATGAACGAGCCGATGCGGTCCATCCGGCCGCCGCCGAAAAGACGCATCAGGTCATCTTCGAGCGAGAGGTAGAACTGGCTCACACCCGGATCGCCCTGGCGGCCACTACGGCCTCGAAGCTGGTTGTCGATGCGGCGCGAGTCGTGCCGTTCCGTGCCGATGACGGCCAGGCCGCCGGCGGCCACGACCGCGTCGTGCTCGATAGCACAGACCCGCTTAGCCTCGGCGAGCGCCTCGGCGCGCTGCTCATCGGTGACATCCTCGAGCGCAACGCCGCGCTCGAGGAGCAACTCGTCGGCGAGCGCCTCAGGGTTCCCGCCGAGGATGATGTCCGTGCCTCGGCCGGCCATGTTCGTCGCGATGGTGACTGTGCCCTTGCGCCCGGCCTGCGCGACGATTTGCGCCTCCATCTCGTGGAACTTCGCGTTGAGCACACTGTGCGGGATGCCGCGCCTCTTGAGCGCCGACGAGAGGCGCTCGGAGTTCTCGATGGATATCGTGCCCACCAGACACGGCTGACCGGCGACATGTCGCTCGGCGATGTCGTCGGCGACGGCCTTGAACTTGGCGTTGATCGTGCGGTAGATGAGGTCGTTACGATCGTCGCGGACCATCGGGCGGTTCGGAGGGATGACCACGACCGGCAGCTTGTAGATCTCGCGGAACTCCGCGTCCTCGGTCACGGCCGTGCCGGTCATGCCCGCGAGTTTGCCGTACAGACGGAAGAAGTTCTGCAACGTGATCGTGGCGAGCGTCTGATTCTCCTCGCGCACGTGCACGCGCTCCTTGGCCTCGATCGCCTGATGCAGTCCCTCGGAGTACCGGCGTCCCTCCATGAGACGGCCGGTGAACTCGTCGACGATGAGGACTTCGCCATTACGCACGACGTACTCCACGTCACGCTTGAAGAGGAACTGCGCTTTGAGCGCCTGTTGGAGGTGATTGACCAGCTGACCCGACGGGTCCGCGTAAAGATCGTCGATGCCGAGCGCCTGCTCGACTTTGCGGATGCCTTCCTCGGTGGGTGCCACGGTGCGCTTGGCCTCGTCCAACTCGAAGTCGTCATCCGGCTTGAGGCGCGGTGCGATCTTCGCGAAGGACTTGTACGTGTCGGCCGAGCGCGTTCCCGCACCCGAGATGATGAGCGGCGTCCGGGCCTCATCGATGAGGATGGAGTCGACTTCGTCGACGATGGCGTAGTGATGCCCGCGCTGAACACGCAGCTCCGGCCTCGTGACCATGTTGTCACGCAGGTAGTCGAAGCCGAACTCGCTG
>CAYYLR010000091.1:0-6623 GCA_964472485.1 uncultured Coriobacteriaceae bacterium
ATCCGCCCAACAAGGGCGTGAACAGACCGGGGAGTCAGGAACAGAAGGAGTGGCTGAAGCACCTGCAGGAGCAATGGCGCAGCGCGAACAAGAGCCAGGGCAGCAACGGCACGGTCGCGTGGGCGCGTGACACGGCGGCGCTCGCCGCACAGGTGAAGGGCCTCGCCCCGGGTGCTACAGGTGCGTTGGCGGCGGTCGGAGGCCAGCTCGCGGGCATGGCTACGTACGCTGAGCAGCACATCGCCGCGGACAGGATCATGGGCTCGAGGCTCCAGACCAAGAACGAGATCATCGATTACGCGATCAACCGCAGGGATGATGAGCTTGCCCAGGACGTGTGCCTCGGTGCGCTGCGATCCGGCTACGTCGCACCCCCTGGGAGCCCCGCCCAGCTCCGTCGCGGATACCGCTCGGAACGGTACGCCCACGAGGAAGTGCTGGGATGGATTGAGCACACCGACGCATACAGGCTACATCCCACTCAGGGTGCGACATGGAGGGAACCTCGATGAGGCATGCGGAGCGGTTGCGGGAGTACCTATGTGCGCTGGGTGTGACCTGGGTGTTCGTCAACCTGCTGAATGCTGCCGGAACCATCAACGTTATTCGGCTGAGCTCGGCAGACCACGCTCCGCTCGCCGCCATCCTTATGGTGTTGACACCCGCTCCCTACATCGAGCCTCACTGGTTACCGGTAGACCCCCTCGTGGGCATCATGGCAGTAGCTCTTGTCTTCGTTGGGATGTTGCGTCTTCGTCGCGGAGCGGTCGTTTGGCGGCTTCTGCCGCTCGACGTCGCGGTGTGGTTCGTTGTTGGTCTCGGTTACCGACTCTCCTACGCTGCGCAGATCGCGCTTCTCTTCGGCGACCATACGACGTTCGTGGACCGCATCGCCCGCATCGATGTAGCCCGCGTCTTCATCGCAAGCGTACTAGTCATGGCTGCTGCGACCGTTGTTGTCTTCGCGGCAAGTGCGGCCCTCTTGCGTATCCGAATGACCATTCGCGCCCGGAGAGCCTAGGCGAACCCGGTGCTGACCGGGCGCCGAACCTCGGGCAGCTTGCTGGTGCCGTCGCTGTGATCGAGGGCGTCCGGCGCCATCCCGCGTTCCCGCACTCGTATGCGAAACCAGGCCGCTGCTATACACTCCTAGACTTGGCGCCCGTGCGCGCCGCACGGTCCGTTACTCGGTAAGGCCTGAACGATGCTCCGCTCGAACCGAAACCTCACACTCGTGGTCACGGCGCGTTTCATCTCACGCCTGGGCGGCGCCGCCGTCTGGTTCATCGGCGTGTGGGGGACCGCCGCCTACACGTTCGGCGCTTCGCCCAAGCAGCTCGCGCTCATGTCGTTCGTCAACGGCGTGGCGGCCATCGTCGGCTCGCTCACCGCGGGCGTGCTCATCGATCGCTTCGGCCCGCGCAAGGTCATGGTGTGGGCCGAGGTCTTCAGCATCCCGCCGCTGCTGTTGATGCTCACGGCTCACTCGTTCGCCGCCTTCGTCCCGCTGGCCGCGCTCTACGCGCTCTTCGGCGTGCCGACGTGGACCGCCGGCGCTTCGTTCGCGCCCTACATCGTCAGCGGCAAGAAGGAGCTCGAGCGGGCGAACGCGTACATCGAGGGCGGCGCAGCGCTCGGCTTCGTGCTCGGCCCGGCGATCGCGGCAGTGATGTCGGAGGTGGTCGGGCTGCCCGCGGTCTTCGTCATAACCGCGTTCACATGCGCGGCGGCAGGTGTGGCCGCGTGGTTCATCCGGATCGACGAGACCCCGCGCGAGCGCGCGAAGCGCGCCGCCTGGACCGAGTTCACCGACGGGCTCAGGCTCGCGTACACGACGCGCTCGATCCGCTACGTCATCCTCATGGGCACCGCGGTCTGGTTCGGTTTCGGCGCCTTCTCCGCGCTCGAGCCGCTGTTCTACCGCGACGTCGTCGGTGTCGGCGTGGAGTGGATCGGCTGGATGAACACGGCGTTCGGCGTGGGACTCATCACCGGGGCGACGATGCTGCCGCGGCTGCCGCAGCGGGTCGTCACCGCGAAGGGACTTGCGGTGCTCACGGTGCTCTGCGGCCTCGGCACCGTGCTCTACGTCGGCTCGACCGACCTGCGGCTCATCGCCGCGGGCGCGCTCGTGTGGGGCATGTTCATCGGCGCCTTCGAGCCGCTGCTGCGGACGCTGCTACACCTCGACTCGCCGCACGAGTACGTCGGCCGCATCGTCGGGACCGCGCAGTGGCACCGCTCGGCGGGAGAGCTCGTCCCGCTCGCGTTCGTGCCGGTGCTCGCCACTACCATCGGCATCCAGCAGACGCTCATCGCAGGCGGTATCCTGGTGGCTGTGGCGGCCGCCATCGGATTCCGGACAGCCGCGTCGATCGACCGGACACGGGCCACCCGGGAGGCTGCCGTGGTGCTCGAACCTGAGATTGCGTAGTCCCGCACGGCAGGAAGTCGACGAACGAGCGTCGGACGCTGCAGCATGATCGGTGGGGAGGGAGGCGCCATGCGAATCGTCAGGGTCCACTACGACGGCGACGTCCGCTACGGGCTCGCCGATGACAGCATGGTGACGCTCATCTCCGACGAGCCGTTCGCCGCGTGGGAGGCTGACGGCATGGTCGCGCTCCCGCAGGCCCAGCTGCTCTCGCCGTGCGTGCCGACCAAGGTCGTCTGCGTCGGCATCAACTACCGCGAGCACGCCCGCGAGATGGGCCATGCGCTCCCAGAGGAGCCGGTCATCTTCATGAAGCCCCCGACCGCGGTGATCGGTTCGGGCGCCGAGATCCACGTCCCCGCGGGACAGTCGTCGGTGGACTACGAGGCCGAACTCGCCGTGATCGTCGGGCGGCGCACGCACAGGGTCTCGGCCGAGGACGCGCCCGCGCACATCCTCGGCTACACGTGCGCGAACGACGTTACCGACCGCGTCTACCAGAAGCGCGACGGCCAGTGGACGCGGGCGAAGGGGTTCGACACGTTCTGCCCGCTCGGACCGTGGATCGAGACCGACGTGGACCCGCGCGACCTCGCGATCGAGAGCTACGTCAATGGGGAGCTGCGGCAGTCCGCGCGCACCTCGGACATGATCTTCGACCCGTTCGCGCTCGTGAGCTTCATCAGCACCGTGATGACGCTCCTGCCGGGCGACGTCGTGCTCACCGGCACGCCGTCGGGCATCGGTCCGATGGTGTCCGGCGACACGGTCGAGGTCCGGATCGAGGGCATCGGGAGCCTCATCAACCACGTGGTGTAGCGGCGAGCCCGGCACCATCGAGCGCTGACGCGGGCGGCGCCGGCGCACCCCGACCGCCTGTCGGAAACGTCCGCGCGCCTGGCCCGCCAGACCCATCATGTCGCGGTCCGGTGCTACTATTGGCACACCATCTTGCGTATCCCGTATCCGAGGGAGGGGTCCGTCCTTCATGTCCCGTGATCGTCTGCGCACGCCCGAGGTCGACGCGCTGCTCAGCGCGATCACCTCGCTCGGCGACGCCGAGGAGACGTACGCGTTCCTCCAGGACGTGGCGACGATCCGTGAGATCAAGGACATGGCCCAGCGCCTCGCCGTCGCGCGTATGCTCGACGCCGGCGAGCACTACTCGGAGATCCAGCGCGCCACCGGCGCGTCCTCCACGACCATCAGCAGGGTCAGCCGCAGCCTCAACTACGGGGCCGAAGGTTACCGTCTGGTGATCGATCGGCTCAGCCCGGTGGAGGGCGCGGAAGGCGGGGCCTGACGATGCCCGGCTTCGTCCACCTGCACACCCATTCCGAGTACTCGCTGCTCGACGGTCACTCGCGCATCTCGCGGCTGGTGGACCGGGCGGTCGAGCTCGATCAGCCCGCGATGGCGCTCACCGACCACGGCGCGATGTACGGCGCCGTCGAGTTCTACCGCACCGCGGTCAAGGCCGGCCTCAAGCCCATCATCGGTTGCGAGACGTACTTCACCACCGGGTCCCGCACCGCGCGTGAGGGCAAGCCTGACCTCTTCCACCTGCTCCTGCTCGCCAAGAACGAGACCGGCTACCGCAACCTGATGGCGATCGTGAGCGATGCGGCCACCACCGGCTTCTACTACAAGCCGCGCGTGGATATCGAACTCCTGCGCGAGCGTGCCGAGGGACTCATCTGCACCTCGGCATGCATGAGCGGGGTCGTGAGCAAGTCGATCGAGCGGGGCGACCTGGCCGAGGCGCGCCGCTGGGCCGGGGCGTACGCGGAGCTTTTCGGCGACGACTTCTACCTCGAGATCCAGGAGCAGGGCATCACCGGCGAAGGCGGCGTCACGCAGCGTCAGCTGACCGCCGAGATCGCGTCGATGGCCGCGGAGATGGGCGTGGGCCTCGTCGCCACCAACGACATCCACTACGTGATGGCCGAAGACGCCGAGGCGCAGGACCTGCTGCTGTGCGTCGGCACCGCCTCGACGGTGGACGACCGCCAGCGCATGCGCTTCTCCTCCGACCAGTTCTACCTCAAGAGCGCCGAGGAGATGGCCGCCGCGCTTCCCGGCTACCCCGAAGCGCTCGCCAACACGCTCGCCATCGCCGAGAAGTGCGAGATCGAGCTCGAGTTCGACCGGATCATCCTGCCGGTCTTCGAGACACCGCCCGGCCGCAGCGAGGACGAGCACCTGCGTGACGAGTGCACGACCGGGCTCGTGCGCCGCTACGGCGACCCGGCGCCTGCCGAAGCGCTCGAGCGGCTCGAGACGGAGCTCGAGGTCATCACGAGTAAGGGGCTCTCGGCGTACTTCCTGATCGTGGCTGACTTCGTTCAGTGGGCCAAGGACAACGGTATCGGCGTGGGCCCGGGTCGCGGCTCGGCGGCCGGGTCGATCATCAGCTACGCGCTCGGCATCACCAACCTCGATCCGATCGAGCACGGGTTGCTCTTCGAGCGGTTCCTGAACCCCGAGCGCACCGAGATGCCCGACATCGATATCGACTTCGACGACGAACGCCGCGGCGAGGTCATCGATTACGTGCGGCAGAAGTATGGCGAGGACCGTGTGGCGCAGGTGGTCACGTACTCGACGATGAAGGCGCGCGCCGCGATCCGCGACGCCGGACGCGTGCTCGGCTACCCGTTCGGCGTGCCCGACAAGGTTGCCAAGATGGTGCCCGAGCGCATCGACCGCACCTCCGAGGCCGACAAGAAGCTCTCCGACCTGCAGATCGCGCTTCGCGAGAGCGGGGATCTCAAGTCCGCGTACCGCGACGATCCGGACACCACGCGCATCGTCGACGCGGCGCTCTCGCTCGAGAACGTCGTCCGCGGTGAGGGCGTCCACGCGGCTGCGGTCGTGATCTGCCGCGACCCGCTCTATCACTACACGCCCGTCAAGCTCGACACCAAAGGCGGCTCGGTCGTCACGCAGTACGAGGGGACCGTCATCGCCGATCTCGGCCTGCTCAAGATGGACTTCCTCGGCCTGCGGACGCTCACCGTGCTCGCCAAGGCGGTGCGCGCCATCGAGGAGCACCACGGGGTCGCCATCGACCTGGACGCGATCCCGATGGACGACGACAAGACGTGGCGGCTCCTGCAGTGCGCGGATACCGACGGCGTGTTCCAGGTGGAGTCGCCGGGCATGAAGCGCGTGCTCCGCGAGCTTGGGCCGACGCGGTTCGCCGACCTGGTCGCGGTCGTGGCGCTGTACCGTCCCGGTCCGATGGACGCGATCCCGGAGTTCATCGCGCGCAAGCACGGACGCAAGGCGATCTCGTACTACGACGACCGCATCAAGCACATCCTGGAGGAGACGTACGGCGCCATCGTCTACCAGGAGCAGGCGATGCGCATCACGATGGAGATGGGAGGCTTCACCGCGGCCAAAGCCGACAAGCTGCGCAAGGGCATGGGCAAGAAGCTCATGGACGTCGTCGGCGCGCTGAAGCCCGAGTTCATCGCCGGCGCGGTGGAGCGCGGGTACGAGCGGGCGCTCGCCGGGCGGGTGTGGGGCGACATCGAGAAGTTCGGCGAGTACGCGTTCAACAAGAGCCACGCCGCCGCCTACGGGCTCGTCTCGTACCAGACCGCGTACCTCAAGGCGCACCATCCGCTGGAGTACATGGCGGCGGTGCTCACCAGCTACACCGGCAAGAGCGAGACCATCGTGAAGTACATCGCTGCGTGCAACCAGGCCGGGATCACCGTCTTGCCGCCTGATGTGAACTCGTCGGGCAAGGACTTCACCGCCGTGGAGAGCGCGGTCCGCTTCGGTCTGGCCGGCATCCGCAACGTCGGCGAGGGCGTGGTGGAGACCATCGTCGCCGAGCGCAAGGCGGGCGGCCCGTTCACATCGCTTCACGACTTCTGCGACCGCGTCGACATGCGTCAGGCGAACAAGAAGACGCTCGAAGCGCTCATCAAGGCGGGCGCGTTCGATTCGACCGGTTACACGCGCAAGCATCTGGTGTCGCTCATGGACGGGGCAGTCGACGCGGCCGCCAAGCGGCAGCGCGACGCCGACAGCGGCCAGACCTCGATGTTCGACCTGTTCGAGCCCGAGGAGCACGGGCTTGCCGATGAGACCCCGCCGCCGGATGGCGCCGAGTGGGACAAGGGCGTGAAGCTGGCGTTCGAGAAGGAGATGCTCGGCATCTACGTCTCGGACC
>CAYYLR010000092.1:0-481 GCA_964472485.1 uncultured Coriobacteriaceae bacterium
TCGTGGGCGGACCGGTGGCCGTGCGCCCAGTGAGTGTGAAGATGACGGGGAGCGTGGCGCCCACCGTGAATTCGCCGCTGCCAGCCTTCCGGAACTCCATGTTCACTTCTTCGCCATTGACCGAGACCGATCCGGGTATGACCAGCGAGCCGTCAAAGGTCAGCGTGGCAGTGCCCGAAGCCGGATCGGTGTCGACGATGATCGAATACGGCGTGTCGATGGTCTCGGCAATCTCGTTCGCGAAGTACAGGGCGGACTGCTCGTCGGCCACGTGGATCGCAAAGTCGCTGAACGTCAGCGTGCCCACCCATCGGCCCGACGCATCGGCCTGCACTGGATCGGAGGGTTCTGTGCTCGACGGGGTGGCCGTATCAGCTCCGGCCGAGGTGTCCTTGGCATCGGAGAGCCCACCGGCGAACTCGCTCACAACGGAGGCCGGAATACACCCCATGAGCAGCAACGTCGCGGCCGCGACCGCCAC
>CAYYLR010000092.1:542-6605 GCA_964472485.1 uncultured Coriobacteriaceae bacterium
ACGCTCATGATAGCGAATCAGGGCTCCTTCCCGTATCAGGAAGGAGCCCTGGTCATTGCTGGTGTCCGAGGCGAGAGTTGAACTCGCACGTCCTTGCGGACACTAGGCCCTCAACCTAGCGCGTCTGCCATTCCGCCACTCGGACATGACCGCCGCCGTGACGGCAGCGAACGAGAGTATAACGCATTGCGCATGACCCGCAAACCGACCGCGTTGCCCCGCCAGAAGTGTCGTCCGCACCGATTCGTTGCGGTGGCCGGGTCCAACCCGTCGCGCAGTCAGCCGCCCACAGAGGTCCCCGGCACCCCTCATCGCGCCATGTGCTCGCCGCCGCCGGATCCGACCGAAGACGCGAACCTGACCGGCACGCTCATCACCGATGACTATGACGACACCGGCGCCTCACCGGTGGAACGCTGCGCTGACTCCGGGATGGGGTACGGCGCGGCGAAGTGGCAGGCGGCCTGGTGCCCCGGGGCGACGTCGCGCAGTTCGGGCGCCTCGTCCGCGCATCGCGGCAGCCGGGCGACCGGACACCGGGTGTGGAACCGGCATCCGGTCGGCGGGTCGATCGGGCTCGGCACATCACCCTGCAGGATGATCCGCTGACGCTGGCGCTGCTTCGCGGGATCCGGAACCGGGACAGCAGAGAGCAGTGACTGGGTGTAGGGATGGTGCGGCGCGTCGTACAGACCCTTCCAATCCCCGATCTCGACGATCCTCCCGAGGTACATGACGGCGACCCGGTCCGAGATGTGCCTGACGACCGACAAGTCGTGCGCGATGAACACGTAGGTCAAACCGAAGCGGTCCTGGAGGTCGTCGAGCAGGTTGATCACCTGGGCTTGGATCGACACATCGAGAGCTGAGACCGGTTCGTCGCAGATGATGAGGCGCGGCTGCAGCGCGAGGGCGCGCGCGATACCGATGCGCTGCCGCTGGCCTCCCGAGAACTCATGCGGATAGCGGTTGATGTGCTCAGGGTTCAGTCCCACCACGTCGAGCAGTTCCTTGGCGCGGTTGCGCCGCTCATCCTTGCCGCCGATGCCGTGCACCACGAGCGGCTCTGCCACGATCTCACCGATCGTCATGCGCGGATTGAGCGAGGCGTACGGATCCTGGAATATGAACTGCACGTCCCTGCGGAAGGCCTGCAGTGCGCTGCCGCGAAGCGCCCGGACGTCGGTCCCGTCGAAGGCGATGGAGCCTGCGGTCGGCTCGAGAAGCCGGATGACACAGCGTCCCGCGGTTGACTTGCCGCATCCCGACTCACCGACGAGGCCAAGCGTCTCGCCCGCGTTGACCGAGAACGAAACGCCATCGACCGCGTGCACCTTCTTGCCGAGACGCGACGCCAGGATGCCCTGGTCGACCGCGAAGTGCTTGACGAGGCCCTCGACGCGGAGCAGCTCCTGCATCTACGACACCCCCATATCCGCCGAGCAAGGCATTCCCGCCCGGCGGAACGTGGAATCGCCGACGAAGTGACACGCGGCGCTGTGCCCGGGTCCGATCTCGCGCAGCTCCGGCACGTCCGTCCTGCAGATGTCCTGCGCGTAGGGACACCTTGGGTGGAACGCACATCCCGTCGGGATGTCGATGAGACTCGGAGGCTGACCCGTTATCGGGCACAGATCGCCCTTCTCGCTGACGTCATGCCGCGGCAGGCTGTCGAGAAGACCCCACGTGTAGGGATGGAGGGGGTTGTAGAACACCTCGTCGGTCTTCCCGTACTCCACTTGCTTGCCCGCGTACATGACCATCACGTCGTCGGCCATGTCCGCAACGACGCCGAGATCGTGCGTGATCATGATGATCGCGGTGCCGGTACGCTGCTGCATCTCGATCATCAGCTCGAGGATCTGCGCCTGGATCGTGACGTCGAGCGCGGTGGTGGGCTCATCGGCGATGAGGATGTCCGGATCGCACGCCAGCGCCATCGCGATCATCCCGCGTTGCCGCATGCCGCCCGAGAACTGATGGGGGTAGTCACGGGCCCGGTGCGGCGCGTTCGGGATACCGACAAGCTCGAGCATGTCGATCGCCCGCTGCTCGGCCTCCTTCTTCGACATCCCCTTGTGGACACGCAGCGCCTCCCCGATCTGCGCGCCGACGCGGAGGATCTCTTCGGCACCGAGGTGCGCAAGGCGGTGATCACCGTGCCCGCGAACTTCAGCGACGTCATCGGGTCCTGGAAGATCATCGCGATACGGTCACCGCGCATCTCGCGAACCGCGGCATCGTCCATCTTCAGCACGTCCTCGCCGCGCAGCATCACGGTCCCGCTGACGATCTCACCGGGCGGTTGCGGGATGAGACGCATGAGCGAGAGCGCCGTGACCGACTTGCCCGACCCCGACTCGCCGACGATCGCGAGCGTCTTGCCGGTCTCCACGGCGAAGCTCACGCCGTCGACAGCCCGAACGACGCCATCGCGCGTCTTGAAGTGCGTTGTGAGGCCGCGAACTTCGAGGAGCGCGCTCATCTCAGTCCTTCATCTTGACGTCGAGGGCATCGCGCATGCCGTCGCCCATGAGCACGAACGAGAGCACCGTGGTAAGGATCGCGAAGCCGGGCCAGACGGTCAGCCACGGCGCCGGGATCATCAGCGCCTTGGCCTCTGAGAGCATGCTCCCCCACGACGGCGTCGGCGCCTGAACGCCCATGCCGAGGTACGACAGCGCCGCCTCGGTGATGATGGCGCCGCCGATGCTCATGGTTCCGTAGACGATGATGGGCGCGATCGCGTTGGGCAGGATGTGACGCGCCATGATCCGCAGGTCGGACGCGCCCATGGCCCGTGCGGCGTCGACGTACTCGTTCTGCTTCACCGACAGGATGGAACTCCTGAACACGCGCGCGATCGACGGCCAGCCGAGGATGCCGATCGCGATGAACACGTTCTGCAGACCCGGACCGAGCACCGCAAGCAGCGCGATGGTGAACAGCATGTACGGGAAGGCGAAGAACACGTCGGCGGTCCGCATGATGAGGGAATCGAGCAGGCCGCCGTAGTAGCCCGCCAGCGCCCCGAAGAGGAGGCCGAGTACGAGGGAGATGCTCACCGCGAGCACGCCGACAGACAGCGACGGGCGCGCACCGTAGACGACGCGGGAGAAGACGTCACGGCCTATCCGGTCCGTACCGAACGGGTGGTCCCATGATGGGGGCAGGAGGTTGGAGAACTCGGTCGAGGTGGGCGCGGCGAAGTGCTCCGGAACCCACAGATCTGCCGAGAGTGTCGTCAGCGTCACCAGAGCGATCCACACGAGCCCTATGATCGCCAGTCTGTTCTTCCTGAGCCGGAGCAACGCATCGCCCATGAGCGTGCGGTCCGGGCGGCGCGCCGTCCCCTCGGGATCTCCCGGCAGCAGCGGCAGACTCACGTGCTCGTCCGGTACCTCATGCCCACCAGAGTCGAGGTGACGACCGGGAGCGACGCGCGTCGCGCGATCAGGGCGATGGGCGTCGGCGCTCATTCGGCGGCACCTCCGTACCTGATCCGCGGATCGAGCACCGCATAGCTGATATCCACGATCAGGTTCACGATCATCACGATCAGCACGACGACGACGACCCCTCCCATCACGACCGGCCAGTCGCGTTGCAGAACCGCGAGGAAGATCTCACGGCCCACCCCCGGCCAGGAGAAGACGCTCTCCGTGAGGATCGCGCCACCCATGAGCGCGCCGAGGTCTATGCCGATGAAGGTCACGACGGGGATGAGCGCGTTCTTGAGGGCGTGCTTGAAGACCACCGCGCGTTCCGTGAGGCCTTTCGCCATCGCGGTTCGTATGTAGTCCTGGCCCATCGCCTCCAGCATCTGGCTGCGCATTATGCGCGCCACATACGCGGTTGAGACGGACGCCAGGGTAATGGCCGGAAGGATGAGGTTCGCGAGCGACGGCGGACTGCCCATCCCCGACATGGGGAGGAAAAGAGCGCCGCCAGTCCACTCCTTGAGCTTGATGCCGAACAGCATCTGGAGCAGCATGCCGAGCCAGAACACCGGCACGGAAACGAGAATCGATGTGGAGAGAGTCACGAGGACGTCCCAGAACGAGTACTGCTTCACTGCCGAGATGATGCCCGCGAGCAGACCGATGACGACCTCGACGAGGATCGCAGCGATGGCCAGCTTGAAGGTGTTAGGGAACTTGTCGGACAGGATGTCGGTGACCGGACGGCCTTTCTGGTACGAGTTGCCGAGGTCGCCTTGGAGGATCCCGCCGATGTAGTAGGCGTACTGGACGTGCACGGGTTCGTTCAGATGGTTCTCTTCCTCGATCTGCGCTCGCAGCGCCGGCGTGAGCTCCTTCTCGCCAACGATGAGCTGTATCGGATCACCGGGAAGCAGGCCGGGCACGCGCAGGAGGAAGAGCAGGAGCGTGACACCGATGAACACCGGGATCATCTGGAGGATGCGCCTGATGACGTACTTGACCATGGATGCCGTCTTCCCTGGTGGTCACCTGTGAGGATGTGTGTGCCGGGGCACCCGGGGGTGCCCCGGCACACGAACAGCCGTCCTTGACCGCGATTCGGACGCTACTGCTTGAGCCAGACGGTCTCGAAGGTGAACAGACCGTTGGGGCTGTAGACACCGTCGTTCACGCGGTCGGACGCGACGCGCGTATGACGGTAGTAGAACATCGGGATGACAGCAGCGTCCTCGCCGATGATCTTCTCGATGTCCTGGTACAGGGCGACGCGCTCGTCGTCGTCGACGGTCGTCCGCGCCTTATCGAGCTTCGAATCGACATCGGCGTTGCTGTAGAACGAGTAGTTGTCGGTGCTCCCCGTCTTGAACAGCGGGTACAGGAAGTTGTCCATGATCGGATAATCGGCGATCCACCCGAGGCGACCGACCTGGTAGTCCTTGGCGCCCAGCTTGTCGAGGTACTGCGCCCACTCGCTACCCTTGAGCTCGCTGTTGATGCCGATGGCCTTCAGATCCTCCTGCACGAGCGCCAGGATGTCCTCGTGGCCCGAGCCGGTGTTGTACTCGAGCGTGATTGTCGGGAAGCCCGCGCCTCCGGGGAAGCCCGCGGCGGCAAGAGCCTCCTTCGCGGCGGCCTCATCGTACTTGGCGTACGGGAACGCGTCCGGCGTGTGGCCGACGATACCCGGCGGAACGACACCCGTCGCCGGCAGGCGCGTGCCCTCGAAGACCTTGTCGCAGATGTCCTGGCGGTCGATCGCCAGCGACAGGGCCTGGCGGACCTCCTTCTTCTGGAAGGCCGGATCGGTGTTGTTGACCAACAGGTTGTAGATGGCCAGCTCCTCGCCGAGGCTGACCTGCTCACCCGGGTTGAGCGTGTAGCCATCCGGGCTCTCGCCGTACTGATCAACGGTGGCCTGGATCTGGCCTGTCGGGATCTGCGTGAAGTCGAGGTTGCCGGCCTGGAACTCGAGGAACGCGGTGTCCTGGTCGGCGAGGATCTTGAACTCGACGCCGTCGATGTTCGGCTCAGCGCCGTAGTAGCCATCGAACTTCACGACCTTGATGTACTGATCGTGCGCCCATGGCTCAGCCATCATGAACGGCCCGTTCCCGATCGGCTTCTCGGCGAACGCTGCGGCATCCGCCTCGACCGCCTCGACGGGAACCGGCGCGAGGGCCGGGTGGCCGACGACGTACTCGAAGTCGGCGAAGCCGTAGTTGAGCGTGACCTCGAGCGTGTAGTCGTCAACGACCTTCACGCCCTCGAGCTCGGTCGCGGTCTCGTCCTGCATCTCGTCATAACCCTTGACAACGCCGAGATGGTAGGCGATCTCCGACTTGTTCGCCGGGTTGCAGATGCGCTCCCAGGCGTACTTGAACGACTCGGCCGTCACGTCACTGCCGTCGTGGAACTTCGCGCCCTCGACGAGCTTGAAGGTCCACACGGTCGCGTCATCGTTGGACTCCCAGCTCTCGGCCGCAGCAGGGATGACCTTGGAGGTGATGGGGTCGAACGCGACGAGGCCGTCGAAGACGGCCTGACCGACCTGCGTGCCCTCGGACTCCTGCAGGTTGATCGGATCGATCGCGATCTCGTCGAAGTAGCCGCCCTGATGCGC
>CAYYLR010000093.1:0-6571 GCA_964472485.1 uncultured Coriobacteriaceae bacterium
CACTCGGACTATCATCGTCTCGGACTCCTCTCTTCTTGCGGGCTTCAGCAACCTCTCTGAAGAGGGAGTCCACCTGTTTGGTCAATGTCCGAGTTTGGGATGCTTCCGGAGCCCTGAGGTCGGGTCTGGCGCGCGCCGAACCGGGTGCTACAATAGGCGACGCCGTTCAGGCGGCTTCGCGGGCGATTAGCTCAGTGGGAGAGCGCTTCCTTCACACGGAAGAAGTCACTGGTTCAAATCCAGTATCGCCCACCACACACTCGAACCGGTCTCACCACGAGGCCGGTTCTGCCGTTTCCCGGCCCCGCGCCGCGCTCGTGCCCCGCGCGCTCTGTGCGATTCGTCACATACGCCGGGGGGTACCCTGTCGATAATGCGAGAAGGGGACGTCAGCGGGTGCGCTGGAGGCGCGATGGTGAAGAGGGTCTACGGCGTTTGGGATCCGGGGGGACTTCCGAACGACGAACGGCTGAGTCCGTCGGTGGCGCGCGAGCTGCTGGTGGACTGCTTCACCGTTGCCCACGGGCCCAACTTCGCCGAGACGAAGTCGCAGCTCGGACTCGAGACCGATGACGGCGCGGTTCGCGAAAGCGTGCAGACGATCATCAGGCTTGCGTTCAAGCAGACCGGCGGCAACTTCGACAACCCCACCCGCGATGACCTCGTCAAGGTCGTGAACGTCCTCGCCGAGCGCTCGCTCGGCTGGGGGACGCCCCCTGACGTCGTGTTCCAGCATCACTCCGAGATGATGCGCACCCTCGGCTTCGTCCGCGCGACGATGAACTAGCGCCGCCTGTTCGGCGCGCCCCGGGCCGGGACCGCCGACTGCTAGACTGTGGCGATGATCATCACCGTCGACCACGTCACCAAGTCCTTCGGCGAGCGCGTGCTGTTCGCCGATGCCTTCCTGCGCGTCGGCGCCCGGGACCGCATCGCTCTCGTCGGCCCGAACGGCGCGGGGAAGACGACCTTCCTCGAGATCATCGCGGGCGAGCAGTCGCCCGATACCGGCGTGGTCGTGCGCGCCAAGGACGCCTCGGTCGGCTACCTGCGCCAGGAAGCGATCGAGATGCGCGGGCGGAGCGTGCTCGACGAAGTGCTCTCCGAGGCGGCGGGGTTGCAGGGTCTCGAGCACCGCCTCCGTCTGCTCGAGGAGCAGCTGGAAGCGGCCGACCCGGCGGAGACCGAGCCCCTGCTCGCAGAGTACGGGCGACTCCGCGAGCGATTCGAGCATCAGGGCGGCTACACCGTTGAGGCCGAGGCCCGCAGTGTCCTCACGGGACTCGGCTTCCAGGAGCGGGACCTCACCCGCGACGTCGGCGAGCTCTCAGGTGGGTGGCTCATGCGGGTGGCGCTCGCCAAGCTGCTGCTCATCGAGCCCGACGTGCTGCTGCTCGATGAGCCGACGAATCACCTCGACCTCGAGAGCGTCACGTGGCTCGAGGCGTTCCTGCGCTCGTACGAGGGAGCGGTCCTCCTGGTGAGCCACGACCGCGCATTCATGGACGGGCTCGTGGATCGCGTCGCCGAGCTGGACCTGAAGCGGCTGAGCGTCTATCCGGGCAACCACAGCGCGTACGAGCGGGAGAAGGCGGCGCGAGCCGAGCGGCTCGTGGCCGCGCGCAAGCAGCAGGACCGTTACGTGGAGCAGCAGGAACGGTTCATCGAGCGGTTCCGCTACAAGAACACGAAAGCGAAGGCGGTCCAGAGCCGCGTGAAGGCGCTTGAGAAGTTGGAGCGCATCGACATTCCGGAGGAGCGCAAGAAGATCAGGTTCCAGTTCCCGCAGCCCGTTCGTACGGGAGAGACGGTCATCTCGCTCGAGCACGTCGCCAAGGCGTACGGCGAGGTCGTCGTCTACGAGGACCTCTCGCTCACGCTCTACCGGGGCGACAAGGTGGCGCTTGTGGGGCCGAACGGGGCCGGCAAGTCGACCCTGCTGCGGATGCTCGCCGGGGTCCTTGACCCGGACGCGGGTGACCGGGCGCTCGGCCACAAGGTCGAGGTCGCGTACTTCGCGCAGCACCAGCTCGAGGCGCTCGGCCTGGAGAACTCCGTGCTCGACGAGCTGCTCTCCGTGGCGCCCGACTGGACGCAGGAGCAGGCGCGTACGCTGCTCGGAACGTTCCTGTTCCACGGCGACGATGTCCGGAAACTCGTGCGCGTGCTCTCGGGCGGGGAGCGCGCGCGGCTCGCGCTCGCCAAGATGCTCGTGCGCCCGGCGCCGTTCCTGTGTCTCGACGAGCCCACGAACCACCTCGACATCCAGGGCCGCGACGTGCTTGAGCATGCGCTCAGGCAGTACTCGGGCACGATCGCGCTCATCACGCACGATCGGCACCTGATCTCCGCCATCGCCAACCGCGTCGCGGACGTGCGGGACGGAACCGCTACCCTCTACGACGGGGACTACGCGTACTACCGCGACAAGCGCGCCGCGATCGAGCGGGCGAGCGGTGCGGGTCCCGTCGATGTGCGCGGCGCCCGGGACTCCGGCGGCCAAGCCGCGGCCTCGCCGCCCGAGGCGGCACCGCGACAGCGTAAGTCGAAGGAGGAGAAGCGAGCCGAGGCCGAGCGCCGCAACCGGTTGTACCGCGGGACGAAGGACGCGCGTCGCAGGCTCGAGTCGGTGGAGGCCGAGCTCGCCAGCGCGCAGGAGCGCCATGACGCGCTTCTCGCCGAACTCGCCGATCCGGCGCTGTACGCCGAGAAGGAGCGCTTCGAGGAGTCGATGGGGTCGTATCAGAGCGTGAAGCGCCGGCTGAGTGAGCTTGAGGCCGAGTGGGTCGCCCTGTCCGAGGCCATCGAAGAGGCGGAATCCGGCGCGGCGGATTCGTGAAGTCCGCGCGACCGGTCCGTCGCGTCGCGGCGCTCGTCAGGCGGGAGCCAACGGGGCGAAACGGCCACAAACTGAATGAAGATGGGCTTGAATGAAGTTGTCCCACCGTGTACCATACGGGGTAAGTTGCTTCGGCAACCCCTTACCCCTGAGCCTCAAGGTGCCGGCCTTGAGGCTCTCCCTTTTCCCGGTGTCGTGCGCCACAGGCCCGACCGTCCGTCGGCTGGCCCCCCACGAACGTTCAAGGCGACCGCATGCGCTGCCGATACCCCCGGGGAGATGATTCCTTCAATCGAGCAGACCCGATGCGCCATCGCGTGTCTGCGGACGCCAGATGCATACCGTCACGCGAGCTCCGACAGCTGTCGTGACGTCTCACCCGAGCTGATGCGCCGGATCGAGGCCACCCTCGCCGAGGTCCCCGAGGTCAGGCAGGATCGGATCGAGCACGCGCGGATGACGGCGGACGAACTGCCGGATGCTCTGGTGCTCGCTTCCCGGATGATCGCCCGGCTGATCTGCGACGCGGTCCGCTAGCCTAACCCGCCATCGCTCGGGTACAGGCAGTCGCGCCAGGCGGGTCCGGTCGCGGGCTTCTGCTACGATTCCTGTGGCGGCGCCGGGCGCGCCAGCCGGGAGTGCTGACGGGTCTAAGGGGGAGCCGGTGGTCTACACACGAGATCTGCTCGGCACCCTGCTCCTGCGCGCTGGGGTGATCAGCGAGCCGCAACTCGAGGAAGCGCTCGAACGCCAGGCGGCCAGCGGACGGAAGCTGGGATCGGTCCTCGTCGACCTCGGTCACACCGATGAGGACACGATCGCGCGCACCCTCGCCGATCAGAAGGGGCTCGAGTACGTAAGCCTCATCTCCTACGACATCAGCCGCGACGCCGCGGCGCAGGTGTCGGAGCGCCTCGCCCGCCGAGAGCAGATGATCCCGATCGGCTATCGCGACAACGCGGTCGTGCTTGCGATGGCCGATCCGCTCGACATCGCGGCGATGGATGACGTGCGGCTTCGCACCGGGCTGGAGGTTCTTCCCGTCGTGGCGACCGCGAGCCAGATCGCGTGGGCGATCCAGAAGTACATCACGTCCGCCGACGCGTTCGAGGGCATCTCTGAGGCCGAGGAGCCGCCGGACGACGACGCTCAGGTGACGATCGGCAACGAGGATGTGCCGATCGTCCGTCTGGTCAACCAGCTCATACGCGAGGCCGTGACCGATGGGGCCAGCGATATCCATCTGGAGCCCGGCCCTCAGCACGTGATCGTGCGCTTCCGTGTCGACGGTGTGCTCCGTGAGGTCATGCGGGTGCCGCTCTCGGCGCGGGCGAGCCTCGTCTCACGGGTGAAGGTGATGGCGGATCTGGACATCTCCGAGCGCAGACGCCCACAGGATGGCCGAATCAGCGTCAATGTCAACGAGCGGACGATCGACATGCGGGTCGCGACGCTGCCGACCCCCTACGGCGAGAGCATCGTCATCCGGATACTCAACCCGGAGTCGCAGCAGCAGACGCTCGAGAAGCTCGGCATGAGCGAGCGCGATCGCGAGACGATGCTGCGCATGCTCTCGCGTCCGCACGGCGAGATCCTCGTCTCCGGGCCCACCGGGTCGGGCAAGTCGACGACGCTGTACGCGGCCCTCATGCACCTGAACGTGCCAACCCGCAAGATCATCACGATCGAAGACCCTATCGAGTACCGTATCGAGGGGCTGACCCAGATGGCGGTCGTGCCCGGGATCGGGCTGACGTTCGCCCGGCTTCTGCGTACGGTGTTGCGCTCCGACCCCGACGTCGTGCTTGTCGGGGAGATCCGTGATGCGGAGACCGCGCAGATCGCCACGCGCGCGGCGCTGACCGGCCACCTCGTGCTCTCATCGATCCACACCAACGACGCGCCCTCCGCGCTCACACGCCTCGCCGACATGGAAGTAGCTCCGTTCATCGCCGGCAACGCGCTTGTCGGGGTGGTTGCGCAGCGGCTGACCCGGAGGCTGTGCCCGTCGTGCCGCACGAAAGTGCGGGTGAGCGGCGCCATGCTCGCCGAATACCGCATCGATCCGTCCGAGTTCGAGGTCACGAGCGTCTGGCAGCCGGGGGCCGAGGGGTGCGACGACTGCTTCGGAACGGGGTATCGTGGACGTATGGGCGTGTTCGAGATCATGGAGATGAACGACGAGCTCGAGCGCCTATTCCTCGAACAAGCGCCGTCGGAGGAGATTCGCGCCGCCGCGCTCAGGGCGGGGATGCGCCCGCTGCGCGCGGACGGCCTGGAGAAGGTCGCCGCCGGACTCACGAGTCTCGAGGAGCTCGTACGCGTCGTGGCATAGGAGCGGCCGTTCCTTCGGGCCGCGGCGGTCGGAGGGAGTCTCCGTGACGGAGCGGGAACCGCGGGCGATCGTACTGGTGCTCGACAGCGTGGGCGCGGGCGAGCTGCCTGACGCCGCCGAGTACGGGGACACCGGGTCCAACACGCTCGGCAACACGAGCCGCGCGGTCGGAGGGCTTTCGATGCCCGTGCTCGGGGCGATGGGGCTCGGCAACATCACGCCGATCGAAGGCGTGCCGCCCGTCAGCGCGCCGTCCGCGTCATGGGGCAGGAACGCCGAGCGCTCCGCGGGCAAGGACACCACGACCGGCCACTGGGAGATGATGGGGCTCGTGCTCGAGCGCCCGTTCCCCACGTACCCGCACGGGTTCCCCGATGAGGTGATCACGGAGTTCTGCCAGCGGACCGGTCACCATCGGGTGCTCGGAAACCTGGTCGCGTCGGGCACCGTGATCATCAACGAGCTCGGAGACGAGCACGTCGCCTCCGGAGCTCCGATCGTCTACACGTCGGCGGATTCAGTCTTCCAGATCGCCGCCCACGAGGAATCCTACGGACTCGAGCGCCTCTACGAGGTGAGCGAGATCGCGCGGGCGATGTTGACCGGCGAGCACTGTGTCGGGCGTGTCATCGCGCGCCCGTTCGTCGGTCCCGACGAACGGGGCGTCTACACGCGGACGCATCGCAGGCGCGACTACGCGGTCAAGCCGTTCGAGCCGACCGCGCTCGATCTGCTGCAGGACGCCGGGATCCCGGTGTTCGGCGTGGGCAAGATCGGGGACATCTTCGCGTGGCAGGGAATCACGAGTTCGCCGCACGTGACGGACAATATGGACGGGTTCGACCATCTGCTCACCGAAGTTGGGCGCCCCGAACCGGGGTTCGTGTTCTGCAACCTCGTCGACTTCGACATGCTGTGGGGGCACCGCAACGACGCGCGCGCGTACGCCGACGGGCTTGAGGCGGTTGACCGGCGTATGCCCGAGCTGCTCGACGCGATGATCGACGGTGACCTGCTCATCATCACAGCCGACCACGGGTGCGATCCGACGACGAGCTCGACCGATCACAGCCGTGAACATACGCCGCTTCTCGCGAAGATCAAGGGAGTAGACCGGGGCGTGCCGCTCGGCACGCGCTCGACGTTCGGCGACATCGGCGAGACGGTGCTCGACTTCTACGGGCTTCGCGACCGCTGCGGACGCGGGACGTCCTTCCTGGAGACGACGCGCGAGGCGTGACGGACGGCCTGACCACCGCGCGAGGCGATCGCGCCATGAGACGAGCGAGAGGTGCATGAAGTCGCTGGAGGAACTCATCGAGGTCAAGCGCGATGGCGGCGTCCACACCCGGGACGAGCTGCTGCGGCTCGTCGGCGCCTTCGTATCGGGCGAGATG
>CAYYLR010000094.1:0-6536 GCA_964472485.1 uncultured Coriobacteriaceae bacterium
GGCCGCCACCGCCGACCACGACCCTTCGTCGCCCCATCCGCGCGTCCTGCGCGTGACGGTCCCCCCGATGGTCAGGAGCAACGCCGCCGCACCGGCGGCGACGGCGGCGGCAGGATCGCCCCCGTGCCACAGCGCCGCCACGGAGGCGCCGGACACGAGGAAGACCGCCGCCGCGGCGAGCAGCCACCGGACGCGGGTCGAGACGGCATCGGCGATCAACCACAGCCCGATGGCGCCCATGAGCGCACCGGCCTGCCAGGACGGGAAGGAGCCGAGCAGCGCGTCGGCGGTCACGCCGACGATCGCGATCGGGATGAGGGTCGCCCGCATCATCCAGCGCAGCGCGCCGCGCGGAAGCCGGGTGATCCGCTCGGCAGCGGGCGCGCTCACGCTCCACAGCCCCGCGAACGCGACGAACACGAGCGCGATGAGCGGCGGTGGCCAACTCACCCCGGCCGCGTCGAGGGCCGCCGCAGGTACGCCGAAGGACACGAGCGACGCCGGCAGGAGACCGAGCGGTCGCCGAAGCGTCACGACAAGCACGAGCCAGACGGCCGCGACGAATCCGGTGACCGCGGCGTCCCCCCACGTCGCTCCCGCCTCGAGCAGCGGCACAAGCCCGGCGGCCGGCAACGCGAGCGAGGCGCACGTGATGATGATCCACGCGCCGGTTTCAACCGCACCGGAGTAGCCTGGCAGGTTGCGCTCCCAGCGCTCGGGGATCGCGCCGCCGGCGGACCGCCGCAGGAGGAGCGCACCCGCCCCCCAGTACAGCGCGAACACCGCGAAGGCGAGGATGCGCGCGCGAGGATCCCACTCCAGGATCTCCGCGACGGTGAGGAGGATCCACGCTTCGGCCAGCAGGCCGAGCGCGCCGTGGGCCACACCGCCGCGTGTAATCTCGAAAAGGCCGTACGCCAGGGCGAGGAGCGCGACGAACCCGACTGCCCACCAGCCGGGTGAGGGCGACACCATCAGCGCGAGGATGACGCTTCCGTGCGCCACGGCGCCGAGTCCCGCCGGAAGGCGGACCGCCACGAACGAGACCGAGACCGCCCACCCCGCGATCGCCGCGGCGACAAGCGACACCATGCCTGGATCAGCCGCCACCGCGGGAACCATCAGGAGCGCCGTGAGCGCGCCGAGCACCGGCCCAGAGACGCGCAGCATCCGCGCGAGCGAGGTGAACGCGGGATGGCCTTCGGCGCGGAGCGCGGACAGCGTCCACAGGCACGACACCACAGCGATCGCGGCCAGCCGCGGCGCCAGGTCCCAGCCGAACCCTTCGCCGAGGAGCCACCACCACGCGCCCTGCGCCACCGCGCCCACGATGCCGAAGAACCCTCCGGCGATGCGCGTCTCCGTGAACCAGTAGACCGCCGAGCACATCAGGAGCCAGGCGGCCCAGGGCCAGGGGCCGGACAGTCCGTAGCCGTCGATCACGATCCATCCGTCGAACAGGAGCATCGCCGAGCCCACGATAGTGAGCGCGACGCCGCCGGTCCGCAACCCCAGCCGGCGGCGAACCTGGCCGCCCGCAACGAAGAAGGCGATCGTGAGCGCACCGAGGAGCCCGGCCCGCAGCGCCGGGCCAGCGAGCTGCCAGGCGGCCAGCGCGAACACCGCCGCGGCGACGATGACGAGGAACGCCCCCGTGCCGACGAGCGCCGTGGTCCAGCTCAAGCTTGAACGCCGCCGCGGCGTAGCAGTCGGAGCGATGACGGTCGGGGCGGCTCCGGAGTCCGGGGGCTCGGCTGGCGCCACACCGGCGGAGGGAGCGCCACTGACCGTCGCCACGAGCTCGGCCCGCCGCGCGAGGTAGCGCGGTGCGAGCAGCGTGTACGAATCGCGGTGCACCTCACCCCGCTCGACCGCGCGCCCGAGCTCGTCGAGAAGGTAGTCGATCCTGCCGAGCTCGGTCCACTCTCGTTCGTGCATCAGGCCTCCCCGTCGCACGCCGTCAGGCGTCGGTCCCCGCGCCTCCCCATGTTCGCACAGCCTCGACGATATCGGCGGCGAGTTCCCGCGGCACCCCGGGCACGGCCGCGATCTCATCCACGCTCGCGGTCTGAAGGCGCTTGACACTCCCGAACGCCTTCAGCAGCGCCTTCTTGCGCTTCGGTCCGACGCCGGGAATGCCATCAAGCGCCGACGCGGTCATCGCGCGCCCCCGCAGTTCGCGGTGATACTCGAGGGCGAAGCGGTGCGCCTCGTCGCGGATACGCTTCACGAGGTAGAGCGACGGCGAACCCGCCGGGAGCATGACCGCTTCGTCCCAGCCGGGGACCAGGAGCTCCTCCTCCCGCTTCGCGAGCGCCACGACCGGCGCGGACACCTCGAGTTCGCGCATGACCGTGAGCGCCGCTGTCAGTTGTGGCCTGCCGCCGTCGATGATGATGAGGTCGGGGCGCGAGGCGAACCGGGTGTCCCCCGCGGCTTCGCGCGCGAAGCGACGGCGCAGCACCTCGGCGAGCATCGACACGTCGTTCGCCTCCGCTGACTCCATGCGGACCTTGAAGCGGCGGTAGGCCGAACGGTCCGCCCGGCCGCCGGTGAACACGACCATCGAACCGACCGAGTGACGCCCGTGGAGCGTCGAGATGTCGTAGCACTCGATGCGCAGCGGCGGCGCGGGCAGGGCGAGGGCGCTCTCGAGTTCGAGCAGGGCTCGGTTCAGGCGCTCCTCGTCGTAGCGCGTCCGGTGCCGGTAGCGGGCGAGCGCGTGACGCGCGTTCGTCGTGGCGAGTTCGGTCAGACCGCGCTTCTCACCGCGCCGCGGGGCGGTGACCCGGACTCGCGTCCCCCGGAGGCCGGAGAGCCACTCTCCGAGCGCCTCCGCCGACTCGGGCAGCACGGCGAGTGCGACCTCGCGCGGCACCTGTGACGCCGAACCGTAGTAGCGCAGCAGGAACCCCTCGACCAGCTCGTCCTCGGCGACGTCGAGCCCCTTGTCGAGCACGAACTCGTTCGCGCCGACGATGCGCCCCTCGCGGATGAGCAGCACGCTCGCGCCCGCGATCGTCTCCTCCCGTTCGAGGCCGACCACGTCCAGATCGAGCGGTCTGTCCGAGACGATGCGCTGGCGTTCGAGCACCGCGCGCACCGCGTCGAGCGAGTTGCGCAGCCGGGCCGCGCGCTCGTAGTCGAGGTCGGACGCCGCCGCGCGCATCGCACGCTCCAGTTCGACAGCGACCTCCCGCTGCCTGCCCTCGAGGAACGCGGCGATCCTTCCGGCGCGGCCGGCGTACTCCTCGCGCGAGATCGCTCCGACGCAGGGACCCGGACCCTTTCCCACATGGAAGTCGAAACACGCCTTGCCCGTCGGCTCGCCACCCCGGACCGTGAGCCGCTTCCACTCACTGCACGTGGCGCGGCAGATCGGGTAGACGCGCCGCGCGACCTCGATGGTCTCCCGCGCCGCCTTGGCGTCGGTGTACGGACCGAAGTAGCGCGTGCCGGGCCGATGCTTCTCTCGCGTGTACTTGATGGCGGGGAACGGGTCGGAGAGCGTGAGCGCGATGAACGGGAAGCTCTTGTCGTCCTTGTAGTCCACGTTGTACGGGGGCCGCAGCTCCTTGATGAGGCTGGCCTCGAGGATGAGGCTCTCGGCTTCAGTCCCCGTGGCCACGTAGTCGAACGAGTCGACGCGCTCCATCATCAAGGGGATGCGCACGCGGTCGTCGTGCCCGCTGACGTACTGCCGCATCCGCTTGCGCAGGCTCTTGGCCTTGCCGACGTAGAGGACCTCATCGCCGCACTTCCACAGGTAGACGCCGGGTGAGTCCGGGACGTGGCCGAGCTGGGCGGCAACGTCGACCGCCCCCGATGACGCGCATGCGGCCCCGTCGACCGGCCGGTCCATCCGCCTACCCCTCACCGGGCGCCACGGACGCGCCCCTGCCCTCGAGCACGGGCTTCAGGAACCGTCCGGTGTGCGAGCGCTGGCACGCGGCCACGTCCTCCGGCGTGCCGGCCACGATGATCTCGCCGCCCCGATGCCCGCCTTCCGGCCCGAGGTCGATGATCCAGTCGGCGCTCTTGATCACATCCAGGTTGTGCTCGATCACGAGCACCGTGTTGCCGCCCTCGACCAGGCGCTGCAGCACCTGAAGGAGCTGCCGCACGTCATCGAAGTGCAGGCCCGTGGTCGGCTCATCGAGGATGTAGAACGTTCGCCCGGTGCTGCGGCGCTGTAGCTCACTTGCGAGCTTCACACGCTGCGCCTCGCCGCCTGAGAGCGTGGTCGCGGGCTGACCGAGCCGAATGTAGCCGAGACCGACGTCGAAGAGGGTCTGGAACTTCCGGCGGATCGGCGGGATGTTCTCGAAGAACCCGAGCGCCTCCTCGACCGACATGTCCAGGATCTCGGCCACGGTCTTGCCCTTGTAGGTGACGTGCAGCGTCTCCCGGTTGTAGCGGGCGCCCTTGCAGATCTCGCACGGCACGTACACGTCTGGCAGGAAATGCATCTCGATCTTGATCTGCCCGTCGCCCTTGCACGCTTCGCACCGACCGCCGCGCACGTTGAAGCTGAACCGCCCCTGGGAGTACCCGCGCGCCTTCGACTCGTTGGTGGACGCGAGCAGCGCCCGGATGTCGTCCCACACGCCGGTGTAGGTCGCGGGATTGGACCGAGGCGTCCTGCCGATGGGACTCTGGTCGATGACGATCACCTTGTCGACTTGGGACAGGCCCTCGATACGGTCGTGTCTGCCGGTCCGTCGCCGCGTGCGGTAGACGGTGTTGCTGAGCGCCGGGGCGAGCGTGTCGGCGACGAGCGAGCTCTTGCCCGAGCCGCTCACGCCGGTCACGACCGTGAGCGCCCCGAGCGGTATGGCCGCGTCGATGTTCTTGAGGTTGTTCTCCCGCACGCCACGCAGCGTGACGTATCCGCGCTCATGCGCGCGGCGTCCGGACGGCAGCGGGATGGCAAGCGCGCCGCTCAGGTATCTGCCTGTCAGGGAGTCGGGACACTGGAGCATCGCGTCCGGCGTGCCGACACAGACGAGCTCGCCCCCGTGCTCCCCGGCGCCCGGACCCATGTCGACCACGAAGTCGGCGGCACGGATCGTCTCCTCGTCGTGCTCCACCACGATGACGGTGTTGCCGAGGTCGCGCAGCCGCTCGAGCGTCGCGATAAGTCGCGCGTTGTCGCGCTGGTGCAGACCGATCGACGGTTCGTCGAGGATGTAGAGCACGCCTACCAGGCCGCTGCCGATCTGCGTCGCAAGACGGATGCGTTGCGCCTCGCCGCCGGAGAGCGTCGCGGTCGCCCGTTCGAGCGTGAGGTAGTCGAGACCCACATCGACCAGGAAGCGGAGCCGCTCGACGATCTCCTTGATGATGCGCCGCGCTATGGCCTCCTCGCGTTCGGTGAGCGCCACCTTCTCGAAGAACATGAGCGCGTCGGCCGCGGAGAGGTGGGTCACATCGTTGATGTTCCTGCCACCGAACGTCACCGCGAGGATCTCGGGTTTGAGCCGTGCGCCTCCGCACGCCTTGCACGGGATGACCGCCATGTACTCGGCAAGCTTCTCCTTGCTGGCCTCCGACTCGGTCTCCTCGTGGCGCCGCATGACGCTCGCGAGCGCGCCCTCGTACTTCGTATGCCAGTACGTCTGGCGGCCGTCCCGGGTGATGTAGTCGAGCCTGATCTGCTCGTCCCCGAACCCGTGCAGCAGCGCGTGCCGGGCCTCGCGGGACAGCTCCGCCCACGGCGTGTCGATGGAGACGCCGAGGTGCCGAGTCGCCGCCTCGACGAGCTGCGGGTAGTAGTTGAGGTTGCCGGCATAGGGCTTGATAGCGCCTTCGGCGATGGTGAGCTCAGGATCGGGAACGACGAGATCGGGATCCACCTCGAGACGGCTGCCGAGTCCGAGACACTCGGGACACGCGCCGTACGGCGAGTTGAACGAGAAGTCGCGCGGAGCGAGCTCATCTATGGAGAAGCCGTGCTCCGGACAGGCGAGGGCCTGCGAGTACTCGTGCTCGTCGCCATCGACGATCGCGACGGTCACGGTGCCGCCGGCCAGCCTGAGCGCCATCTCGACGCTCTCGGCGAGCCGCGCGGTGATCGACCGCTTCATCACGAGACGGTCGAGCACGACCTCGATCGTGTGCTTGTACTTCTTGTCGAGGACGATGTCTTCCTCGAGCATGCGCACCACGCCGTCCACGCGCACGCGGCTGAACCCTTCCGCCCGGAGGTCGTCGAAGAGCTTGCCGTACTCGCCCTTGCGTCCCTTCACGACGGGCGCGAGCACCTGGAACTTCGCGCCTTCGGGCAACTCGAGGATCGCGTCGACGATCTGCTCGGGTGTCTGCCTCTCGATGCGGCGCCCGCAGATCGGACAGTGCGGGATTCCCACGCGCGCGAAGAGCAACCGCAGGTAGTCGTAGATCTCGGTCACGGTGCCCACGGTCGAGCGCGGGTTCTTCGACGTCGTCTTCTGGTCGATCGAGACAGCGGGCGACAGGCCCTCGATGTGGTCCACGTCCGGCTTATCCATCTGGCCGAGGAACTGCCGGGCGTACGC
>CAYYLR010000095.1:0-6331 GCA_964472485.1 uncultured Coriobacteriaceae bacterium
GGGCCTCGGCGGCGCGACCGTCGCGCTCACGAACACGTCTCGCACCTCGCAGGTGCTCGCGCGCGTGCTGCTCGCGAAGCGCTGGGGTGTCTCGCCCGCGTACGTCGAGATGCCGCCCGACCTGCCCGCGATGCTTAGGGACGCCGACGCCGCGCTGCTCATCGGCGACGAGGCGCTCCGCGCGTACTGGGAGCCGCCGGCCGGCGTGCACGTCTACGACCTCGGCACCGAGTGGACCGCGTGGACCGGGCTCCCGATGGTCTACGCGGTCTGGGCTGTCCGCCGCGCGTTCGCCGACGAGCGGCCCGCCGACGTCCAGGCGGTCGCCGACGCGCTGTCCGGCTCGCTCGCGTACTGCCGCGCGCACCTCGATGACATCTCGGCGTACGCCGCGCGCTGGGAGCACTTCGGGGCGGATCGCTTCCGCAGCTACTTCGACGCGCTCTCCTTCCGCTTGGAGCCGCGCTATCGCGAGGGGCTCCGCCGCTACCTCGCCGAGGCTGTCGAGCTCGGACAGCTCGACGCCGTGCCTGAGACGCACGTCTTCGGGGAGGACGCGTGAGCGGACCGCGCGGCAGCGAGCTCGCGTTCGCGGCGGCGCGCGGCGAGCACCGGCTGAGCGAGGCCGAGGCGGCCCTGTTGCTGCGCGAATGCGACCTCCTCGCCCTCGGCGCGGCCGCGTCGGCGATGCGCCGGCGCCTCGTGCCCGGAAACGAGGTCACCTTCATCGTCGACCGCAACGTCAACTACACGAACGTGTGCGTGAGCGGCTGCCGGTTCTGCGCGTTCTACCGCGACCAGGACGACCCTGACGCCTACGTGCTGTCCCCCGATGAACTCTACGCCAAGGTGGAGGAGACGCTCGCGCTCGAGGGCACCGCGATCCTGCTGCAGGGCGGGATGCATCCCGGCCTGCCGCTCGAGTGGTACGAGGAGATGCTCCGCGAGCTCAGGGCCCGCTACCCGATCCACGTGCACGGATTCGGCCCGCCCGAGATCGTGCACCTCGCCGCCCTCTCCGGCCTACCCGTGCGCGACGTGCTGACGCGCCTGCGCGACGCCGGCCTCGACTCACTGCCCGGCGGTGGCGCCGAGATCCTCGTGGACCGCGTGCGCTCGCACGTGAGCCCCAAGAAGGCGACGTCCGCCGAGTGGCTCGGCGTGATGCGCGAGGCGCACGCGCTCGGCATCTCGACGACCGCGACGATGATGTTCGGCGGGCTGGAGACGCCGAAGGAGCGCGTCGAGCACCTGGCGCGCGTCCGCGAGGTGCAGGACGAGGCCGTGTCCGGCGGCTCGGTAGGCTTCCGCGCGTTCATCCCGTGGAGTTTCCAGCCCGGGAATACGGCACTCGCCGCCGAGGAATACGCGGGCGACGCGGCGAGCGGATGGGACTACCTGCGAACGCTCGCGGTCTCGCGGCTCTTCCTCGACAATGTGCGCAACGTCCAGGCGAGCTGGGTGACGCAGGGCGCGAAGATCGGACAGGTCGCGCTCTGCTTCGGCGCGAACGACATGGGCTCGACCATGATCGAGGAGAACGTGGTCGCATCCGCCGGTGTGCGCTTCATGCTCGCTCGCGAGGAGCTCGTGCGCCTGATCCGCGACGCGGGGCACGTGCCCGTCCAGCGCGACACCCTCTATCGCGAGATCCGGCGCTTCTAGAGCCGGCCAGCTCGGCTCCCACCTGATCGCCGATCCGGGCTTGACTTCCGCGCTCTTGGCTGAGTACATGCCTGCGCGTGCAGATGCACGCCGAGGTCAGCCGGATCCTGGAGCGATCCGTGCTGACCGCCATCGGTGAGTTGCCGTGCCGGTGCGCCGGACGCTCGTCCACGGGGTACCTACCTCCTGGAAGGGAGGGCCTGTGAGATCCGTGCCGTCCGTCGCGTGCGCCACCCCGAACGCCGCCCGCCGCGTCGTGATCGCCGGCGGCGGTTATGCCGGGACCACGGCCGCCGTCACGCTCGCGAAGCACATGCGCGCCGAGGACGGCATCGAGGTCCTGCTCGTCGAGCCCGATCCGTGCCAGCAGGCGCTCTCCGAGCTCGACCTCGTCGCCGTCGGCCCTGTGAAGCCCGAGTTCTGCGAGCTGTGGCATCCGACGGTCTTCAAGGACCTGCCGGTCAACGTCTGCTACAACCGCATCGATGATGTGAACCCCGAGCGCGGGACGGTCTCTATCGGCCCGCGCGGCGGCCCCACCCAGGAGGTCGCCTACTGGCGGCTCGTGCTCGCCACCGGTGCGGTCGCCTTCGTTCCGCCGGTGCCGGGCCTGGCCGAGCACGCGGTCACCATGTGGTCCGTCGAGGACGCTCAGGAGCTCCAGCGGAGACTGGACGCCCGGATGCGCGAGGCCGCCAAGGTCGCAGACCCCGCTGAGCGCCGCCGCCTGCTTTCGGTGGTCGTGGTCGGCGGTGGCGCCACCGGCGTCGAGATGGCGGGCACGCTCGCGCAGCTGCTGCCCGAGCGGTTGCGCTCCTTCGGCCTCCATGCCGACGACTGCAGCGTGAGCCTTGTCGAGGGACGACCGGACATCCTCTACGACCTCTCGGCCTCGCTCCGCGCGCGAGCCAAGCGCCGCCTGGAGAGACTCGGCGCCACGCTCCGCCTCGGCTCGATGGTGTCGCGCGTTGAGGACGAGACGCTCGTGCTCGCGGACGGCACCGTGATCCACGCGCCGGTGCTCGTCTTCTGCGGCGGCGCGAAGCCCGATCCCGACGCCGTTTCCTGGGACCTCGCATTCGACTCTTCGGGCAGGCTGCTCGTGGATGAGTGCTGCCGCGCACAGGGGCGCGAGGACATCTTCGCCGTGGGCGACGTGGCCGCGTTCCGCAACCCGGCTGACAACAAGGTCCTGCCGATGCTCGCGCAGTTCGCCATCCGCGAGGCGGCGCACGTCGCGAAGGTCATCCTCGACGAGGCGCGCGGCAAGCCGTGCCGCCCGTACCTCCCACGCATGCTCGGGGAGTTCGTGAGCGTCGGGCCGACGTGGGGCGTCGGCTGGACCCTGGGCGTCCGGATGTCCGGCGTCCCCGCCATCGCGATGAAGCGTCTCACGTACGTGGTGTACTGGCTGAAAGTGGGCGGGATCCCGCTCGCGTGGCGCCGGACCCGCGAGATGCTGAAGATGCTGCGCTGAGGCCGCCGCCCTTCTCGGTGACGGTGGCCTCGAGTACGCTTGTCGCCGAGGAGGTGCGCCATGTCCGATCAGTCCATCCCCCGTGCGGAGTTCGGCGTGTGCGGCGGCAGCGGATCGCTCAGCTTCGACTTCCCCGCCGCTCTGGAGGATCCGCGCGTCGAGGTGCTCGGCCGGAACCTCGTGTTCGACACGCCGTTCGGCCGCTCCCCGGAGTTCACGCACTTCCGCATGACCGGCCCGCACGGGCCGCGTGAAGCGCTCGCGGTCAAGATGCACGGCTGGCGGCGGGGCGTGAAGCGCGGCGACGCGAGCCTCCAGGTCTTCTGGGCGTTCCACGAAGCCGGCGTCCGGAAGGTCGTGGCCGACGGCGGCGTGGGGTCGCTGAACCATCTGCTCGACCCGCGCGACGTCGTCATACCGAACGACTTCATCGACCTCACGACCAAGCAGGACATCTACGTCCGGGGCGATCATCTGCTGATCATGCGGCAGCCCATCTGTCCGGATCTCGCGAGGCGCCTCGCCGAGAGCGCCTCCGAGGCCTTCCCGCGGGTGTACCGTCGCGGTACCTACCTCGTCACCGATGGCCCACGGTTCGAGAGCGTGGCCGAGGTGGACTACATGAAGCGGCTCGGCGGCGACGTGATCGGTCAGTCGCTGGCGCCCGAGGTCTTCCTGGCTCGCGACATCGGCGCGTGTTTCGCCGGCATCTACATCGTCGTGAACTACGGCGAGGGCGTGGTGCGCGAGTGGGAGCATGCCGAGATGAAGTCGATCTTCTTCGACGAGTCGCGAACGGTCGCCCGCGTCGTGATCGACACCGTGGCTGACGCCGACCTCACCGCGCCCTGCGGCTGTCCGGAGCTTCGCAAGCCGAGTCTCCTCGGCGTCCCGGACGAACGGCCGGCGCACCAGCGGCCGGCGACCCCGGCCGACTCCGGGGAGACGCGCGGGTGATCGTCACCGCCGACTGGGTGCTGCCGGTCTCGGCCCCGCCCATCCGGAACGGAGCGGTGCTCGTTCGCGGCGGCACGATCGCCGAGGTCGGTCCGCTGGACGCGGTCTCGGCCGGGAGTCCCGGCGTGCCTGTCGACGCGCATGAAGGCTGCACGATCATCCCGGGTCTCGTCAACGCGCACACGCACCTCGCGCTGACCGCGCTCGAGGGGCTGCTGCCGCCGCTCCCCTTCCACGACTGGCTCGCGCGCATCGCACCGGTGACGCGCGGTCTGACCCGCGAGGACTTCCGGGCCTCGGCGGCTCTCGGGGCACTGCGGTGTCTGGGAGCTGGGATCACCGTCGTGGGCGACATTGCGTACGGTGCCGAGTCCGCCGCGGCCGCGGAGGACCTCGGACTCGGCGGCGTGTCGTTCTGGGAGGCCCTGGGGCTTGCCGGCGACGCGCTCGATGCCGACCTCGAGCGTCGAGGATACCCGGCCGCGGTCGCGTCCCATCGACGGGCGCGGTTGATCGTCGGTCTGTCGCCGCACGCCCCGTACACCGCCGGACCGGGCCTGCTGCGCGCCACGGCCGAGCGGGCACGCGCGGACGGAGTCCCCTGGATGATCCATCTCGCCGAGTCCCCCGCGGAGTCGCGGCTGCTCGTCACCGGCGACGGGCCGCTCGCCGCCGTCGCCGCCCGGCTGGCGGTGGGTTTCGAGCCGCCGGGCACGGGCGCAGTCGCCTACGCCGACGCGCTCGGCGCGCTCGACGGCGCGATCGCGGTCCACTGCGTCGAGGCGGACGCGGCCGAGATCGCACTGCTGGCGGAGAGCGCGGCCGGGGTGGTGCTATGCCCCCGGTCGAACGCCTACCTCGGTGACGGCGAGGCGCCGGTCGCCGCACTCCGGCGGGCGGGAAACCGGCTCGCGCTCGGCTCCGACTCACTCGCCAGCAACGAATCGATCGATCTGCTCGCCGAGGCCCGCGCGGCGCGGCGCCTCGACCCCGGCCTCGAGGCCGGCCGGCTGCTCGCGATGCTCACGCTCGAAGGCGCGCGCGTTCTCGGGATCGACGACCGCTTCGGATCCCTCGAGCCGGGCAAGCAGGCGGATCTCGCCGTGCTTCGGCTGGAGGGCGGCGATCCGCCCGTCGAGACGCTGATCGCCCACGGATCGCCGGAAGCCGTCGCCGCGGTGATGAGCGCCGGGGAATGGCGCGTGCGTGACGGCACGCACCTGGAGCCCACGGGCGCCATCGAGCGTGACGCCCGCCTGGTCGCCGAACGCGCTTCGGCGGTGATCGGCGCGGGCGGCTGAGCGGCTCGCTCACCGGCTTCCAGCATCTGCCGGTTACCCCGATGCCCGCTCGGGTACCTTCCGTGTGACCGAATCCGAGCAAGGAGTCACGCATGGACGCATGGTTCTGGGTCTGGGCGGGGTTCGCCGCGGTCCTGATCGTCGGCGAGATCTTCACCGCGGGCTTCTTCCTGCTGCCGTTCGGGCTTGGCGCGGCGACCGCGGCCCTGCTCAACTACCTCGACCTGGGCCTCGGCTGGCAGTGGGCGGGGTTCCTGGTGGTCGCGGCGATCGCGCTCTTCGGCCTACGCCGCTTCTCCGACCGGGTCACCCATGAGCCGCCCCAGCTCGTCGGCGTCGACCGGCTGATCGGAAAGCGCGGCGTCGTGGTCGAGGCCATCGAACCGAGCGACGCGAGCGGCCGGGTCCGGATCGAGCGGGAAGAATGGCGAGCGGAGTCGGTCGATGACGAGCCAATCGAGCTAGGCACGCGGGTCGTCGTCGACCGCATCGAGGGGACGCGTGCGGTCGTGCGCGTCGCGGAGTCGTCCACTACGGCAGAGGAGTAAGCATGGATACGACCGGCGCGTTCGCCGCGATCTTCTTCGGCATCATCGTTCTTATCGTCTTGTTCTTCTACGCGCTCGCCGGCATCCGGATCGTGCGGCCGTATGAGAAGGGCCTCATCGAGCGGCTCGGGAAGTACCAGCGGACCGCGGACTCGGGCCTGACCATCATCGTCCCGGTCATCGACAAGATGACCAAGGTGGACATGCGCGAGAACGTCGTCGACGTACCGCCGCAGGAGGTCATCACGAAGGACAACGTCGTGGTCACCGTGGACGCGGTCGTGTACTACGAGGCGACCGATCCCGTGAAGCTCGTGTACAACGTCGCGAACTTCTACCTGGCCGCCACGAAGCTCGCGCAGACGAACCTGCGTAACGTCATC
>CAYYLR010000096.1:0-6172 GCA_964472485.1 uncultured Coriobacteriaceae bacterium
TCGTAGGAAGTCGCTCAGGCGGGCGGTGTGTTGCGATTCAAACTTGAACTCAGGGATGCTTCCGGTCCCCCCAATCGCACTTGCGGATCTAGACCTTACATGATAGCAGCCGGGTCGAACAACAAGTACCCGGACTGTGATACGCCCCGAGTCTAGGAGACGCTGTTCCGCGTAACAAGCGCCGCGCCCTGATGCGCCCTCATCGCCCATCGCCTATACCGGTACGTATCCAGTCCGTGTAAGCGCCCGGCGCGGCACCCGGGACGACGCTCGGAATGCATGCCCGCGGGAAGCCGGAGGTCATCCACCGTCGATTGGGCTCCGGACTCCTCGGCCGCCCTTGTTGAGAACGTGGGTGTAGATCATCGTCGTCTTGACGTCGCGATGGCCGAGCAGCTCCTGGATCGTGCGGATATCGTAGCCGTCCTCGAGCAAGTGCGTGGCGAAGGAGTGCCTGAACGTGTGGCAGCCGACATGCTTGGGAACCCCGGAGCGGCGGACCGCCTCCTTGACCGCGCGCTGCAGGATCGACGCATGGACGTGATGACGACCCTGCTGCCCGGTCTGCTCGTTGCGCCACCGGCGCTCCTGCGGGAAGACCCACTGCCACCGCCAATCGGTCGACGCCTGCGGGTACTTCCGGTCGAGCGCGCCCGGCAGCACCACGCGGCCCCACCCCTCGGCCAAGTCCTTCTCGTGCACCGCCCGGGCGGAACGCAGCTGGCCCCGCAGCGGACCCGCGAGCGAGGCCGGGAGCATCGTCACGCGGTCCTTCGCCCCCTTGCCGCTGCGCACGACGATCTCGTTGGCGCCGAAGTCCAGGTCCTGCACCCGGAGCCGAAGGCACTCGGTCAACCGAAGCCCGGAGCCATACAGCAGCGACGCCATCAGCAGCGACTCGCCGCTCAACTCGGCAAGCACCGCCCGCGCCTCTCCGCGGGTCATCACCACCGGCAGGTGCTCGGAACGCCGCGCGCGGACCAGTCCGCCAAGCTCACCCACCGGCTCGCCGAGGACGTGCCGGTACAGGAAGAGGATGGCCGACAGCGCCTGGGTCTGCGTCGACGCACTCACGTCGCGGTCGACCGCAAGGTAGGTCACGTAGGCGTTGATCTCCGCCTCGGCCAGATCAGCCGGATGCACTCCGCCGTGGAAAGCCACGAACCGCCGAACCCACAGACAGTACGCCTGCTCGGTGCGCGGGCTGTAGTGTCGCGCGCGGATCTCAGCACGAAGCCGATCAATGAGCTCCGGCTCGCCTGACGCACTCACCACGCCGCACCTCCGATGCATCGCGCCGAACGGAGCGAACGATGACAGCGGGTGCGAAGCGGGCACCGAACAGCACCTGAATCCGCACGTCGTGGAGCGTATCCGCGCTCGGCGTCGACGCGCTCACGCCCCCAGCGCCGCGGCCGGTTGCGCCCTACCGCGCCTTGACCGTCTCGGCGATCTCGCGACCCCACGCCTCGGCGGCGGCCAGGTCGTCGTCGGACGGCCGGAACTTCACGAGGAAGTCCTCGAACGGCATCTCGAACCCGATCGCCTCGAGCCGCGCCCGCATCTCCTTCTCGGCGCCCTTGCTCCACCCGTAGCTGCCGAAGACCGCGGCGACGCGGCCAGTCGGCTTGAGTCCGGCGAGGTACTGCAGGTACCCGGCGACGCGGTAGAGCATCCCGTGGTGAAGCGTCGGCGAGCCGAGCACGAGCGCCTTGGCCTCGAGGAGCTCGGCGGTGATGTGGGCGACGGGGCTCGCCGCGAGGTCGAAGAGCTTGACCTCCACACCCGCTGCGCCGATGCCGTCGGCCACCCGACGCGCGATCGCGTCAGTGGAGCCCCACATCGTGGAGTAGACGACGAGCGCCTTGTCACGCTTCTCCCCCGCGCCCCAGCGCCCATACTCCTCGACGACACGGCCGAAGTCGGCCCCGCGCCAGACGAGCCCGTGGCTGGGCGCGACGACGTCGAGCTTCCAGCCGGTCTCGACCACCTTGGCGAGCGCCTTGCCGACCGCCGTGCCGAGCGGCAGCAGGATGTTCGCGTAGTAGATGCCGAGCTGCCGCAGCGCCTCATCGGTGCCGTACTCGTCGGCGAACCGCTCCTCGCTCGACACGTGCTGGCCGAACGCGTCGTTGGGCATGAGGGTGGCCGCTTCCGGACAGTAGGTGAACATCGAGTCGGGCCAGTGCACCATCGGCATCGGGAGGAAGCGGAGCGTCGTGCCCCCGAGATCGAGCACGTCCTCGGCGGTCACAGCCTCCACCGTCAGGCCGCCATGGTACTCGGCCACGCCCTTGACGCCACCGGGTGACGCCACCACGCGCGCCTGCGGCATCGCCGCCATGACATCGGGGAGGCCGCCGTCGTGGTCGGGCTCGACGTGGTTGACGACGATGTGCGTCACGCGCTCCAGCGGAACGACGCTCGCGATGCGTGAGAGCAGCTCGGGGACGAACGGCACCTTGACGGTGTCGACGAGCGCCACGCCCGACTCGCCTACGACGAGGTAGGCGTTGTAGGTGGTGCCTTCCGGCGTCTCGAATCCGTGGAAGTCGCGCAGGCTCCAGTCGATCGCGCCGACCCACCAGATCCCGCCGGTCACCTGGACTGCACGCATGTGCGCTCCTCTCGATTCGAACGTGACTGGATGATACCCGCCGCGCGACCGTCATCTGCGGGTCTAGTTGTCACGCTCCACGAAGAAGTCGGCCATCGACAGCAGCAGGTCGCGCGCCTTCGTCTTCGGCAGCGCGAACTCCAGCTCCGCCTTCGCGCCGAGCACGAGGTCGCGGGCGTACGCGCGGGCGAAGTCGACGCTGCCAGCCTCGGCCATGATCGCCACGGCCTCATCAAGGGTCGCGGCGTCTTCGGAACGCGACGCGAGGATCTCGAGGAGCCGCGCGCGCCTCGGCGAGTGCCGCAGCGCGTGCACCGCCGCGAGCGTGCGCTTGCCCTCGGTCACATCGCTGCGGAAGTCCTTCTTCGTGGCTTCGCGCGTGCCGACAAGGTTGAGGACATCGTCCTGGATCTGGAACGCGAGGCCCACCACCTGGCCGAACAAACGCAGGGCTTGGATCTGCTCCGCGGTCGCCCCGCCGACGATCGCGCCGATGGCGAGCGGCACGGCGCCGGAGTAGTAGGCGGTCTTGTGGTTGGCCATGACGAGATAGTCGTCCACCGTGATATCGAAGCGGTCGTCGCGAGCCCAGCCGATGTCGAGCGCCTGGCCCTCGATCGTCCGGGTCGTCATCGCGACAAGCTCGCGGAGGATCCACAGCCGTTGCTCGGCGGAGAGCGTCTCGTCCTCCACGACGGCCCCGGTCACGAGCGAGAGCGCGAGGTCACCCGAGTTGATGCCGAGCGCCTCGCCCTCGGTCACGTGATAGCACGGCCCGCCGCGCCGCGTGAGTGAGGAGTCCATGATGTCGTCGTGGATGAGCGCCGCCGTGTGGAAGTGCTCGATGGCCGCGGCCGCGGACCAGGCGCGCTTCGGATCGCCGCCGACCGCCTCGCACGCGAGGAGGCAGATGAGCGGGCGGTGCCGCTTGCCCGCGTTCTTCGTGTAGGTCGACAGCGGCTCGTACAGGTAGCGCCGCATGTCGGGATGCGAGCCGTTCGAGAAGAACTCGGCAAGGTATGCGTCGAGCAACGTCGCGTTGCGCGCCAGGTAGAGTTCGAACGCGGTCATGATACCTCTCGTGCGCGCCTCAGCGGGTGCCGTCGGCGCGGCCGGCCACGGGTCTAGCCTAGTGTAGGGTCAGGGCCGCGGCTCGGCAACCGCGCCGGCCATCAGCCCGCGCGCCCGAGCAGCCGCTCCTTGAAGCCCTCAAGCGCCTCGAACGCCACCGGCACCACCACGAGCGTCAACAGCGTGGAGGTCGTGAGACCGCCGATGACGATGACCGCGAGCGACTGGCTCAGCAGGGAGCCTTCCGACAGTCCGATGCCGAGCGGGGTGAGCGCGCAGATCGTCGTGATCGCGGTCATGAGGATCGGACGCATACGCGTCGCGCCTGCGTCGAGCAGCGCCTCGCGCGTGGTGAGACCCTCCGCACGCTTCTGCTGCACGCGATCGATGAGCACGATGGCGTTGGTGACGACGATGCCGATGAGCATGAGCGCGCCGATCATGGCCGGCATGTCGAGCGGTAGCCCCATGACGAGCAACGCGAGCAGCCCGCCGCTGATGGCGAGCGGCAGCGAGAGCATGATCGTGAGTGGAGCGATGGCCTCGCCGAACGCGACGATGAGCACGAGGTAGACCGCGCCGACGGCGATGACCATCGCCAATCCGAGCTGCTTGAACGCCTCGTTCATCTGCTCGGCCTGACCGCCGATGACGACCTCGACGCCTTCGGGCAGGTCGAGCGTGTCGATCTCGGAACGCGCCGCCTCGATGACGCCGCCGGTCTCGCGCACGGTGAACACGCCCGTCACCGCTGCGTACTCGGCGCCATCCCGCGTGTAGATGGCGACCGGCCCCTCAACCTCCTCGACCGTGCCGATCTCGGAGAGCGGGATGACGTCCCCGAGCGGGGTCCGGAGCTCCGTCCGCGCCAGATCCATGACGCCGCTCACCGGGTCGAGCGCGAGCGAGTAGGCCATCGGCACGCGCTTGCCCTCGACCGACATCGTGCCGAGATCCTGCTCGGCCAGCAGCGAACGGAACGTCTGCGCGACCGAACCGGCGAACAGCCCCTGCTTGGCGGCCGCCTCCTGGTCGACGGTGACGAGCACCTCGGTCTGCGACTCGCCGAGGTTGTTCTTCACGTTCTCAAGCCCCTCGTTGTCCGCAAGCGCGGCGGTGATGCGCTCGGCGGCGTCACGCAACTCGCCGAGGTCGGTGCCGAGCACGTAGACCTCGAGTCCGCCAGTGGAGCCGGAGACCTCGAGCCGCTCGATCGAGATCGTCGCGCGCGCGTCCTCGAGACCGTCGAACGCGACCTGGAGCTCATCGATCGCCTCGGCGATGTCCGATTCGGGATCGAGCTTCACGAACACCTTGCCAACGTTGGAGGCCCTGCTGCCGCTCATGAGGTCGAACGAGCCCGAACTCGACCCGACCGTCGTCTGGTAGAGCTCGACGTCATCGCGCCCGGCGAGCACCGCCTCGACCTCGGCGACCTTCGCGTCGATCGTCTCGAGCACCGTGCCCTGCGGGTACTCGACGTTCACGGTGAGGTACTTCTCCTTCGTCTCAGGGATGAAACCCACACCCACGAGAGGGATGAGCGCGACCGAGCCGATGAACAGGACGAGCGCGGCGGCCACGACCGTGCGCTTGTGGTCGAGTGCCCAGGCAAGCGTGCGGCCGTACCATCGCTCGAGCCGCCCGGGCGGCGCGTCGGCCGGCACCGTCGGCGCCTTCTTGCCGAGGAGCGTCCACGTTGCGATGAGCGGGACGACCGTCACGGCCACGAGCAGCGACGCCAGGAGCGCGAGGCCGGTCGTGAGCGCGAACGGCACGAAGACCTTGCCGACGACGCCGGAGACGAACGCGAGCGGGACGAACACCGCGACGGTCGCGAGCGTCGAGCTCGTGATCGCCGATGCCACCTCGGCCGTCGCCGTGCGCACGAGCTCGGGTGTGCGCGCATCACCGCGTGTGACGTGCCGGTAGATGTTCTCGATGACGACGATCGAATCGTCCACGACGCGCCCGACCGCGACGGTCAGGCCGCCGAGCGTCATGATGTTGAGAGTCACATCGGTCTGGCCGAGCAGCGCGACCGCGGCCACGAGCGACAGCGGGATGGACACGATCGCGATGACGGAGGCGCGCACGTTACGCAGGAACAGGGCGATGACGATGATCGCGAACAGCGCCCCGAGCAACCCCTCGCGCACCATACCCTCGATCGACGCGTTGATGCTGAGCGACTGGTCATAGACGTAGGTGTAGTCGCTCACCTCGGCCACACTCGGCACGAGCCCGTCGAGCTCGGCCCTCACCTGCTTCGAGACCTCGACGGTGTTCGCGTCCTGCGTCTTGAGAATGTCGATGAAGACGGCAGACCGGCCGTCGATGCGGCTCACGACCTCGGCGTCTCCGGCGTCGTAGCGGATCTCGGCGAGATCGCCGAGCCGCACGAGCCTGATCTCCGGCTCGGCGATCCCGGGGTCCATGTCGAGCGAGGCCGCCGAACGGCCCGCGCGCGGGACGGTGACGCCC
>CAYYLR010000097.1:0-6136 GCA_964472485.1 uncultured Coriobacteriaceae bacterium
GAGGAAGCAGCCATAAGCGGCCTCTGCCGGGTGCGCGGGACCCGGGCCCGAACACTGGAGCCGGCGGGTGCCGCCTGTCACGTCTCGCATCATCCGCCGGTCTCGTGAGGAGCGCGAGCGCCTGATGGCACACTTGTCCTGGTATCGGAAGTACCGGCCGCAGACCTTCAGCGATGTCGTCGGCCAGCCGCACATCGAGCAGACGCTGCGCAACGCGGTCACCGAAGGGACGGTGGCGCACGCCTATCTCTTCACTGGCCCGCGCGGGACGGGGAAGACGACCACAGCGCGCATCCTGGCCAAAGCCCTTGAGTGTGACGCCGGGCCCACCCCGGACCCCGACCTCACGTGTGGGCAGTGCGTCGCCATCGCCGAAGGCTCACACCCCGATGTTCTCGAACTCGACGCCGCTTCCCGTCGCGGCATCGACGAGGTGCGCGAGCAGATCATCGGCCGCGTGATCTACGCCCCGTCGCGCGGGGCGTGGAAGGTCTACATCATCGACGAGGTCCACATGCTGACGGCGCAGGCCTTCAACGCGCTGCTCAAGACGTTCGAGGAGCCACCCCGCAACACGCTCTTCGTCCTGTGCACCACCGACGCCCACAAGGTTCCTGAGACGATCCGCTCGCGCTGCCAGCGCTTCGACTTCCGCCGCCTGTCGGTCGACGACCTCGTCGGCCGCCTGCGCTACATCGCGGACGCCGAGAACGTGACCGTCTCCGACGGGGCGCTGGCGCTGATCGCTCGCCACGCGCTCGGCGGGATGCGCGACGCGATCACCAACCTCGAGCAGCTCGCGTCGTTCGGCGGCGGCACCATCGAACTCTCCGATGCGGAGGGGCTGCTCGGTGAGGTCGATGCCGAGCTCCTGTATCGCGCGGCCGACCTCGTCCTGGAGCGCGATGTCGCCGGGGCGTTCCGCCTGGTGGCGGAGCTCGCTGAGGCAGGTATCGACATGGCCGAGTTCGTTCGCGGTTTCGTACGCCATTTCCGGGACCTCTTCGTGCTTGCCGCGGTCGGCGCGGACAGCGTGGTCGACGTCACCGTCGCCGAGCGGGGCCGACTTGACGCGCAGGCCGGGCGGTTCGGCACCGACCGCCTCGCGCGGGTGCTCGAGGTGCTCGGCAGGCTCGGCAACGAGCTGCGTTACGCGGCGGATCAGCGGCTCGCGGTCGAGGTAGCGCTCACGCGGCTCGCGCGCCCGCAGGCCGATCTCACGCTCGAGGCGGTCGCGGAGCGGGTGGCGGCCCTCGAATCGGGCCTACCGATCCGCGATGTCGCCGCCGCGGCCACCGCGACGCCGGCACCCCGCGAGACGCCTTCGCGCGGATCGACCGAGCCAGCGGCGCCTGTGGCCGGACCCGCGCCTCAGGCAGGCCGCCCGGCCGCACTGGCGGCGCTCGATGTCGCAAGCGTCAAGCGGAGCTGGCCAGCGGTCGTCGCCGAGTTCCGGAAGCTCAAGCCTTCACGCTCGTACCTGTTCGACGGCACTGAGGTCGAGGTGTCCGGCGAGGCGGTGGTCGTCGAGTTCCCCTCGGGCCAGGAGATTGCGAAGGACCTCGCGGCCGAGACCGAGACCATCGCCGTCCTGCGACGCGCGCTCGTGACGGTCATGGGCGTGGAGCCGCCGATCGAGTACGTACTCGGCCGGGGCGGCGCCTCGTCGGGAGCATCTCGACCCGAAAGGACCGAGGCGCCGCTCGAGCGTGAGACGGATCCGGCTGAGGCCGCCACCGTTTCGACCGACGAGCTTGAGGCCAGCATCATCGCCGAACTCGGCGCTGAGGTGGTTGCCGATGTCACACCCGGCAGCGACACTGACTGAGACCGGAGGATGCACATGAAGCCAGGCAACATGCAGAACATCCTGAAGCAGGCGCAGCGGATGCAGGCCGAGATGGCGCGCGTGCAGGAGGAACTCAAGGACGAGCGCGTCGAGGCGTCGGTGGGTGGCGGAGCGGTCAAGGTGGTCATGACCGGTGAGCTCACCGTGGCGGCGGTGACCATCGATCCCGCCGCTGTCGACCCTGATGACGTTGCGATGCTCGAGGACATGGTCGGCGCGGCGGTGAACGAGGCGATCCGTCAGGCGCAGGACCTCGCGGGCCGCAGGATGGCGGCGATCACCGGGGGCATGGGCGTACCCGGAGGACTCTTCTGACATGCCGTACTACGCGCCTCCCATAGCGCGGCTGCTCGGCGAGCTCGAGCGGCTCCCCGGCATCGGTCCGAAGTCGGCCCAGCGGCTTGCGTATCACATTCTACGGAGCGACGAGGTCTCCGCTGAGGCGCTCGCCGCAGCGATCGTCGACGTGAAGCGCAAGGTGCGCTTCTGCGCACGATGTTTCAATTTCTCCGAAGGTGAGAACTGCGCCATCTGTGCCGATGGGGCGCGTGACCCGCTGACGGTCTGCGTCGTCGAAGAACCTCGCGATGTCGTCGCCATTGAGCGGACCGGTGGCTTCCACGGCGTCTACCACGTTCTGCAGGGAGCGATCTCCCCGATCGATGGCATCGGTCCGGAGCAGCTGCGCATCCGGGAGTTGCTCGATCGGGTCGCCGCCGTCGCGCCTGCGGAGGTCATCATCGCGACCGACCCGGACATCGAGGGGGAGACGACCGCGCTCTACCTCGCGCGCATGCTGCGACCTCTCGGGATACGCGTCACGCGCATCGCCTCGGGCCTTCCGGTGGGCGGTGATCTCGAGTACGCGGACGAGGTCACGCTCGGCCGGGCGCTCGAAGCGCGGCGTGACATGGAGTAGCTTGAGGAGCGCGGTCACCCCGGGGCCCCCGCGATGCGTGCGGGGGCCCCGATGCTAGAATGGACAGGCGAGCCGCATACCCCTTGAAGGCCGCCGGTCCCCGCATCGCGGCGGCACGACTGATATGTCTGGAAGCGCATGAGGATCAGCATGTTCGGCCGACATCTGCACAGCCAGATCATCTGGCCGTTCATGCTGGCTTCGATCATCCTCGGCGTCGTCGCCGCACTCATCGGCGTCGGTGTCCTCGATCGGGTCGTCGGGGAGTGGGTCGACGGGTCGGCGGTGCTGCCGGGTCGCCACTTCGAGTCGAGCGTTGAGACGCATCGCGTCAGCGTCGAGCGTGATCTCCGGCTGCTTGCCGGCGGAAGTCAGTTCCAGGCGCGGATGGCGAGCGGGAGCGAGACGGCGACGCTCGAAGCGCTCACGCGCGCCAACTCCGCGCTCGAGGCGGACGCGCTGATGCTCGTCGACAGCGACCTGCGCGTGCTTGCCGGTGTCGGTCCATCGGCACCGGCGGCAGGAGAGGCGCTCGACATCGAGGGGCGGTTCGCGCCCACTGAGACCGTCTTCGCGGTCGTGCACGGAGTCGAACACTGCATGCTCGTCGTCGGGGTGCCGGTCCGGGTGCCCGGCGACCGCGCGGGGCGAGTGTTTCACGGCGTCGTGATGTCAGATGCGTGGCTCGCTGCGATGATGCGGGACTTCGACAGCGGGGCCGTGCTCATCGATAGGACCGGCCGGGTGCGGGTGGCGTCGGCTCCGGCGTCTGCGGACCTCGCGGCGTTCCGCGCTACGCTTGAGGAGCCCGACGGTGCGCTCGCCGTACTCGCGCCCGTCCTCATCGCCGAGCCTGGGACGTTCGGTGATCTGCGCATAGGCCGAACCGACTACCGCTTGACCGCGGCACCGCTGGACTTCAGCGGCCTTGCGGGAAGTGACACGTGCCCGCACATCGTGACCATCGCTGACGCGAGCGTCGCGGGAATCGCCAGGCGCACGGCGACCCAGGCGGTCCTCGGCGGCGCGGCGATGGCGCTGCTCCTGCTCATCGGCATGAACTGGTGGGTGGTGCAGCGCGTCTTCAAGCCGCTCACGTCGCTCTCGGAGACCGTGTCGCGCGTCGCCGACGGCGACTTCGAGGCGAAGGCGACCGTCGACGGCTCGGCCGAGGTCCACCAGCTGGCGGAGAACCTCAACCGCATGACCGACTCGCTGCAGGAGTACCGCGAGTCGCTGACGCGCAAGGTCTCCGAGCTTGCGACCCTCTACGACATGAGCCGTTCTCTGGGCACCACGCTCGAACTCGATACGCTCCTCGGCTCGGTGCTCGAGTCCGCGCTCAGCATCTTCGACGTCGAGGTCGGCTACGTCGCGATGCACGATCGTGACACGGGCGATCTGCTCGTGCGATCGGCCCGCGGGCTTGACCGTGAGTTGCCTGACGAACCGCTGCACAGCCCCGTTGCGGAGTGGGTCGTACGAGAGGGTCGGCCGCTGATCTTCAATCCGCTTCGCGAGGACGAGGGAGCCGGACGGACGGACGAGGTCTCAGGCGCGGTCGCCGTCCTGTGTGTGCCGATGCTCTCTGGCGACGGTGTCGTCGGCGCCATCGCCGTCGGGAGCCACGACGCCAGCCGGCGCTTCACGAGCGACGACGTCAGGCTGCTCGCGACGATCGCGAACCACGCGGCGATCGCGGTCGGGAACATCTCGCTCTTCTCAAGCGTCCAGGAAGCGTACCTGGCGACGGTCCGCGCGCTCGCGGCCGCCATCGACGCCAAGGACCCCTACACCCGCGGCCACTCTGACGGCGTCGCCGAGTTCGCGCTCGGTATCGGCGACCGGATGTCGTTGTCCGCCGAGCAGTCCATCGCGCTCGAGATGGCCGCCTACCTGCACGACATCGGGAAGATCGGCATCAGCGAGGACATCCTGCTCAAGCCCGGCAAGCTGACTGACGCCGAGATGAGCCAGATGCGGCATCACCCGCTCATCGGCGCCAACATTCTGAAGTCGGTCGCGTTCCCCTGGCCGATCGCGCCGATCGTGCGACATCACCACGAGCACTTCGACGGCAGGGGATACCCCGCGGGACTGCGTGGAGATGAGATCCCTCTGCTCGCGCGCATCCTGACCGTCGCAGACGCGTTCGAGGCGATGGTGGCCGATCGGCCCTACCGCCGTGGCCGGTCACACCAAGAGGCCATCCTCGAGTTGCGCAGATGCGCAGGCACCCAGTTCGATCCGCGGGTCGTCGGATCCTTCATCGAGGTCCTCGAGTCATCCGATCGCCGCGGTGCGGCCGGCGGCGCACCCGGGGATGAGGTCGATCCCGGTGAGGCGTATGCCATCCACGTCGCCGTGTGCGACGGGATGTTCTCGAGCTTCAGGAAGCTCGGCGGCCCTCGGCTCGCCTCCAACCTCGAGGAGCGGCTCAACGAGGCGTTCGAGCGCGAGGGTCTGCCGTTGACGCTCAAGGCCGGACATCTCGCCATCGATGATGAGCGCCGGTCGGATGACGACGCGCTGATGGCCGATCTGCGTGTCGCCGCCGAGTTCATCGCGGCCGAGATCACGCGCGCATCGGGCAGCGGGCTCGTCGACCATTTCATCACCGATGCGCTCGAATCGCTGCCGGCGCGCATGCGCGTGGTGGCCGAGCGGCTCGGCTTCGGTACGCTCAGGTGACAGCGCGCGGCGAGGCGGCGTGGTGCTGGTACACTGACTGCCAGCCTCGGACGCGTACGGGCGTCCGATATCCAGGGGAGCGCAGACGATGACCCTCACGGTCCAGAAGTACGGGGGCACCTCGGTCGGCACGCCGGAGCGCATCCGCGCTGTGGCCGCGCGCATCGTCGCCGCGAAGGAGGCCGGGCATAGCATCGTCGCCGTCGTCTCGGCGATGGGGGACGTGACCGACGAACTGCTGTCGCTCGCGGAGCAGGTCGACCCTGAGCCACCGGAGCGCGAGATGGACATGCTGCTCGCGACCGGCGAGCAGGTCTCGATCGCGCTGCTCGCCATGGCCATCCACGCGCTCGGGCACGAAGCGATCTCGTTCACTGGTCCGCAAGTCGGAATCGTGACCGACCACGGGCACACCAAGGCGAAGATCCTCGAGGTGCGGGCGGACCGCGTGAGGGCGGCGCTTGCCGAGGGGCGGATCGCCATCGTGGCCGGCTTCCAGGGAACGACGCCGGACGGCGCGATCACCACCCTCGGGCGGGGCGGCTCGGACACCACCGCGGTCGCGGTCGCCGCCGGACTCGGCGCCGACGTCTGCGAGATCTACACGGATGTCGAGGGCGTCTACACCGCGGACCCCCGTGTCGTGCCCCAGGCGCGCAAGATCGGCACGATTTCGT
>CAYYLR010000098.1:0-6012 GCA_964472485.1 uncultured Coriobacteriaceae bacterium
TCGATCTTGTTGTGCCAGATCGTCAGGTTGGGGTGATTCGGGTTGATCTCGACCGCGGGATCGATCTTCGGGTACTTGGGACGGTAGTCGGGCATGGGGATGACTTTTGCCCGCACCTCCGCGGCAAGCTCACGCACCAGCCGCCCCCGCTCGACCGCGTACTCGCTCGTCTTCCACAGAAGCAAGGGTCCGGGGAAGAACGTCGGGTTCTTGGCTGAAGTCAGCCGTTCGGCGATGGTCTGGATTCCCTGCTCGAGGGGGACGCAGGCACCTTCGACTATCGCCTCCCCCTCCAAGGGCATCCGCACGCCATGCATCACGGCAGCGGGCGGCAGGTATCCCTCAGGTCCTACCAGGACTTTGTACGGGGTTGGCATGGGCGCTCCTCCTGCCTCACGTACGGACACTGAACGACGCTCCCGAGATACGCATAGGACCGCGCGGCGTCCTGTCTCGACTGTGAATCGGGACTATCCCTTCTTCCCGCCGTCTCGTCAAGGCATCGCGTCGCCTCACGAAGTGGAGTTGACCCGCTAGACCCCTAAGGGGTCGGAAGGGAGTCAGCGTATGGCGTACACACCGGAGTTCCGGACCGAGGCGGTCCGCCTCTACCGTCTCGGCGGGCGTGGCATCAAGGCCACCGCCCACCAGATCTGCGTCGCACCCGGGACGCTGCGCACGTGGGTCCACCAGGCCCAGATCGATGAAGGGCTTGCGGTCGGGAATACTCATCGGTGTACCGGGCCGGTGGCGAGTCGGGGTATCCATGGGGAATCCGAGACTTCTACGAGGCATTCCTTCGGAGATGGTTCCGGATGTGGCGGAGCTGCTCGTGGATGCGTTCGCCTTGAAGGTCGAGCATGAGTTGCGGCCTCGGACACCGGAGCAGGCTCTCCGCCTCGTCGCCGGGAGCATCGACCCGGAGCTCGGATGGGTGGCGCTCGATGAGGAAGGCGCCTTGGCCGGTGTGGTCGGCATCGGGATGCGCGGTCGGCGATTCTCGCACATCGGCTTCGTCAGTCTGGCCCGCGAGTTCGGTTGGGCCGCCGCTGTCCCCAGGTGGGCGATCGCGGCTGGAGAGACCGTCTTGATCCGGCCCAGGAAGCGGCAATGGCGCATCGAAGTGATCGCGGTTCGCGAGACAGCGCGCGGCGGCGGCATCGGTACCGCGTTGCTTCAGGCGGTGATCGAGGCGGCGAGGGACGCGGGAATGCGCACGGTAGAACTCGAGGTGGTCGACGTGAACGAGCGCGCGATGCGGCTGTACGAGCGACTCGGCTTCCGTCGCGTCTTCACGCTCCCGACCGGTCTGATCACAGCGGGAGGCGGCTATCGCGGCATCCGCTTCATGCGGTTCGATCTCGCGGCCCGCCGGACGCCATGAGGCGCATTGGGCGCGTTGAACCGCTGACCGACGCTCCGCTCGCGTGGTCTGTTCTACCCGATCGCCTTGGTGATGAGATCGGCGATCCGCGCTTCTTCGGCGTCGCCCAGTCCGGTCAATGCGAACGACGTCGGCCACATGGCGCCGTCATCGAGGGCGGCCTTCTGATCGAAGCCGAAGGTCGCGTACCGCACCTTGAACTTCGACGCGGCCTGGAAGAAGCAGAGCACCGCGCCGTCCTTGGCGTATGCCGGCATCCCGTACCAGAGCCGAGGTGAGAGTGACGGCGCGACGCGCTGCACGATCGCGTGGATGCGCTCCGCCATGAGGCGGTCGCGCTCGGGCATCGCAGCGATGTTCTCGAGCACCTCGGTCAGTCCGTCGGCCTTCTTGCCGCCCGCTCGCGGCGTGGTCGTGCCTTCCGCCGCATCCTCGGTCATGATCGCACCTTCCTCTCCGCTTCGGCTTCAGAGACGACGATTCCCCGAGCGCCCACTGCCGTCACATCGCGGACGCACGTTCAGGAACATGCCGGCACGGGTGGCCTCGGCGAGGACGAGGATCAGTCGCCGAGCAGCTCTCGCATCTGCTTGTAGATGAGGCCTGCGGCGCGTTCAGGCATGAGCCGGTACAAGCGGTCGATGAGCGTGGAGTCCTTGCCGACGCACACCCGGTAGGCGTCCTTCTCCATCGCGTCCAGGATGATGCGTGCGGCTTCGTCGGCGGGAAGCGTCTTGAACTTCTTCGCCTGTTCGCTGGCCTCGGCCGCCGGAGGCGCTTCGAGCCCGGAGTTCTTCGAGATGTCGGTCGCCGTCGCGCCGGGAAACACCACCGTCACGCGGACGTTGGTGTCGGTCAGCTCCGAGTGGAGGCCTTCGGTGAGCAGCTTGACCGCGGCCTTCGACGCACCGTAGATCGTCTGCCCGGGAACCGGGACGAAGCCGCCCATGCTCGAGACGTTGACGATGTGGGCCGAGGGACGCTTCAGCAGGTGAGGCAGGAACGTCTTGGTAACGTAGACCAGGCCCCAGAAGTTCACGTTCATCACGCGCTCGATGGCGCTGTAGTCAAGCTCGTTGACCTTGACGAACGGCTGGATGATGCCGGCGCAGTTGATGATGCCGTCGACCTGGCCGTGGGCGGAGATCACCGCAGCGGGGAGCGACTCGACCGTCGCGCGGTCGGTGATGTCGGCGACGTGCGTCGACAGTCGGTCGGCCGCGTCTCCGGTGAGCCTGGCGGTCTCGCTCAGCCCGGCTTCGCTGATGTCGAGCGCCGCGACGCGGGAGCCGCGCCCCAGAAGGCCAAGCACGAGTTGACGTCCGATACCGCTACCCCCGCCGGTGACCACGATCGTCTTGCCCGCTGCTTTCATGCCGTCCTCCTTACGGTGGGTTCCGCCACGCCGTGCCGGGAAGTCACAGGGTACGGCCGTTCGCGACAGCCGGCGAGACTCCCGCCTGTCCGAGTGTACCGTCGATAGGACCGGGATGGTACCTCGCGTCGCGGTTGCGCGGCGGTTCGGTCGGCCGGTCCGAGGCCCGCGAGGAGCGGGCTACAGGACGGCCGGGATACCTCGGCTCGCCAGGTACTCTTTCACCTCGCGCACCGTGAACGTCCGGAAATGGAAGACGGATGCGGCGAGGAGCGCGTCGGCATGGCCCTCGGCGACCCCGTCGTAGAAGTGCTCAAGGGCGCCCGCGCCGCCGGAGGCGATGATCGGGACGTCGACGGCGTCGGCGATCGCGCGCGTGAAGGGGAGGTCGTAACCGGCGAGCGTGCCGTCGCCGTCCATGCTCGTGGGGAGGATCGTGCCCGCGCCGAGCGCCTCGCACCGGCGCGCCCACTCGACGCAGTCGATGCCGGTGGGCTTCTGGCCGCCGCTGACGACGACCTCGAACCCGGACGCCATCGCGTCGTTGCGCTTGCCGTCGATCGCGACCACCATGCGCTCGGAGCCGAACGCGGCGGCGCCACGTTCGATGAGCGTCGGGTCGCTGACTGCCGCGCTGTTCATGGAGATCCGCGCGACGCCCACATCGAACAGCGCGTCCATGTCGCCGAGCGAGCCGATGCCGCCACCGACGGTGAGCGGGATCGAGATGACCTCGGACACGGCGGCCGCCCACTCCAGGCGGGTCGTGCGGTTCTCGAGCGTGGCGGCGATGTCGAGCATCGCGAGTTCGTCGGCGCCGGCCTGTTCGTAGTACGCGGCGTTCTCCACCGGGTCCCCGGCGTCGCGGAGATCCACGAAGTGGACGCCTTTGACGACACGGCCGTCCTTCATGTCCAGGCACGGGATGATCCTCACGGGCTCCACAGTGTCCCTCCCTCGTTCGACTGCTGCTCGGAGTATAGCGGGCCGGGCGCGAGCGGTCGCCAGCCGGAAGCGGGTGGCACGGCGACGCACACTCCCTGCCGGACGTGTTGAGGAATCCCGCTGCTTCGTCGATAATGAACGCACCCAGGCGACGGACACATCGCCATCGACGCCGCATTCGAAGCCCTGGACACACGTTCGGCTTTGGGGAGGACACGTATGCGGCTTCACGCCCGCCGGTTCATCGGCACACTCGCTGTACCGCTGCTTCTGTCGATCGTCGCCGCCACCGCGCTCGTCGCGGGGGCCGCAGGCGGCGCCCCCTGGGCGATCGGGGACCCTTCCGGCTTCCTGCTCACGGACAAGATCTACGGCAGCAACACCGCCGCAGGCGATGGCTTCGGGTACTCGATCGCGGCCTCGCCGGACTTCATCGTCGTCGGATCGTATCGCGCCAACGGCACGAGCCCCAACGCCGGCGCTGCCTACGTCTTCGTCCGCAACGGACTGCGCTGGAGCCAGGAGGCGGTGCTGACCGCGGCGGACGGCGCCGGTGACGACCAGTTCGGCGTTTCGGTGGCGATCTCCGGCCAGACCGTCGTCGTCGGTGCGCAGTGGGACTCCCACGGCAGTGGCATGAGCCGCGCCGGCTCCGCGTACGTGTTCACCCGTACCGGCACCACGTGGACGCAGCAGGCGAAGATCGTGCCCTCAGATGTGGCCGGCAGCGACAACTTCGGCGCGTCGGTCGATGTCTCCGGTGACACCATCGTCGTCGGCTCACCGTTCCATGATCTCGGTGGCAACAACCGTGGGTCCGCGTACATCTACACGCGTTCCGGCACCGTGTGGACGCAGCAGGCGAAGTTCCAGCACGGCGACACCGCCAACGGTGACGCGTTCGGCAACGCCGCAGCGATCGAGGGTGACACCGCGCTTGTCGCCGCCTCGGCCAAGGGCACCGGCGCTGTCTACGCGTTCACCCGCTCGGGGACTGTCTGGAGTCAGCAGGCGAAGATGACGCCGTCGGATGGCGGTAACGGCAATCTTTTCGGTGCGTCGCTCGCCTTTGAAGGCGATACCGCGCTCATCGGCACGCCGAATCAGGCCGCGGGTGCGGCCTACGTGTTCACGCGTTCGGGCACCACGTGGTCTCAGCGAGCCAAACTTAGACCGGCGGACGGCGTGAACGGCGACGACTTCGGCAACTCGGTGTCGCTGTCCGGCACCCGTGCGCTCGTCGGCGCGCCCAGCCACAAGGTGTCGCAGGCGAGTGCGGCCGGCGCGGCGTACAGCTTCACCGGCGGGGGCTCGGCGTGGGGCCGGGACCCGGAGATCAACGCGGGCGACTTCGCGTCCAATGACAACTTCGGCTGGAACGTCGCGCTGTCCGGCGAGGTGGCGGTCATCGGCGCGTATCTGCGGGATGACCTGGGCGTCAACTCCGGCGCCGTCTACATCGGCGCCGCGGTGACGGCGTATCAGGTGGCTGAGGACACGCCGTTCACCCGAGCGGCGCCCGGACTGATCGCGAACGACTACGACCCCGAGGGCGACTCGCTGACGGCGTCGGTCCACACGCAGCCGCCGAACGGCGCGGTCGTCCTCAATCCCAACGGCAGCTTCACGTACACGCCGAATCCGAACTACGCCGGCGCGGACTCCTTCTGGTACCGGGTGTGGGACGGGACGTCGTTCTCGGCGCCTGCCGAGGTGAAGTTCTGGGTCACCGGCTCCGCAGACGCTCCGATCGCGATGAACGATACCTACTCCATGAGCGAGGACGGGACGCTCTCCCGCGACGCCGCTCAGGGCGTGCTCGCCAACGACTACGACCCCGACGGTGACCCGATCACGGCCGTACTCGTGTCATCGCCAGCGAGCGGCAGCTTCTCGCTCCAATCGAACGGCAGCTTCTCCTACACGCCACCCGCCGATTTCGCCGGCGACGTGACGTTCACCTATCGCGTCAGTGACGGGACGCTACAGTCGGCGATCGCTACCGTGACGATCACGGTGATCGGCGTTCCCGATGCGCCAGTCGCTCTCGCTGACAGCTACACCGTTGCTGAGGACGGCGCGCTCTCCCGCAACGCCGCCCAGGGCGTGCTCGCCAACGACAGCGATGGTGACGGGGACGCGCTTTCGGCCGACCTCGTCATCGGCCCCTCCGGCGGCGCTCTCACCCTGAACGCCGACGGCAGCTTCACGTACACGCCACGAGCGAACTGGAATGGCGCCGACTCGTTCAGCTACCGCGCGTACGATGGCGCGAGCTACTCCGACGCCGTGACGGTCACGATCACGG
>CAYYLR010000099.1:0-5983 GCA_964472485.1 uncultured Coriobacteriaceae bacterium
CGACGATGTCGTCTTCCGGGGCGAGGTCGATCACGCCCGCGCCGCAGCGACCGCACGCCGTGTCGGCAGGCAGATACTCGGCCGGACGCTTGGTGAACCAGGCGTCGGCGCCCTCGGCACGGAACAGCGCGATCACCGCGTCGAACGTCTGAGGAGTCGCGACGGTCTCGCCACACTTCGCGCAGGCGAAGACGGGGATAGGAACGCCCCAGGCCCGCTGTCGGCTGATGCACCAATCGGGGCGGTCGCCCACCATCGCCGAGATGCGATTGACGCTCCAGCCCGGGATCCACTCGACGCCGCCGATCGCGCGCAACGCGTGCTCGCGCAGACCTGTGTGCTCCATCGAGACGAACCACTGTTCGGTGGCCCGGAAGATGACCGGTTGCTTGCATCGCCAGCAGTGCGGGTAGCTGTGCGAGATCCTCGTCGCGGCGATCAAGCTACCGCGCGCATCGAGCCACTCGATGATCCTCGGGTTCGCGGCGCGGACCTCGAGACCCGCGAACGGGCCGCCACCCGCGTCGAACGTGCCGTCGTCGGTGACCGGCATCGGCATCGGCAGTCCGAATCGAACGCCGACGAGGTGGTCCTCCTCACCGTGCCCGGGGGCCGTGTGCACCGCTCCCGTGCCGGTCGTCAGATCGACGTGCTCACCCGTGATGACCACACCGGTCACCCCGTCATGGATGGGCTGAGCGTACCGCAGTCCCGCGAGCTCGGCGCCCTTCACGCGCGGCCCCGTGACCGCATGCCCCTCCCAGCCGGCGACAGCCGCGACCGCCTCGACAAGCGCCTCGGCCATCACGAGCACGCGACCGTCGGCGAGCTTGACACCGACGTACTCCGCACCGTCAGCGAGCGTGACCGCGACGTTGGCCGGCAGCGTCCATGGCGTGGTCGTCCAGATGAGCACCGAGGCCGGGCCTTCGGCGTCCCAGGGCGTGGGGTCGGTGAACGCGAACGCCACGTAGATCGAGTTCGACGTCTCATCACCGTATTCGATCTCGGCCTCCGCGAGCGCCGTTCTGCACCGCACGCACCAGTGGATCGGCTTGGCGCCCTTGTAGACGGCGCCGTCGAGGTACATCGTCTTGAAGATCTCGACGTTGCCGGCCTCGTACTCGCGGCTGAGCGTGAGGTACGGGTCGTCCCAGTCACCGCGCACGCCGAGCCGCTTGAACTCCTCGCGCTGAACGTCGACGAAGCGCAGCGCGTACTCCCGGCAACGCTCCCGCAGCTCGGCTTGCGATATCGTCGCCATCGCCTCCGGGCCGAGGTCCTTCTCAACCTGATGCTCGATCGGCTGACCGTGGCAGTCCCAGCCCGGCACGTACGGCGCCCAGTACCCTCGCATCGACTTGTACTTGACGACCAGGTCCTTGAGCACCTTGTTGTACGCCGTACCCATGTGGATATGACCGTTCGCGTACGGCGGACCGTCGTGCAGCACGAAGGGGGGGTTGCCCTCGTTCTGCTCGAGCGAGCGCCGATAGACGTCGATCTCATCCCAGAACCGCAGCCAGCCCGGCTCGCGCGTGGCAAGGCTCGCACGCATGGGGAACTCCGTCTGCGGAAGGTTCATCGTGCTCTTGTAGTCAGGATTCTCGCCCATGTCCCGCCTTCCTCACTCGGCCGAAAGAAACGACGAAGCGCGCCCGTCCTCACCTGGGACGAAGCGCGCCTCGAGACGAGTCCTGCTCCGCGGTACCACCCAGCTTGCGTGCCGGCCGTCGGCACGCCACTCGGTCGCCCGGTAACGGGGGCACCCGTCGACGCCTACTGGACCCTGTTCGGGCTGTTCGGGCCGAGGCTCGGAGGTGATCTTCGATCGCGTCCTGCCGTGCGGGCTCTCACTGTCCCCGCTCGCTCATCCGGTGGTCACGCGCCTACTCGTCCTCGTCAGCGCCAGCGCCGCGTACGTCACGCGTGCGCAGGTGCGATGGTACCCGCACGCCTGACCGGGGTCAACGCGGGCCGGGGCTCAGAAGAGCGGCCCCGCAGGAGCGGACGGCCAGCCGCATGCGGGCTAGTCGATCTCCTCGATGTCGATGTCGTCCTCGCGCTCACCGAAGCCGAACTCGGCCACCTTGAACTCGACGGTGTCGTCAGGCTCAAGCGCGCTCTCGGACAGATCGCCGAGGTGGAGGCTCGCGACGAAGCCGCTCTCGGGCGGTTCGGCGACGGAAGCCGACTCCGAGACCGGGGCGGGCGCGGTGGCCGCCGCCGCGGGAAGGTCCGCGATCTCGGTGACCTCCGAGGCCACCAGGGGTGCGGATGCGATCGGCACGATGACGGGAGCGGCGGCCGGTCCCGGCGCGGACGCCACCTCGGCTTGGGCGAGCGTCTCGTCACCCGCGCGGGCGACGAGCAGCTTGACGTCCTCCGCGACGGGGATCTCCGCGAGGGCACGCAGATGCCCGTCGAGCAGCGCCTTGAAGCGGGAACGGAAGTCCTCCTCGGCCTGCTTGATGCGGGTCAGGTCGTTGGTGGCCTTCTGCTTGTTCGTGAGCGCCGCGTGGATGATCTCCTTCGCCTTGACCTCTGCGTCCTTCAGGACGACCTCGGCCTCCTGACGTGTTTGCTGCATGAGCTCGTCGGCCGACCGCTGCGCCGAAAGAAGCGTGTTATGGAGCGTGCGCTCCATATCCTGGTACGAGCGTACCTTCTCCTCAAGCGCCTCGATCTTCTCGGAGAGGTCGATGTTCTCCTTGAACAGCCGCTCGAGCTCATCGGCCACCTGGTCGAGGAACGCGTCGACCTCGGCCTCGTTGTAGCCGCGCAGCGCGTGACCGAACTCCTTGTGGTGGATGTCGAGCGGCGTGAGCTTCATGATCGGTCCTTCCAGGACACCTGGCTTCCGTCGGAGATTCTATCCCAAGAAGCGGATGAGCGAATTGGCGATGAGCGAGAGCGCGAGGATCGCGACGATCGGCGATATGTCGACCATACCCAACGGCGGGATGATGCGACGGAACAGTCCGAGCCAGGGCTCGACGATGGTGCCGAGCACACGGTAGACGTCGCCGAGCAGCCCCGCGCCGGGACGTAGCCACGACATGAGCACGTAGACGATGATGAGAATCTGGTAGAAGTCGATGAGCCTGATGGCGATCGAGAGCGCGTTCATGAGCCCAGCTCCTTCGCCCGGTTCACGGCCGCGACGACGGCGTCGAGCACGGCGGCGCGCACCCCGCCGGCTTCAAGCTCCGCGAGCGCCGCGATCGTCGTGCCGCCGGGGCTTGCGACACCATCGATGAGCTCCTCGGGATGCATGCCGGTGGCGGCAAGCAGTTCGGCGGTCCCGCGCACGGTCTGCACCGCAAGCGACTGGGCGACCTCACGGGTGAGTCCTTCGTGGACTCCGGCGCGCGCGAGCGCGTCGATGTAGAGCGCGACGTACGCCGGACCCGAACCTGAGATCGCGGTCGCGGCGTCCTGGTGACGCTCGTCGATGACGACCGCCTGCCCGACCGACTCGAAGAGCCGGCGCACCTCCTCGACCTGTTCTGGCGTGGTCGCCGAACCCCCGCTCACAACCGCCACACCCGCACCCACCATCGCGGGCGTGTTCGGCATCACGCGAACCACCGGCGTGCGGTCCGGCAGGTGCGACTCGAGGCGGGCGGTGGTGACGCCGGCCGCGATCGATACCACGACCGCGCCGGGACGGACGCCGTCGGCGATGTGCGCGAGCACGGCCTCGACGACCTGCGGCTTGACCGCCAGCAGGACGACAGCGGCGTTGCCGACGACCGCGTCGCCGTCGGCGACCGTCGCTATCGCGTGGCGCTCGAACACGCTCCGCCGTGACGCCGTCGGTTCGGCCACGACGATCTCGGACGCCGCGAGCGCGCCGGACGACACGAGCCCGGCGGCGATCGCCTCGCCCATGCGCCCCCCGCCGATGATGGCGAGCCGGTAGCGGACCTCCATCGCGCCCATCATCCGTCGACGCCGAACAGGCCCTTGTCACGGAGCACGGCGCGCTGAGCGGCGGTCACGTCGACATTGGCCGGGGTCAGCATGAAGACGCGGTCCGAGACCTTCTGAAGGCCACCGTTGAGTCCGTACGTGAGACCGGACGCGAAGTCGATCAGGCGGCGCGAGAGCTCAGGGTCGGTCATCGTGAGATTCATGATCACCGGCACGCCGGTCTTGAACCGGTCGGCGATCGCCTGGGCCTCCGAGTACGCGCGGGGCTCGACGATGTGCATCTTGACCTGCGGGACCGCCTGCATGCCAGGCCCGGGAGCCACCGATCCCCGACCGGCGTCACGCGCCCGGTCGAGGTCCGGCTCGCGCTGCACGCGCCGGATACCCAGAGGCTCATCATCGTACGGAGAGCGGTACGCGGGCTCATCGTAGCCGTCGGACTCGTCATCGTACTCCTCGTACTCGTCGTACTCGTCGCCGAGACCAAGTCTCGCTTTGAGGTCGCGCCACACGCCCACGATGGTCTCCTTGCTGTCGCGCGCGCGTCAGCGACCGAAGATGGCTCGCCCGACCCGCACGATGGTCGCACCCTCTTCGACCGCGACCTCGAAGTCGTTCGTCATGCCCATGGAGAGTTCCGTGAGCCGCGTTCCATTGAACCGCATAGCGGTCAGGGATTCAAACAGCGCCCGCAGGTCATGGAACACCCAGCGGGCTGATTCGGGACGGCCGAGCGGCGCCATCGTCATGAGCCCGCGGACCCGCACCCCCGGCAGACCCGCCGCGACAGACAGGGCCTCCTCGACCTGGTGTGGGTGCATACCGTGCTTGCTCTCCTCGCCCGACACGCTGACCTGCAGCAACACCGGCTGGACGACCTCGTGAGCCTCAGCCAGCCGCGCGATGCGCTCCAGCAGGTGGATCGAGTCCACCGAGTGGATGAGGTGCGCCTTACCGACCACGTGCTGCACCTTGTTGGATTGCAGCGTCCCGATGAAATGCCAGCGCGCCTGCGGGAACAGGCCGTGCTTGGCGACGAACTCCTGGACGCGGTTCTCGCCGAAGTCGGTCATGCCGGCGGCGATCGCCTCACGCACCTCTCCGGGCCCGACCGTCTTGGTCACCGCGACGATCGTGATACCGGCAGCGTCGCGCCCGACTGCGTCGGCGGCGTCACAGACTCGCCTTCGGACGGAGGAGTATCGCTCGGTGATCGCGCTCACGCGCCCGGCGTTCCCTGCCCCTCGGCGGCCTCCGAGAACGCTTCGAAGTCACCGGTGACCATGTAGACAAGGCGCTCGCCGATGTCGACGGCATGGTCCGCGATGCGTTCGAGGTAGCGCGACGCGAGCACCATCTGGCTGGCCCACTCGATGTCCTCCTCTTCGTGCAGCCGCGCCATCTCACGGAAGAACTGCTTGAAGAGGTGGTCGATCGGCTCGTCCATGTCCTTGAGCTTGTACGCGAGCTCGAGATCGTTGGTCTCGAACGCCTCGAGCATCGCCTCGAGCACCCGGTTGACGAGGTTGCTCTGGGCCTTGATGAGATCGTAGAGCGTCTGAGGACCCCGGCGGTCGGCCGTACGGCGAGCCGCCTTGGCTATGTTGACCGCGAGGTCACCCATGCGCTCCATGTGCATCGCGACATGGGCGAGCGAGTGCAGCAACCGCAAGTCGCGGGCGACGGGGAACTGCGTCGCGATAGTCTCGAGCGTGCGTTCCTCGAGGGCCAGGCAGCGTGCGTCGACCTCGTCATCGCGAGCGATGACGCGCTCGGCGGCCTCGATGTCGCCCTCGACGAGCGAGGTCGTCGCGTCGCGAGACACCTCGACGATCAGACGACCGATGTCGACGACCTCGGCCTTCGTTGCCTTGAGTTCTCTGCGGTAGCTCTCGCGCATGGCCGCTCTCGTCTCCTCCGTATCCGGCGGATGCCGATCCTGGATCAGTATAGCCGCCGCCAGCGAGGCCGGTGTGACACCCTCGTTAACACACGTACCCGCTCCGCCCGTCTCCGAGCCTGTCCGTCGCGACGCGCCCGGCCGGTC
>CAYYLR010000100.1:0-827 GCA_964472485.1 uncultured Coriobacteriaceae bacterium
GCTGCTCGACCTCGCCGAAGCCGCGGCCGCCGTACTCGGTGGGCCAGCCGACGCCCAGCCACCCGTCGCGCCCCATCCGGCGCACCACCGCGCGGTAGGCCTCGCCGTGCCGCTCGGTGAGCATGGACTGCCCCTCATGGGTGGCGGCGACTGGAACGACGGCATGAACCGGGTCGGCATCCACGGAAGAGGCGAGAGCGTGTGGCTCGCCTGGTTCCTCGACGTGACCATGCGGTCCTTCGCCCGCGCCGCCGAACTGAACGGGGACGCCGGACGTGCCGCCTCGCTCCGCGACCGCGCCGCCTCGCTCATCGGGGCGGTCGAGGAGCACGCCTGGGACGGCGCCTGGTACCGGCGGGCGTACTTCGACGACGGCACGCCGCTCGGCACCGCCGAGGCGGCAGAGTGCCGGATCGACGCGATCGCGCAGGCGTGGTCGGTGCTGTCAGGTCGGGGCGACCCTGAGCGGGCCGCGATGGCGATGGAGTCCGTGGAGGAGCACCTGATCTCCCGGGAGGACGGACTGGTACGGCTGCTCACGCCGCCGTTCGACGCGATGCCGAACGACCCCGGCTACATCAAGGGCTACCTGCCGGGCGTCCGCGAGAACGGCGGGCAGTACACGCACGCCGCCCTGTGGGTCGCACTCGCGTTCGCGCGCCTCGGCGACGGCGACGAAGCCGTGTCGCTGCTCGGGCTCATCAACCCTGTGGGACACGCCCGTGACGCCGACGCCGTCGCGCGCTACAAGGTCGAGCCGTACGTGCTCGCGGCTGACGTCTACGCGATCGAGCCCCATGTGGGGCGCGGCGGCTGGACCTGGTACA
>CAYYLR010000100.1:837-5904 GCA_964472485.1 uncultured Coriobacteriaceae bacterium
GCTGCACGATCCGGCACGTGCTCACGCACACCGGCGGGTTCCCGATGCCGGGCGCGCGCGTCGCCATCCGCGAGGTGCTCGGCTTCCGGACCGAGGCCCGCGACGGCAGACGGGTGCTCATCGTCGATCCGTGCATCCCTCGTCGCTGGCCTGGCTTCGAACTCGCGTATCGCTTCGGCACGACCGTGTACCGCGTGCGTGTCGACAATCCTCGGGGCGTCACGCGCGGGGTAGCACACGCCGAACTCGACGGTCGACGGCTCGACGACGTCGCCATACCGCTCGTCGACGACGGTGGCGAGCACTCGGTGGTCATCACGCTGATCGGCGGCTGAGTCGCCACCGCGGCACACCGGTCCCGACGCGTGATGGGTATATGCCTACCATCCTGTTCCGGCGGTTCGCCGCGACAGCGGCGCGACGCCGACGCCTCAGAGAGCCGAGGGGAGCGTGTCCTGTGGACGCTGTGACGCTCGATCGCCTGGTTGAACTCGCCCGCGTTCGCGGATCCGGACTCATCACGATGACGATGCCGACCCACCCGTTCGGTCCGGGCAGCCAGGAAGCCGGCGTCACTCGGCTGCGGAACCTCCTCAAGCGAGCGGCGGAGCTGCTCTCGGCGGCGGGCATGCGAACCGCGGAGATAGACGAGCGCCTTGAGCCCGCGCGCGCGCTGGCCGAGGACCGCCCGTTCTGGCTCCGCTCGCGCGAGGGCTTGGGTGTCCTCGTGGGACCGGACGGCGTGGAGACGTTCCAGGTGCCCGGTGCGCTTCCCGAGTCGGTCACCCTGAGCGACCGCTACCACATCCGGCCCCTCATCCGCTTCGCTAACGAGGATCGCCGCTTCTGGCTTCTCGCACTCAGTCAGAAGCGCGTCCGCTTGCTCCGCGGCTCGCGGACGTCCCTGGCCGAGGTGCCCGCCGACGAGCTTCCCGCCGGCCTCTCCGACACGCTGCGCTGGGACGAGTTCGAGAAGCGCTCACTGCAGTTCCACACGGGGACATCCGGCTCAGGGGGCAGACGCCCCGCTGTGTTCCACGGAACCGGGGAACCCGACGTGAAGGAGGAGATCGCGCGCTACTTCCACGCGATCGACCGAGCGCTGCAGGAGCACCTGCGGGAGAGCGCCGCGCCGCTCGTGCTCGCAAGCGTCGAGTACCTGCTGCCGCTCTACCGGGAGGCGAACACCTACCCCGAACTCGCCGATGAGGCGATCCCGGGAAGCCCCGACGGCATGAGCGACACGGAGCTGCACGCGCGCGCGTGGTCGATCGTCTCAGGGCTGCTCGCCGATGAGCGCGGCCGTCTGACCGGCAGGGTCGCCGAGCTCTGGGCCTCGCAGCGGGTGACGCCCGATCCGGAGACCTTCATACCAGCGGCGCACCACGGTCGCATCGAGACGCTGCTCGTCGGCGATGGCGCGGCGCTATGGGGAGCCTACGACGCCGACGCGGGGGCGGTGCGCCTGGAACCGGGGCCGGCCGCGAACGCGTCCGATCTGCTCGAACTCGCCGCGACCGAAACGCTGCTCAGCGGCGGCGACGTCGTGGTGATGGATGCCGAGGAGATGCCCCACGGCGAGTCGGCGGTCGCGGTCCTCCGCTACTGAGTCCCGCCCGATACACGAAGGTCAGGCGGAGTCGCCTGACCTTGGGAGAATCGATGGTGGGCCCGAGTGGATTCGAACCACTGACCTCACGGTTATCAGCCGTGCGCTCTAACCAACTGAGCTACGGGCCCATCGCTGCCGACAGCCTCGATACCATATCCCACGCTCCGGAAGAGCGTCAAGGAACCCCCGCCCGCCCACGCGCGGCGCCAGGAAGCGGCGCTGGGGTACCTACGAAGTGGAGAGGAGCGTCCATGCTTCTGGTGGCCATCGCGGGCATCACGCTTGACCCGAACACGCAGCAACCGGTGCTGCTCCTGGCGCCCGCCGAGCCGCACGACCCGGAGGCGCCGCGCCGCGTACTGCCCATCTGGATCGGCCGGATGGAGGCGAGCGCGATCCTCATCGCGCTCCAAGGCATGGAGCCTCCGCGGCCGATGACGCACGACCTTCTCGCCTCGGTGATCAATGCGACCGGGCATACGCTCGAGCGCGTCGAGATCACGCGGCTCGAGGGAGACACATTCTACGCCGCGCTGCTCATCGGCGCCGACGAACGCCGATACGCCGTCGACGCCCGTCCGTCGGATTCCATCGCGCTCGCGGTGCGGCTCGGCAGCCCGATCCTCGTGTCCGAGGAGGTCTTCGAGCGCGCCTCGGTCGAGGTGACCGAGGTCGATGAGGAGGCCGAGGTCGAGCGGTTCCGTGAGTTCCTCGACCACGTCGACCCCGGGGACTTCATGTCCTGAGCGGTCACGCTCGCGTCGTCACTCGTGCCGCAGGGCCTCGATCGGGTCGAGCTGGCTCGCCTTCCACGCCGGGTACACGCCGAAGAACACGCCCACTCCGAACGCGAAGAAGAACGACATCGCGACCGCCCAGGGGGTGACGTTGGCCGGCACAGGCGTCAGGCGGTCGATGAGCGTCGAGCCGCCCCAGCCGAGTCCGATGCCGATCGCCCCGCCGAGCACGGAGAGGGAGACGGCCTCGATGACGAACTGCGACATGATGTCGTAGGTGCGCGCGCCGACCGCCTTGCGGATGCCGATCTCGCGCGTCCGCTCGCTCACGCTCACGAGCATGATGTTCATGATCCCGATGCCGCCCACGAGCAGCGAGATCCCCGCGATGCCGGCAAGCATGTACGTGAGCGTCCCGAGCAGGTCCGAGAGGATGCCGAGCGTCTGCTCCTGCGAGAACACGCTGAACTCGTCCCCGAACCGGGGAAGCAGCGATCTGCGGATGTCGCGGCGAACGGCCTCGATGTCATCGGGGTCGGCCGCTTTCACCACGATCGTGTTGACGTAGTTGAGGTTGAAGAGCTTCTGGGCGGTCGTCACCGGGATGTAGACCTGGCTGTCCTGGTCGCCGGCCAGCCCGCCGCCGAGCGACTCGTAGTGTCCGATGACCGTGAACCGCTGGCCCGCGAGGGTGACCTGCTTGCCGACGGGATCCTGGTTGGGAAATAGCTCGCGAGCGACGGTGTGACCGAGTCCCACCACGCGCGAGGCCGCCTGCACCTCACCGCGACGGTAGTGCCGGCCACCGGCGAGTTCTGAGGTGAAGACCTCGTTCCCCTGTTCGTTGCCGCCCGCGACCACCACGCGCAGCGAGCGATTGCCCGCCTTGATCGTGCCGCCCGCCTGCAGCACCGGGACCACGGCGCTCACCCCGGCGACCTGCCGCTCGATCACCTCCGCGTCGTCGAGCGTGAACCGCCGCCCGGGCGGCGCCCCGCCGCCCATCGACGCGTCGAACTGACCGGGCACCACGAAGAGGAGGTTCGAGCCGAGACCCTCGAGCGAGCCGGTCACTTCGTCCGACACGCCGGTGCCGATCCCGACGAGCAGGATGACGGCGGCCACGCCGATGATCACGCCGAGCATGGTGAGGAGACTTCGCGCCTTGTTCGCCGAGAGCGCCCGGAACGCGACCTTGAAGCTCTCGAGGTAGTTCACCAGACACCTCCGTCCGACGCCAGCGCGACCAGCTCGTCAGCCGCGCGCACGCGGCCCGCCACCGGGGCGTCCTCACGTACGCGGCCGTCGAAGATGCTGATCACGCGCTCGGCGTGGCGGGCGACGCGGTCGTCGTGCGTCACCACGACCACGGTGATTCCCTGCGTGTGCAGCTCCTGCAGCATCGCCATGACCTCGATGCCAGAACGAGAGTCGAGGTTGCCGGTCGGTTCGTCGGCCAGCACGATGCTGGGGCTGTTCACGAGCGCGCGGGCGATCGCCACGCGTTGCTGCTGACCGCCTGAGAGCTGGCTCGGGAAGTGATCGACGCGCTCGCCGAGCCCCACGCGCTCAAGGGCGGCACGCGCACGCCGCGTGCGCTCGGCGCCGGCGATCCCCGCATAGACGAGCGGGAGTTCGACGTTGGCGAGTGCGGTCGTGCGTGCGAGCAGGTTGAACGACTGGAAGACGAAGCCGATGTGCCGGTTGCGGAGCTCGGCGAGCTCGTTTGGGGCGAGCCTGCTCACGTCGTCTCCGTCGAGGACGACGCTGCCCGAGCTCGGCCGGTCGAGCAGACCGATGATGTGCATCAGCGTCGACTTGCCCGAACCGGACGGCCCCATGATCGACACCATCTCGCCGCGGCGTATGGACGCGTCGACGCCGCACAGGGCCGCCACCTCGACGCTGCCGAGCCGGTAGGTCTTGGTGACATGGGTCGCCTCCAGGACGACCCGGGCTCCGTCATCGCTCATCAGGGTCACCGCTCGCGAACGCGCATGCGGTCCTCGAGTCCGGAGGCGTCGCTGACGACCACGCGATCGCCTTCGGCCAGCCCGTCGAGGATCTCGACGCGTGTCTCGGTGAACCGCCCGACGTCCACGGTGACGCGCGCGACACGACCCTCACGCACGAGCCAGACGAACGACTCGCCGCCCTCTTCGAGCAGCGCTTCGACGGGGATCTGGACCGCGTCGCCGATCGTCTCGCTACGGATCTCGACCGTGCCGTTCATGCCGAGCAACACCGGCGCGTCCCCGGTCTCGAAGCGCAGAAGGACGGGGAACGCCGTGCCGCCGATCGCGGTCAGGACCGACTCCCGCCCGACCCGCGCGACGTCGGTGGAGAACTCACGATCCGGCAGCGCGTCGAGCGTGATGATCGCGGACATGCCCTCCGCGACGGCCGAGACATCCGCCTCATCGACCTGCGCGGTGAAGCCGAGCGTCTTGAACGGGACGACCGAGAACGGAGCCGCGGCCGGGCTCACCGAAGAGCCGACCGTCGGCTTGAGCACGGGACCCCCGAGGATGCCGCCGGCGATCGAGTTGAAGATCACCACACCATCCCGGGGTGCGATGATCGTGGCCTGCTCGAGCGTGCGCGCCGCAAGCGAACGCGCTTCGTCCGCCGCGCGGACCGCGGCTTCGGCCGACGCAAGCGCCGAGCGGACGCTCGAGGCGCGCGCGAGGGCGTCGCGTTGCGCGAGGGCGCCCGCGT
>CAYYLR010000101.1:0-5785 GCA_964472485.1 uncultured Coriobacteriaceae bacterium
AACCTGCGGCCTTCTGCTCCGGAGGCAGACGCTCTATCCGCTGAGCTAAGAGGGCTCGGTGGCGCCCGTGAACAGTAGCACACGCACCGCGCTGTTTCCAGGCGACCCGCCGCCCGCTATCCTGATGCTGAATCTGACTCATCGAAGGCGGCCCAGATGACCGACGGCAGGATGCTCCTCATCGTCAACCCTGCGGCCCGGCACGGTGAGACCGGGCGGTTGCTCCCCGCCATCGAGAAGCTCCTCCAGTACGTTGAACACGACACCGTCGTCACGACGCACATGGGTCACGCCGCAGACATCGCCGAGGCGGCCGAGGGTTACGAGACCGTCGTCGCCGTCGGTGGCGACGGAACCGTCCACGAGGTGCTCAACGGCTTGATGAAGCGGCCCGCCTCAGACCGGCCGCGGCTCGGGTTGCTGCCGACCGGCAGCGGGAACGACACCCGGCGGACGCTCGGGATCCCCGAGGATCTCGCCGGTGCGGCCCTCGCGCTTGCCGCCGGACACTCGCGCCGTTTCGATGTCGGGGTGTGCAACGGCATCTACTTCAACAACTCATTCGCTGCCGGTCTCGACGCGCGCGTCACGGCCAAGGCGGTCGAGTACAAGGTGACGACCAAGCGCTCGGGCCTCTGGCTCTACCTGACCGCGCTCATGCACGTCCTGTTCCACGAACTCTACCCGCATGAGGTACGGGTCAGTTGGGACGGACATCCTCCCGAGCGCCGCTCTGTGCTCATCGTCGCCGCGACGATCGGCCCGACCTATGGTGGCGGCTTCTACATCACGCCCGAAGCGCTCGCCGATGACGGACTTCTCGAGGTGTGCGTCATCGACCCGCTGTCTCTGCCGCAGGCCCTGCTCCGTCTGCCCTTCGTCATCCTCGGGAAGCACACGCGCATGAGGGTGGTTGAGATGTCGCGACGCGGCACGATCGTCATCGAGAGCGACGATCCGATGCCCGCCCAGATCGACGGCGAGGTGCACCTCGCTCGCCGGTTCGACGTGTCCATCCTGCCGGCCGCGATCGAATGCGTCGTGCCGGCATGACGGTCGCCGTCGAACCGATCGGCCCGATCGTACTGGCGGCGGTTACCGCATATCTCGTCGGCTCGATACCGTGGGCGTACACCGTGGTCCGGCTCGTCACCGGCGAAGACATCACCGCGCATGGCACCGGTAACGTCGGGGCGATGAACGTCCGGCGCACGACAGGGTCGTGGGGGTGGTTCACCGTCGTCATGGTCGCGGACGCGCTCAAGGGAGCCGTCCCGGTCGCCATCACGAAGTACCTGGCGCTCGGCACGGTGGTCCGGCCGGTGGGGGTGCTGATGGCCGAAGGCGCACGGATCGACGCGTCCCTACTGCCGATGGCGGCGGTCGCGGGCGCGGTCCTCGGCCACAACTACTCGGCGATGATGGCCGTCGTGAAGCGCCGGTGCGGGCGAACGGGCAAAGGACTCGCGACCGGCGCGGGGGCGCTGCTCTCCTACGATTGGCGCTACTTCGCGGTGGTCGTCATCGCAGGCGTGCTCACGATCGCCGCCACGCGGTACATGATGGCCGGCCAAGTGGTCGGGGCGCTCTGTCTGCCGGCGTCCGCCCTCGTGCTGCGCTCACCTGACGTCGCATTCGCGATCGTCATGGGCCTTGTGGTCTATGCCGCACATCATCGACGGTTCGTGGGACTGCTCCGCGGTCGGGAGCCCCGGCTCTACATTCACGATCGCGGCGGACCGCGCGGCTGACCGATTCCCGAGACCCCGCACAGACGCACGAAGACCGGGCCACCAGACCCGGCCTCGAGCGTGCGTGGTGCGCGTGAAAGGCTACTGCAGTTCGATGGCCTCGCTCGGACACACGTCCGCGCATGTGCCACACTCGGTGCAGTCATCGGGGCGCGCAAGCACCGCGATGTCGCCGAGATCGAACGCGCTCGTCGGGCACTCGTCGACACAGATGCCGCATGCGGTGCACAGGTCGGGATCGACAACCGGCTTTCCCATGTCCAGGTTCCTTTCGCGTGACGGCTGACCCGCGCCAGGCGGGTTCGGTTCGGTGCCGCCCATCATAACGGCACGGCGTGCCGTCCGCTAGCGCACGGCGTTCATCACGTCATGCGGGTCCCAGAGGAAATAGGGGTACGTGCGGTCGCTGAGCACGACCGCCGCTCGCCGCGCCTCGCGCAGCCGCTCGACTTCGACGCGGATCTCCTCACCCGCAGGCGCGAGCAAGCGTGAGAGCTCGGCGTTGACGGCACGGACCTCGGCTCCGAGGGTCTTCCGGTCGACGCCGACGCCACCGAGCGCACCGACCAACTCCCGCTTGCGCGCAGCGAGATCCTCAGCCCGTAGCCGTTCCTCAACGGAGTCGAACTCGACCGCGGCAAGCAGCTCATCGGGATTGTGCTCGAACCGCGCCAGCTGTCGCTCGGCGGCGGTCAGATCCGCCTCGGCGGGCACCGCGATCCCCAGCGGCAGCAGCAGCGTCATCGATCCGATCACGAAGGCCGGTGGCTCGACACCCCAGTACGAGCTCATGACCGCGTCGGTCACCCGGTCGTACCGCCCTCCCCCGGTCCCGTGGATGAAGAGGTCGGCGACGAACAGACGCTCGAACATCGTAAGCGCGAGCGCCTTCGGCGCGAGGAGCAGCTCTTCGCGCGCGAGGGTGTCGGCAATCCGCTCGGCATCCCCGCCGAGGTCCGCCACCGCGGCTCCCCTGGCGTGAAGCACGCCGCGGGCGTCGATGCCAGCGGTCGCCCGGCCGGTCCCATCGAGCAGCCAGAACGGAGTCTCGACCACACCGTCCCGCTCCGCGAGATCAGGGAACGGCTGCGCACTCGATCGCGTGCCGGTCCGCTGGCGGTAGGCAGCCAGTTCGGCGTTGTGGACCGCGCGGAAGCGCCCCGCGTCGGCGAGCAGACGGCCCGCGAAACGGCGGAAGGACGGCGTGAGCGCCTGCCGGGAGAGCGGCAGTTCGAGATACGCCATTGCGGCGCGCGCCTCGTAGGACCTGCGAGCTGCGGTCAACGCCGAACCGAGGTCATCCGTCCTGCCCGCCGCTTCATCAAGCGCGTCGCAGTACGACGCGAGACACCGGGCCGGACCGGCAGCATCGAGCGTGCCGAGGGCCGCCGATCCCGCCGCCCGGAGAGCCTGCCGCGCGGCCGCGTCCGGAACCGGCAGATGCGCGTACGCGACGTCGGAATCGCCCTGGTGAAGCGTTACGTCGACTGTTCCCAGATCCGGATCCCGTCGCGGCAGACGAGCGGTCATGTGCGCGGCCGCATCCGTGTCCACGACGGCGTCGACGCCGATCGCGCCGGCGGTGCGGACGAACTGGTCGAGGAGGAAGTACTTGATCCACACTCCCGGGTGGATGATCGCCGGCTGATGCCCGGTCATCACGATGGGGGCGCCGCTGCCAGACCCGGAGCCTTGCGTCACGTCGATTCCCAGCTCGGCGCTCGCCTCCCGCGCGAGGGCGGCCGACTCTGCGCGTGCGACGTTCCTGAGCTCGGAAAGGTGCCCCGGCAGACGCGTCGCGTGATCGAGGTTCGCCTCGAGCAGCGCCGTCCATTCCTCTCGCGGCGGTATGCACAGCACCTCACCGTGCCCCGACGGCGGCTTCTGGCGCCCGTGGACCGGCATCGCTCAGCCGAGATCGAGCGGCGTCGCGACGACCGGGACCTCGAGCGCGAAGAACGGCTCCGCGGCCTCCACCCGGGCGACGTCGCCCCATCCGCGCGCGACGCGCTCCACGAGGCCGGGTAGTCCGGCGTTGGCCTCGTTGTCGGCGAACTGCGACCGGTACTCCGCGAGTGCCGCCAGCTTCGTAGACAGGGTCGCCGAGATGTCGCTCAGGAACGACGGGTCGCGCACGAGCCTCAAGTGCACGGCCATGTACCGGTGGTAGCGGGCCGGGTAGTGAGGCTCTCCGCTCATCCCGGTCTTCGAGAGCTTCGCGTGGAAGCGCGCCGCCTCGGCGATGCGCGCGGCGGCGATGTGGTCGGGATGAGCGTCCTCGGGATACGGGCCGAACATCATCCGCGGCCGCTCTGCCCGCAGCACCTCAGCCAGGGCCGTGCGGGACTCGAGCGAATCCGTGAGGGAGCGGTTGGGCAACCCGAGGGTCACGCGGCGTGCCCCGAGGATCCGGGCGGCCGAAGCGGCTTCGGCCATCCGCCGCTCCGGCGTGCCGAAGGGCGTCGGCTCGCCGTCGGTCAGGTCGACGATCACCACATCGGCCCCCGCCGCCGCGAGCGCCGCCACGGTCCCCCCCATGCCGATCTCGACATCGTCGGGGTGCGCCCCGACGCACACGATATCCGCCATCAGTCCTCCAGCGCTGATCGCCACACGCGGAGATAGTACCCGAGGCGGCGCTGCGGGTCGTCGAGGTCCTGGCCGAAGGACCGGTCACCGTCGAAGTAGATGCGCTCGACCGGCCGCTCGACGATCCGCAAGCCCGAGCGGAAGGCCCGGGCCCACAACTCGAGCGGCATGGCGTAGCCGTCCTCGCTGAGCCGGAGCCCATGAAGCGCCGTGGCGCGGTAGCACTTGAACCCGCAGAACGCGTCGGTGAGACTCCACCCTGTCACGTCGTTTATGGTGGCCGTCATGAGCCGGTTGACCCTGGCTCGTTCGGGCGGCGCCGAGCCGGCCACTCCGCTTTCGGGCAGGTAGCGGCTTCCCGACACGATGTCATACCCGGGCAGCGCCTCGAGGAACTCCGGGATGTGCGACGGCTCATGCTGACCGTCGCAGTCCATCGCCACGACCGCGTCGCACCCAGCGCCAAGCGCCCAGGCGAACCCGTCACGAAGCGCACGCCCGTAGCCGAGGTTGCGCTCGTGACGAAGGACCCTCGCGTCCGACCTGCCCGCCAGAACCTGCGAGGTGCCGTCGGTGGAGCCGTCGTCGACCACAAGCACCGGCCCATCGAAGACGGCGCGGACGGCATCGAGCACGTCACCGACGGTGTCGGCCTCATCGTAGACGGGGAGAACGACGCAGGGGTGGACCGTCATCGGCACGCTAGCGCTCCGCCTCCATGACGCGGAAGCTCGTGACGACGTCGATCTGATCGCTGAACATGCCCTTGACCGAGCAGTACTTCTCCTCAGAGAGCTCGATCGCGCGGGCCACCGCTGACGGATCTACCCCCAGGCCGGTGACCACGTACTCGACATGGATCGTCGTGTAGATCCTCGGGTACTCCTCGCGGGGCTCCCCGGTGACGACCATCTCGAAGGCGGTGACCTTCTGACGCTTCTTCTCAAGGATGGAGATGACGTCCATGCCCGTACAGCCGGCCAGCCCGTAGAGCACGAGCTCCACCGGACGCGTACCGCTACCGTCTCCCCCGTGCTCCGGCCTCGCATCCATGACCACGCCGTGACCGGCCTCATCCCAGGCGACGAACCGTCGCCTGGTGTTCCACGTGACGCGTACGGTGTCCATGGCGACCTCCTCATGTGGGCGGGCGAGGCGTCGAGCCTCACCGTCACGATACGCGGCGCGCCCGGGGTCAGATCTTGCGGCCGAGCATGTTGGCGAGCTCGCGAGGCTCCTTCGCCTTCTGGATGGCCTCCTCGTAGGTGACGCGACCGGCCTGAAGAAGTGACTTCAGATGCTGGTCCAGCGTCTGCATTCCCATGGAGGCTCCGCCCTGGATGATCGTCGGCATCTGATGCGTCTTACCCTCACGTATCAGGTTGCTGATGGCCGGGATGCCGAGCATGATCTCCATCGCCATCACGCGCGACTTGCCGTCGGTG
>CAYYLR010000102.1:0-5641 GCA_964472485.1 uncultured Coriobacteriaceae bacterium
GCCCGCTCGCCCGGCGACCCCGCCCGGCTCGTCGCGCTCGGTCGGGCCCGGGAGGCCGCGGGCGACCTTGAGGGCGCCGAGACCGCGTATGCCGAGTCGGTTGAGGCCGATCCCGCTCAGGCGGCAGCCCAGCACCAGCTAGCGGTGCTCGCGCTCGAACGGGGCGATCTCGTCCGGGCTGAGTCCGCGCTGCGGGCGGCGCTCGCCACGGATCCGAGTCTCGTCGGCTCCCGTGTCCTGCTCGGCGACGTTCTCGCCCGGCAGGGTGACATCGATGGGGCGGCTCGCGAGTATCAGGCGGTCATCGACGCGGCGCCGTACGGTGTCGATCTCGGCCCGGTCCGAAATCGGCTGGAGGCGCTCCGATGACTGCGCGCCGTGTCCTTCGGCCGGGGGCGCTCACCCTCATCGCGCTAGCCCTCATGGCGGCGGTCTCACCGCTGCCCGCCGATGCGTACATCTCGACGGCTCCCGGAAAGGGCTGGTACTGGCAGAACCCGACCCCCCAGGGCAACCAGTTGCTGTCCACCTCGTTCATCGACGACGCCAACGGCTGGGCGGTCGGCGCGCTCGGCACGGTGCTCAGGACCGATACCGGCGGGCGCATCTGGGAGCCGGTGACCGTCGGTGCGGGCCAGACTCCGCTTCGGGCCGTCCACTTCTTCGACGCCCAGCGCGGGTGGATCGTCGGCGACAACGGCCTCATCGTCGCCACGACCAACGGCGGCGCCACCTGGACGACGCAGACGTCAGGCACCGCGAACGCGCTCTACGGCGTCCACTTCGCCAGCGCGCTCACCGGCTGGGCCGTGGGAGCCGCGGGGACGATCCGCACGACGACCAACGGTGGCGCCACGTGGACGGCGCAGACGTCAGGCACCGCCAACGCGCTGAACGGCGTCCACTTCGCCAGCGCGCTCACCGGCTGGGCCGTGGGAGCCGCGGGGACGATCCGCACGACGACCAACGGTGGCGCCACGTGGACGGCGCAGACGTCGAACACGACCGCGATCCTCTACGCAGTGGAAGCTCTCGACGCCGGGACCGCGTGGGCCGTCGGCGCCGCGGGCACGGTGCGCCGGACGACCGACGGTGGCGTCACGTGGCAGACGGTCTCCCTCGGCACGGCGATCGCCACGCTCCACGATGTCGACTTCGATCCCGCAGGTTTCGGCGTGATAGCCGGCAACAGCGCCGCGGGGGTCGGCGCGTTGTGGGCGACGGTCGATGGCGGGTCCGCGTGGGCGCTCACACAGTCCGGAACGCCGGACCTTCGCGGCGTTGCCGTCACCTCTCCGTCGACCGCGACGATCGTGGGTGACGCGGGTACCGTCGTGCGCTCCGAGAGCGGCGGCGTCTCGTGGACCGAGCTGAGTCGCGGCACGCGCTCAGACGTGTACGCGACGGTCTTCGCCGACGCGCTGACCGGTTGGGCCGTCGGCGACGGGGGATCCGTGCGCAGCACCATCGACGGCGGGGTGCGCTGGGTCAGCCGAACGAGCGGCACCACCAACGCGCTGTACGGCGCGGACTTCCTGACAGCGTCCACCGGTTGGGTCGCCGGCGCGAACGGTACGATCCGCCGAACCGTCGACGGCGGCATCACGTGGACCGCGCAGACGAGCGGTACGACGGAGCAGCTGAACGACATCGACTTCGTGAGCTCGACGCACGGGTGGGCGCTCGGCACCCGGTCCACCGTCCTGCGCACCACCAACGGCGGCGCCTCATGGACCTCGAGCTCGTGGACCCCGCGGCGAACGCTGCGAGCCATCCACTTCCGCGATCAGTCGATCGGCTGGCTGGTGGGCGACGCCGGCTGGGTCTACAGAACCACAGACGGTGGCGTCAACTGGACCTCGCAGACGAGCGGCACAGGATCGATCCTGTACGACGTGACGTTCGTCGACGCGAACACCGGCTGGCTCGTGGGCGCCGGCGGGACGATCCGCAAGAGCGTGAACGGCGGCACGAGCTGGACCGCGCAGGCGAGCGGCACCACCGTGACGCTCCGCAGCGTGTGGGCGCTCGACTCCTCGCGCGCATGGGCCGCCGGTGACAACGGCACGCTGGTACAGACGACCAACGGTGGCACCACGTGGCTCCCGGTGCCGACCGGCGCCCACGCGATCCTGTACGACGTGACGATGGTGAACGGGTCCGCCGGCTGGCTCGCGGGTGAGGACGGTACGATCCTCTCGACCACGTCGTCAGCTCTCCCCGAGACGTTCATCACCCTGAACCCGCCGGTGCCCGACGGTGTGAACGGCTGGTTCAAGACGGCGCCGACGGTGACGCTGCAGAGCACGATGCCCGGCATCACGAAGATGAGCGCCGTGTCCTCGGCCGGGCCGTGGAGGACCTACGTCGAGCCCTTCATCGCGACCCAGGGTGACCTCACCCGCTACTACTACTCGATCAACGCGGCGGGCAACGCTGAAGCCGTCAAGAGCATCCGTCTCAAGGTTGACAGCAACGCGCCGAGCACACCCGGGACGGTGACCGGCGCCGCGCCCGATTCCGAGTCGATCGATCTTGCGTGGGGACCATCCACCGACGAGGCCTCGGGCGTCGATCGCTACGAGGTCTTCATGAACGGCGCGTTCGCCTTCAGCACCACCCAGACCACGGGGACCATGTCGGGCCTGATGTCGAACACCCTGTACTCGTTCGCTGTGGAGGCCGTCGACGCCGCGGGCAATCGCTCGGAGCGCACCGCACCGACGCTGATCCGCACGCTTGCGGTCGGCATCTCGTCGGTCACTACGGTGGTCAACGCGTATCCTGCCGAGCCGAACGGCGCGAACGGCTGGTATACGGTGATCCCGACGATGACGCTCTCGTGGCAGAGCCCCGACCCCGAGCCGAGCGTCGTCCGCACGTACTACTCGTGGGCTTCCGCGAACGGCCCGTGGTCCGTCTACGCGGGTGAGACGCTCACGACCGTCGAGGGGACCACGACGCTCCACGTGAGCTCGCACGACATCGTTCCCGGGCTGCGTGACCCCGAGACGACACGCACCGTGACGTTCAAGGTGGACACCGGACCCCCGTCGGCTCCCATCGGCGTCGGCGGCATCCCGTTCGAGCTCGACGGCGCGTTCATGTTCTGGGGACCGTCGACCGACGACGTCAGCGGTGTCTCACACTACAACCTGTACCTTGACGACGTGCTCGCGGCCTCCAGCGAGACGACGGTCGGCATCATCACCGGCATCACACCGAATGTGCCTCACAACGTCTACATCACCGCGGTCGACCGCGCGGGCAATGAGTCCGGGTACAGTGTCCGGATCGAGGGCTACACGATGGAGTCGTACCCGCCCGACCCGCCGACCCGTGTCGTCGTGCGCGCGACCGGCGGCCGGGATATCTACGTCGCGTGGGAGGCGACGGCCACGGCGGGCCTCATCGAGCCGGTCAGCTACCACGTATGGCGCTCCGAGGAGGGCGGCCCGTTCGTGCATCTCGCGCAGTTGCCGGGTCGCCACGACACGTCGTTCGTCGACTCGACGAACAGGTCTTCAACGCGCTACACATACGCGGTGAGCGTGCAGGACTACCGGGGGATGGGGTCGCTCAGCACGACGTCGACGACGTCGGTCAACTCGGTGGTCGCACCACCCCCCATGGCGCCTCGCGGGCTCGTCTCAACCGAGTCGACCGGCGGCGCGGTGACGCTCGCGTGGTCGCCGTCCCCCGTCCCGAACGTCCAGGGATACCTCGTTCTGCGTTCGTCCGAGAGCGGCGGTTGGCCCGCCATGCTCACGACGGCGGGACCGGTTCCCGGCCTTAGCTTCACCGACGACACAGGCGTCCCGTATCAGCGGTACTGGTACTCGGTGGTCTCCGTCGATACGAGCGGCGTCGTCGGTCCGCGCTCGATCGAGGCCCGCGCCCGCTCGCGCGTCACCGGCGGATCGACGACCGCGCACGGTTCGATCGGGAGGCCGGGTGACGACCGGTGCAGCCTCTGCCACATGCCCCACGGTTCGGCCTCGGACCGCTCGCTGCTCGTCTCCGAGACCACGCGGGCGCTCTGTCAGACGTGTCACGACGGCACCGGAGCGACCACGGCGGTGGTGCGGGACCTCCCGCCGGGCGACGCAGGCTCGTCGCACGGTCTCGGCTCCGTGACGAGCACTGATACCGCGACGACGTGTTCCAGCTGCCATGACCCGCATCGCAACGGCACCGGTGGAGACCTCGGCAAGCTGCTTGATGCCGGGGGGGAGCGGAGCGGCACAGCGTTCTGCTACGAGTGTCACGGGGAGGGCTCGACGCTGCCCGGTGGCGACCTGCGCATCTTCGAGACATCAGGGCACAGCGGCTCGATCGGCGCCGAATCAGGCACCGCGGGCATCGTCTGCCTCGAGTGCCATGAGACGCACGGCAGCGAGTCGTCCTACCTGCTGCGGTACGGGACCGTGAGTGGTTGCCTGCGCTGTCACAGCGCGGAGTCGCCGAGCCCGGGCGCCCCCGACGTGCTGACGAAGTTCGTCATGTCCGCTGACCCTGGATCCCGCCATGACGTTTTCGAGGAGGATCAGGCGGCCGCCGGAACGCGGATCGTCTGTCAGAACTGCCACAACACACACATGGCGACCAGCGAGTTCCCGCTCGTGGATCCGCGGAACCCCGGCCCGGGAGGCGAGTGGACGCTCGGTTCGGGCGACATCGACGACTTCTGCTTCCGGTGTCACGGCGTATCCGGCCTGCCGACCGCGGCAGACACCCTGCCGTGGGTCCAGCCGCCGCTCGGCCCGCAGGGCGCTACGACCGTGAACGACATCGAGACGGCCTGGCAGACGAACGTCCACGGACGCGGCGTGTCCTCCTCCGCGCAGCTTCGGCCCGACATGGGCTACCTGCGAGACAGCGTGCTTGGATGCGGCGCGTGCCACGACCAGCACGGCGCCGCCAACAATTACGACCTGAGAGGGTTCGTCCGGTCCGCCAACGGCCTCCGGACACAGGCGGGTCTCATCGTGTACGACATCCCCGAAGCTGACGGCGGCGGTCACGATCTCCGCTTCTTCTGCGTCGGATGTCATGACCTCACGCAGACCGGCCAGTGCGCCGTCGACAGGAGCACCTTCCCGATCGACTGCACGAGGTGCCACACACACGCCGTCGATCCGGAGACCGGCTTCGGCGGGAAGCTCTAGCGAGCGGATGGCGCTCCCCCCGTGACCGGGTCAAGGGTCGTCCCTGGGCTCGGCGAAGATTCCGCTCCAGTGGCGGGGTGCAGCAGCCGATGGTATGCCTGAGGGGGGTGTCCGCCCGTGCCGAGCGAGCAACTGGAGTTCCTGGTCCGTTTCCGGCGCCGAGCCGCGCTCATGGTGTTCATCCCTGCGCTGTGCGCGGGCATCGTCTCTGGTCTCGTGGTGTACAACGTCATGTTGCGGGACTACACGCGCAACGTGGAAGCGGGGCTGACCAACCTCACGTCGCAGGCTCTCAAGGCAGGCGTTTCGGCGGGCAACCGCGAAGGTATCGCGCAGCTTGAAGGGGTCGTGTCCGCGCTCATCGAGGCTCGGAGCTACGTGAGCGTCGTCGTGCTGGATGCCGAGGGGGCGACGGTCTACAGCGCGTGCGAGAACGGTGCCGACTGCGTGGCCGTGCCTGATCCGAAGGACGT
>CAYYLR010000103.1:0-5596 GCA_964472485.1 uncultured Coriobacteriaceae bacterium
GAGCTTGTTGCCGGTCAGCTTCACCTTCGAGGCATTGACGACGATGACGAAATCACCGGTGTCGATGTGCGGTGTGTACTGCGGCTTGCGCTTCCCCTTGAGGATGGAAGCGACCTCGCTTGCAAGGCGGCCGAGCGGGATATCGGTGGCGTCGACCACGAGCCACTCGCGCTCCACCTCGGCTGGCTTGGCGTAGTAGGTCTTCAACGGTTCCTCCATGTAGCTGGACGTGTGTCGTCGAGAGAGTTCACGGGGCTCTTCAAACGAACCCTTACACTTTAGCTACGGCACCTGGGGGTGTCAACCAACGGCACCGGGCGTATCCATCTCCTCCGACGTGCGGCCGTCGCTCACAACCAGCAGTCATCGGGGTACGTGGCGTGCCAGAGGGTGAGTCCGTGCGGCGGTGCGGTCGGACCTGCCTCTCGTCGGTCGCGCGCCGCGAGCGCGTCCGCAAGCCATGCCGGATCGCGGCGTCCGGCGCCCACCTCGACCAGACTGCCGACGATCACCCGTACCATCGAGTGTAAGAATGCGTTGCCGACGACGCGCACCACCACCGAATGCTCGCCGAGCGCGCTCTCCTGCGCTATCTCGATGCAGTCGAGCCTCCGGACGGTGCGGACGCCCTCGGCGGATGCGGCGACGCAGAATGAGGCGAAATCGTGCTCGCCCACCAGCCGTGCCGAGGCGGCGCGCATCGCGCCAAGATCGAGCGCATGCTTCACCCACCAAGCGCGACTCGCAAGGAACAGCGGTGGTACCGGCCCCGGGACCAGGCGATACCGGTACTCGCGCGCGATCGCGGAATGGCGGGCGCTGAAGCCCTCAGGAGCTGTCCTCACTCCGGTGATGACGATTCCTTCGCCCACGAGCGCGTTGAGCGAGCGCACCAACGAACGGGGGTCGGGGGCATCCCCGTCGCAGGAGAAGCTCACGACTTGGCCGATTGCGTGCACGCCGGCGTCGGTACGCCCAGCGCCGACCGTCTCGACCGGACGACGGAGAACCGTTGCCAGAGCGTCCTCGACAGCTCCTTGGACCGTGCGCCGGCCGGGTTGACGCGCAAAGCCTGAGAAGCCGGCGCCGTCATACGACAGCGTGAGCACCACCACGTCTCTCACGGCAGCCACCTCACCACATCATACCGATGGCAACGAGCGCCGCGCTGGACGACACCAGTACGGCCCAGTCGCGAACGCCCATGACCGACGTGTGCAGCCGGGTGCGCTCCACGCCCCCGCGGTAGCATCTCGACTCCATCGCGATCGCGAGGTCATCGGCCCTGCGGAAGAGGTTGACGAACAACGGAACGAGCACCGGCACGAACGCGCGGGCGCGGGCGACCGGCCCGCCGGTATCGAAACGCGCACCCCGCGCCGTCTGCGCGACGATGATCTTCTCGGCCTCCTGCGCCGTGGTCGGGATGAAGCGGAGCGCGATGGTGAGCATCATCGCCACATCCCCCGCGGGGAACCCGAATCGGGCGAGCGGACGCATGACGCGCTCCAGACCGTCGGTCAGGCTGACCGGCGAGGTGGTGAGCGTCAGGAGCGAGGTGCCGACGACGAGCAGCACGATCCGCGCCGAGAAGAACAGGCCTGAAGCGAGGCCGTCGGGGTCGACCGCAAGCGGCCCGACCCGGACGAGTGCGGCGGTCGCCGGCTGCCATCTGAGCGCGTGTGCCGCCAGTGTGAAGACCAGGATGAACGAGAGCGCCTTGACTCCGCGGAGCGCGATGCGGACGGGTACGCGAGAGGCGGTGACGGCCCCCGCTACCAGCACTGCGAAGGCCGCGAGGCCCGCGGGACCGCCGATGAGGAACATCGAGACGGTGAAGGCAGCGATGACCCCCATCTTGGTCCGCGCGTCAAGCGCATGTACCGGTGAGTCGACCGGGACGTACTGCCCGAACGCCCGCGGCACCCTCACCTCCGCTCACCCCTCGCAGCCAGCAGGGACGCGGCTGCCGCTTCCGGATCGAGTGTGAGTGCTGCGACGCGCAGACCGCACGTTCGACCGAGCATCTGGACGCGCGGCACCGCCGGAAGTCGCAGGCCGGCGCTCTCGTACGGCAGCGGATCATCAAGCAACCGGCCCACCGTGCCGTCGAACCGGACCTCTCCGGCCTCGAGCGCCACCACCCGGTCCGCCGTCGCGAGAATCTCGTCGGGGTCGTGCGTGACGACCACGACGCCGGCGTGCGTGCGCTCCGCGGAGATCGCGGCAAGCACGTCACGCCGGCCGGCGGCATCCAAGCCCGCGGTCGGCTCGTCGAACAGCAGGTACGCGGGTCCCATCGCAAGCACGCCCGCGATGGCAACGCGCCGGGCCTCACCCCCCGAGAGGGTGAACGGGGAACGCGCTCCGATCGCCGCGGGGTCAAGTCCGACGCGAACCAGGGCTTCGACTGCCGCCGCTTTCGGATCCATGTGTCCGAGATTCCGCGGACCGAACGCCACGTCATCGAGCACGGTCTCGGCGAAGAACTGCGATTCCGGGTTCTGGAACACGATGCCGACCCGCCCATGTGCGGTGCGGTCCGTAGGCGCGACTCCCTCGACGCTCACGGTGCCGGAGGTCGGCGCGAGCAGGCCGGCGAGCAGCCGAAGCAACGTCGACTTTCCGGACCCGGTGGCACCGGCCACAACCACTAGGTCGCCCGGCTCCACCGCGAGTGAAACGCCTGCCAGCGCGCTTACGCCGAACGCCGTGTCGCTGTCATAGGTGAACGTCACCGCGTCGGCGATCAGCGCCATAGCGACTCCGCGATCACATCGGGCTGAAGCGACCGGGCCGGGACCGGCACGCCGCCGCGTCGCAGCAACTCGGCAAGAACGCCCACGGGTGGCACCTCGATCGCGAGCGTCCGCGCGAGCCCCTCGGACTCCAGGATCTCACCGGGATGGCCGTCGAAGACGATACGCCCCGCGGAAAGCACGACAAGGCGATCGGCGGAGACCGCCTCATCAAGACGGTGGGTGATGTGCAGCATGCCGACGCCCTGGTCGTGGAGCCGGTCGAGCGCGCGGCGGACATCCTCCCGGCCGACGGGGTCCAGCATGGCCGTCGGCTCGTCCAGGACCAGGTAGTCAGGCCCGATGGCGAGCGCACCCGCGATAGCAAGCCGCTGCTTCTGGCCCTCGGAGAGCAGGTGGGGCTCACGACGTTCAAGACCGGTGAGGCCGACCGCGGCGATCGCCTCGTCGACGCGACGGCGCAGTTCAGGCGCTGGCACTCCGAGGTTCTCGGGACCGAACGCCACGTCCTCCTCGACCACCGTCCCCACGATCTGGTTCTCGGGGTTCTGCTGCACGAGGCCGACGCGGCGACGCACCTCCATCATCCCATGGTCATCAGTCGTGTCCAGCCCGTCGACCGCTACCCGTCCGGCGGAAGGCCGCATGAGCCCGTTGCAGAGGCGGCCAAGCGTCGACTTCCCCGAGCCGTTCGGTCCCATGAGGGCCACCGTCTCGCCCGGAGCCACGGTGATGGAGACGCCGTCGAGCGCCGGACGCTCGGCGCCCGGGTGCACGACACGCACATCGGTGATCTCGATCATCGTCGCCTCTCATGCGACGAAGGGCCCCGCGAGCGTGCGGAGCCCTTCTGGCGCTACAGACCCCTGGGGGCGCGACTAGTCGACAAGCTCCATGATGACCATGGGAGCGGCGTCGCCCTTGCGCGGCCCGAGCTTCAGGATGCGGGTGTATCCACCGTCGCGCTCGGCGAAGCGCGGCGCGATGTCGTCGAACACCTTCTTCACGAGCGCCTGATCGCCGAGTTCGGCAAGCGCGAGGCGGCGCGAGTGAACGTCACCGCGCTTGCCCCAGCCGATGATGCGGTCGACGAGTCCCCGCACCTCCTTGGCCCGGGCCTCGGTGGTCTTGATCCGCTCGTTGGCGAGCAGCGCGGCGGCGAGGCTGCGAAGCATCGCCCGGGTGTGGCTCGCGTCGGTGCCGAGGGTGCGGCCCTTCTTGGCGTGTCTCATCTCGTGCGTTCTCCTACCCTGCGAGACCCAGACCCATGGTCTGGAGCTTGTCTTTGACTTCCTCGATCGACTTCGCGCCGAAGTTGCGGATATTGAGCAAGTCCGCCTCGCGCAACTCGACCAGCTGCCCGATCGTGTTCACACCCTGCCGCTTGAGGCAGTTGTAGGAACGCACCGTGAGATCGAGCTCCTCGATCGGCGTCTCGAGGACCCGGTCCTTCTCGTCCGGTATCTCCTCGAAGATGTCCTCGTCGGAAAGGCCGTTGTCGGCCTGCTCCATGAACAGCCGCATGTGGCCGTCGACGATCCGCGCCGCTCGCGCGACCGCATCGGCCGGCGTGATGGCGCCGTTGGTCTCGACCTCCATGATCAGCTTGTCGTAGTCGGTACGCTGACCGACACGGGTGTTCTCGACCACGTACGTGCAACGAACCACCGGGCTGAACAGCGAGTCGACGGTGATGACGCCGATGGGGTCTTCGGCTCGCTTGTTGCGGTCCGCCGAGACGTAGCCGCGGCCGACGCCGATCCGGACGCTCATCTCAAGCGTGGCGCCCTTCTCGAGCGTCGCGATGACGTGGCCGGTGTTCACGAGCGTGAACTCGGCCGGCACCTTGAGGTCAGCACCGGTCACAGTGGCCGGTCCGCTCACGGCAAGCGTGGCCACGGCATCGCCTTCACCGATCTCGGCGTCTGCGAACACGAGGCCCTTCACGTTAAGCACAATGTCGGTCACGTCCTCGCGGACGCCCTTGATGGTGGAGAACTCGTGCTGCACGCCCTCGACACGGATCGAGGTCGCGGCTGCACCCTGAAGTGAGGACAGCAGCACCCGGCGCAGGGAGTTGCCCAGCGTGTAGCCGTACCCGCGCTCCAGCGGCTCTACCACATACCGCACGGTACGCTCGTCGATCTCGTCAACGGTCACCTGCGGCTTCATGAACTCGGTCATGCTTGAGGCCTCCTAGGCTGGCAAGGCGTGATTACTTGGAGTACAGCTCGACGATGAGCTGCTCGCGCACGGGGGCGTCGATCTGCTCGCGGTTCGGCAGCGAGAGCACCTTGCCCTGCAGCTTCTCCACGTCGACCTCAAGCCAGCCCGGAACCTCGATCTTGGACGACGAGATGAGGGCAGCCTTGACGGTCGTAAGCTCCTTCGACTTGTCGGCGACGGCGATGACCGCGCCCGGCCGAACGCGGAACGACGGGATGTCGACCCGGCGGCCGTCGACCTTGAAGTGGCCGTGCCTGACCAGCTGGCGGGCCTCGTCGCGTGAAGCGGCGAACCCGAGCCGGTAGACGGCGTTGTCGAGCCTGCTCTCCAGAATGCGCAGCAGGTTCTCACCGGTGATGCCCGGCTGGCGGGTCGCGATCTGGTAGTACGTGCGGAACTGCTTCTCCAGCACGCCGTAGATCCGCTTCGCCTTCTGCTTCTCGCGCAGCTGGACGCGGTATTCCGAGTCACGCGGACGCTTCTTGCCCGCCATACCCGGAGGATACGGGCGCTTCTCGACACCACACTTGTCCGAGTAGCACCGATCGCCCTTCAGAAACAGCTTCTCACCTTCGCGGCGGCACTGCCTGCAGTCCGCCCCAGTGTAACGT
>CAYYLR010000104.1:0-5540 GCA_964472485.1 uncultured Coriobacteriaceae bacterium
TGAAGCAGGTCTCGAAATCCGAGGAGTATCAGAAGGCCCTCGAGCGCGCGGCGACATCCGAGCCCTCCGAGCGCGGGCGCGTCGTCCTCGGCCAGCTGCTCGACAACGCGGCGATCGCCGCGCGCGACGCCGTGCCGCTCTGCCAGGACACCGGGACGGTCTGGGTCTGGATCGAGCTCGGCAGCGAGGAGCGCCTCGGTGGCGACCTGCAGGCGGCGGTCGACCGCGCGGTGGCCGACGCCTATCGCGACGGCGCGCTCCGGATGAGCGTGGCTCGAGACGCGCTTGCGGATCGGGCCAACACCGGCGACAACACCCCCGCGTCCGTCGACGTGACGCTTCGGCCGGGGACCGGGGCGACGGTGCACGTCATGCTCAAAGGCGGCGGCTCGGACAACGCGAGCGCGCTGGCGATGCTCGATCCGGCCGACGGCGCCGACGGCGTGCGCCGGTTCGCCGTCGAGACCGTCGCGGCGAAGGCGACCGGCGCCTGCCCGCCGCTCGTGATCGGCGTGGGCGTGGGCGGTACGTTCGACTCGGTCGGCAGACTCGCCAAGCGCGCGCTCCTGCACCCGCTTGGCGCGCCGCCCGTCTCGGAGGCGGCCGCCCGGCTCGAAGCGGCGATCGCGGCCGACGTCGCTGAGCTCGGCGTGGGCCCGGCCGGCCTCGGCGGCGTCACCACCGCGCTCGGGGTGCGCGTGCTCACCGCGCCGTGCCACATCGCGGCGCTGCCGGTGGCCGTGAACCTCGGGTGCTCGGCGGTCCGGAGCGTCACACTGGAGCTCGCGTAGTGGCCGGCGAGCGGGCCGCGGCCGTCCAGGCGGAGGGGAGCGAAGGGCGCACCCGGTACTCCGCGGTGCTGGGCAACCGGCGGTTCCGGGCGCTGTGGGCGAGCCAGTTCATCAGCGGGCTGGGCGACTGGCTCGTCATCGGTCTGCTGATCCCGCTCGTGACGACGCTGTCCGGCGGTTCGGCGTTCGCGGTCGCGGGCATCATGATCGCGAAGATCATCCCGTCGCTGCTGTTCTCCTCGGTCATCGGCGCGCTTGTCGACCGGTTCGACCGGCGGCGCCTCATGATCGCCTGCGACCTCACGCGCGCGGCGCTCACGCTCATCCTGCTCGTCACGAGCGATCTCGCGCTCATCTATCTGACGGTGCTGCTCATGGAGATCGCCTCGCTCTTCTTCTCACCGGCGCGCAACGCGCTCGTGCCGCGGCTGGTGGCCGAGGAGGAGGTGGCGGTCGCCAACGGGCTGGCGTACACGACCCAACAGGCGAGCATGCTCATCGGTCTTACGATGTCCGGCGCGATCCTCGCCGGCCTCGAGGCGATCGTGCGCTGGATCCTCGCAAGCGGCTTCCCGCTCGTCGACATCTTCGTCGGCCCGCTCGCGCCGGCGCTGCTCGGTCCGCGCGCCGGCGTGGTGCTGAACAGCCTCACCTTCCTCGCTTCGGCGGCGCTGCTGTGGTCGATCCGCATGGCGATGCGCCCCGAGCGCGCCGTCGGCCGGTTGAACCTCTCGCTCATCGGCCGTGACGCGCTCGACGCGTTCCGGTTCCTCGGCGAGCACCGTCAGTTGCGCGGCCTGCTGGTGACGGTGGGCCTCGCGCTGCTCGGCGGCGGCTCCATCATCACGGTCGGTCTCGTCTACGTTCAGCAGAACCTGACCGGCGGGCTGCCGGTGCTCGATCAGTTCGACACGATCAGACGGCTCATCGCGGCGCCGCAGACGTTCGTGCTCGTCCTGATCGCTCTCGGCATGGTCACGGGCGCGGTCGTGGTGCCGCGGCTCGCCGACCGGCTGTCGCTCCAGCTGCTGTTCATGGGCGCCGTCACGACGTTCGGCGCCGCGATGCTCGTGTTCGCGAGCGTGAGCGCCTACTGGGTCGCGATCGTCTTCAGCCTCGTGGCCGGGTTCTGCATCGCGTGTCTCACGGTCGCCGGGAACACGTATGTCGTGCGCACCGTGGCCGACGAGGTGCGCGGCCGGGTCTTCACGGCCATGGAGTCGGTGATCCGGGTCGCCCTGCTCGTCTCGATGGTCGTCATCGCTCCGGCCGGTGACCTGATCGCGGCGCTCGTGCGTGTGCTCCACGGAGGACCGGGCTCCTCGTGGTTCACCGGTCCGCGGATCACCCTTCTGGTCGCCTCGCTCATCGTGCTCGGCGCGGCGTACTATGCGTACAGGACGCTCGAATGGCGTCGCGCCGAGGCGGACGGACGGGAGGAGGCGCACCGTGGCTGAGCGTGTGCGCATCGCGCTTCCCGCAGAGATCGACCGGCTGCGCGCGCTTCCCGCCGGAGCGGCGGTGCTGCTTTCGGGCCCGGTCTACACCGCCAGGGACGCGACCCACGCGCGCCTGGCCGACGAACTCCGCGGGACCGGCACGCTGCCGCACGGGCTGGCGGGTCAGGTGCTCTTCTACGCCGGCCCGACACCGCCGGCCGCGGGACGTCCGGCGGGCGCCGTCGGACCGACGACCGCGCGCCGCATGGACGCCTGGACGCCCGGACTTCTGGCGGCGGGGATCGCCGCGACGATCGGCAAGGGCGCGCGCTCCGGCGCGGTGCGCGAGGCCTGCGCGGCCCACGGGGCCGTGTACCTGGCCGCGACCGGGGGCGCCGCCGCGATGCTCGCGACATGCGTCGTCGGAGCCGAGGTTGTGGCCTATCCCGACCTCGGCACCGAGGCGCTCGTCCGCATGGAGGTGCGTGACCTCCCCGCATGGGTCGCCATCGACGCGTCGGGCCGGGACCTGTACGCGGAGGCGCGGGCGGAGTGGGCCGGGGGAGCGCCGATGAGCGGCGTGGCCGATCCGGGTCGCGCCGCTGGTGCGCTCCGTGGACTCTTCATCACCTTCGAGGGCGGTGACGGCGCCGGCAAGTCGACGCAGATCGGGCTGCTGGCCGAACGCCTTCGCGAGCGTGGACACGAGGTCCGCACGTTCCGCGAGCCTGGCGGGGTCGCGCCGGGCGATGTCGGGGAGCGCATTCGCGAGATCCTGCTCGATCCGGCGAGCGCCGGACTCGACCCGCGCGCCGAGCTGATGCTCTACGAGGCGAGCCGCGCCCAGCTTGTGGCGGCACACTACCGTCCCGCGCTCGCCTCCGGCGCGGTGGTGCTCTGCGACCGCTACGCGGACTCGAGCACCGCGTATCAGGGCCACGCGCGCCAGGCGATCCCGCCGCTCGACGTGATCGAGGCGAACCGCATCGCCACAGGCGGCCTCACCCCTGATCTCTCCATCGTTCTCGACGTCGACGCGGCGGTGGGCCTTGAGCAGGCGACCGCCGGCGGGGCCGACCGGCTCGAGGCCGAGGGCGTCTCGTTCCACGAGCGGGTCCGCGCCGGTTACCGCGCGGTCGCGGAAGCCGATCCGGACCGGGTCAAGGTCGTGCCGCGGGGGAGCGTCGATGAGGTGGCCCGGGCCGTGCTGGCGCTCGTCGAGCCGCTGCTCGGCCGCATCCGGCGGGAGGGCGGCCGGTGACCGAGTGCGTGTGGCGCGATCTCGTCGGGCAGACCCGGGCGAGCCGGTTCCTGCGCACCGCGGTCGAGCGAGGATCCGTGGCGCACGCGTATCTCTTCGTCGGCCCGACAGGCGCCGGGAAGAAGAGCGCCGCCCGGGCGCTCGCGTGCGCGCTCTTCTGCGCCGACGGCGGGTGCGGCGGGTGCGCCGCGTGCAGGAGGGTGCGCAACGACACGCACCCGGATATCCATCTCCTGCGGCCGGAGGGCGTGGCCGAGTACGTTATCGACCAGATCCGCGACGTCATCCACGATGTGCACCTCACGCCGGTCGAAGCGCCGTACAAGGTGTACGTGCTCGAAGACGCGGGGCGTCTCCGGGGCGCCGCGGCGAACGCGTTCCTCAAGACGCTCGAGGAACCTCCCGGCGATGTCGTGATCGTGCTCCTCGCGGGCGACTTCGACGAGATCCCGCCGACGATCGCCTCGCGGTGCCAGGTGGTGCGTTTTGCCCCGATCCCGGAGTCCGTCGCGCGCGCGCTCGTTGTCGAGCGCACCGGTGTGGGCGAGGGCGAGGCGCGGGCGGCGCTCGCGGCCGCGGCCGGCGTCGTCCCGCGTGCGATCGGGCTGCTGCGCTCTCCCGCACGGCGCAACGCGCGCTCGGCGATCCTCGGCGTGCTGAAGCGGCTGGCGGTGATGGACGGTCACGATGTGCTCGTCGCGGCCCGCGAGTTGCTCGGGGAGGTGCGGGCTCCGGTCGAGGAGGTCAAGGCCGCCCAGGCCGGCGAACTCGACGAGATGCGCGAGTACCTCACCCGGGGTGTCGCGGGCGGTATCGAGAAGCGGCATAAGCGTGAGCTCACGATGCGCGAACGCGAGGGGCTGACCGAGCTCCTCAGCGTGACCGAGCGCTGGGTCAGAGACTGTCTGGTTCTCGCGCGGGGCGCACCGGAGCTCGTGGACAACGAGGACGCCGCCGACGCGACCGCAGAGGTGGCCGCCGTGCTGAGCGTCCCCGCCGCCGTGCGCGCCCTCGAGGCCGTGCGAACGGCCCGGCAGCGCATCGCCTATAATGTGAGTCCCCAGCTGGCCGTCGAGGCCATGCTGTTCGACATGCAGGAGGTCTTGAGATGCCCACGGTAGTGGGAGTGAAGCTTCGCTACGCCGGCAAGGTGCTGTGGTTCGACCCCGCCGGCGCCACGCCCGAAGAGGGCCAGCACGTGATCGTCACCACCGAGCGCGGACAGGAGTACGGCGAGGTCGTGATGGCGCCGCGTGAGGTCACCGATGCCGAGGTGCCCGCGCCGCTCAAGCCGGTCGTGCGGGTCACCACAGCCGACGATGACGCGCGGGTTGCCGAGTCACGGGCGGGCGAGCGCGCCGAGATGGAGACGTTCCGGCGACTCGTCGCCAAGCACAAGCTCGACATGAAGCCCATCGGTGTCGAGCACCTCTTCGACGGCTCCAAGATGGTCTTCTACTTCGCCGCCGACGAGCGCGTGGACTTCCGCGAGCTTGTGCGTGAGATGGCGAGCGAGTTCCACACGCGCATCGACATGCGACAGGTCGGTGTCCGCGACGAGGCGCGCATGGTGGGCGGCATCGGGCACTGCGGCCAGCAGCTCTGCTGCGTCCGCCTCGGCGGGGAGTTTCAGCCGGTCTCGATCCGCATGGCCAAGGAGCAGGACCTGCCGCTCAACCCGTTGAAAATCAGCGGCCTGTGTGGCAGACTCATGTGCTGCTTGCGGTATGAGTACGACGCGTACAAGGACTACAAGCAGCGAGCTCCTAAGTGCGGTACCCCGGTCGAGTTGCCGTCGGGCGACGCGAAGGTCGTGGCGCTGAACGTCCCGAGAGAGACCGTCACCATCCGGCCGCTCGGAGGCGGAGATCAGTTCACCGTCCCGCTCGAGTCGCTCGACTGCAGCGCGGGACGAGGGGCGCCCTGCAAGCTCTGCGCCGAGGCGATGCCTGAGCGCACAGCGATCGCGGACCGGGCGAGCGGCTCGGCGCCGACGCTCAGGCAGGCCGAGCGGCTTCCGTCGAGCGACGGCGGTGGCGGCTCGTCGCG
>CAYYLR010000105.1:0-5538 GCA_964472485.1 uncultured Coriobacteriaceae bacterium
CCGGCGGCCTCTGCCGACGCCTACTCCGTGGCCGAAGACGGCACGCTTACCCGCAACGCCGCCCAGGGCGTGCTCGCCAACGACACCGACGCAGACGGTGACACGCTTTCGGCTGTCCTCGATACCGCCCCCTCCGACGGCGATCTCACGTTGAACGCCGACGGCAGCTTCACCTACGTCCCTGATCCCAACTGGAACGGCGCCGACTCGTTCAGCTACCGCGCGTACGATGGCGAGAGCTACTCGTTGCCGGTCACCGTGACGATCATGGTGGACGCCATGCCCGACGCTCCGGCGGCCTCTGCCGATTCGTACGGCGTCGTCATCGACAACGAATTGAGCGTCGATGCCGCACACGGGCTCCTCGCCAACGACACCGACGCCGACGGGGATTCCCTGATCGCGGTTCTCGGAACCGGTCCCGAGAACGGCCTGCTTGACCTCCACGACGACGGCAGCTTCACCTACACACCGCTGCCGGAGTTCCGGGGCATCGTCACCTTCACGTATCGCGCGTTCGATGGCGAGCTGTATTCGGACTACATCACGGTGACGCTGAACGTCGCTAACCGCGACACGCTGCCGCCGGTGACCACCGATGACGCGCCCGCCGGTTGGCAGCGCCGCGATGCGCTAACCGTACGCCTGACCGCTGAGGACTTCGCGGGCACCGGGGAGTATCTCGCGGGGATCGAGCGCACCGAGTACAAGCTGGACGGAGCCATCGGCTGGAGTCTCTACAGCGCCGCCGATGGGATTCTCGTCTCCGGCGCCGGCAAGCATGTGATCGAGTACCGGTCGATCGACCGCGCGGAGAACACCGAGATCACGCGCACCGCCCACGTGTGGCTTGACGCGGTCGAGCCGGTCGATCCCGTGCTTGGAGGTTCGTCGCATCCGATCGGCGTGCCGTCGACCGCCAACGTCATCACGGTTCGCTTGCGCGACGCGTCCGACAGCGACTCAGGTCTCCGCGGCTACTCGTTCCACTGGAGCCAGGTTCCCGTGGAGCAGCCCGACGACATCATGGATGCCACGACCGCCGTCGAAGCGATCGTCAGCCCGGCGCTGCCGCCCGGCACGTGGTACCTGCACCTGCGTACCCTTGACGAAGCGGGCAACTGGACGTCGACGGCGCACTTCGGACCGTTCATCATCCAGGCCGCCGCCGCCCAGCCCGCGACTCCCACCGGGTCCGCCGCACTTCCGCGTACCGGCGCTGAACTGCTGCCGCTGTTGCTCGCCGCGTTCGTCGCCCTCTTGTTCGGCCTGAGGGCGCGCCGTGTCGCCGAGGGATATCGGCTGCGTTAGGCCCGCAGCGTGACATGACACCACGGAGGGCCCTGTCACGGCGGGGCCCTTCATGGTGTCGTGGTGCGCTATGCTCCGGCTGAGACCGGTCGACGAGGCAGGGGGGTTCACATGGCTGGCCGGCGTATCGCCCGGTGGGCTTCCGTCGCCGCCGCCTTCGTGCTGCTGGCGGGATCGCTCGGCTTCGTCGCCTGGACGCGTCTGGCGCGATACCCCGCGTTTCCGGAGATCGCCGAGCGGGCGGCGAAAGCACGAACGGCCGAGGGCTGGTATGTGTTCGAGTCGGCACGACCTACCGGCGTCGGGCTCGTCTTCTACCCGGGTGGGCTGATCGACCCCGCGGCGTACGCGCCTCCCATGGACCGTGTCGCGCAGGACGGCGTCTTCGTCGTGATCGTCCCGATGCCGCTCGATCTGGCCGTGTTCGGCTCCAGCCGGGCCGCACGCGTGATGGCGGCGTACCCCGGGATCGAGCGCTGGATGGTCGGCGGCCACTCACTCGGCGGGGCGATGGCGGCTGAGTTCGCGAGCGATGGCACGGCGCCGGTCGACGGGCTCGTGCTGCTCGCGAGCTACTCGGCCGAATCCACGGATCTGTCTGACTCGGGGCTTGCGGTGCTGAGCATCTACGGCACGCGTGACGGGGCGCCGCCCGGGGTGTTCGAAGCCTCGCTCAGCCGGCTTCCGGTCGACACCGTCGTCTCCGTGATCGAGGGCGGCAACCACGCTCAGTTCGGCGACTACGGTCCCCAGTCCGGCGACGGTGAGGCTGCCGTCAGCCGTGCGGAGCAGCAGCGCCAGACCGCCGACGCCATCGTGCGATTCGCACGCGGACTGTGAAGGAGGAGCGATTGGTCAAGCACATCGTGTTCTGGACGCTCGAGGACGGTGTCGGCGATCGCTCGGCGGCCGACAGCGCGGCCGAGATCAAGGTGCGGCTCGAGGCGCTCGCCGGGACGATCCCCGGACTGCTCCACATCGAGGTCGGTATCGACATCGGCCGGACGGGCGCGTCCGCCGATCTCGCGCTCTACAGCGAGTTCACCGACCGCGCGGCGCTCGACGCCTATCAGGCGCATCCGGGGCACCTCGCAGTCGCCGAGTTCGTGAACACGGTCCGCCGGACACGCGCGGTGGTCGACTACGAGGTGTGAGCGCTTGTGGCGCATATGAAGCGCCACGCGGTATTCACGTTCGTGTATCCTGTATCCGTCGGATGATCGGGGATGACGGACGGGGTGGGTCTCGCGTTCCCAGCTGACCGGAGGGGTGTATGAACAAGGTCGTCGCGCGCTACGCTGATGGGCGGATGGTCAAGGGGATGACTGCGGACTTCTTCCCCAACAAGGACGTCTTCCACGTGAAGGAGACCGGGGCCGCACCGGAAGCGCCGCAGGTTGAGATCCGGACGCAGAACCTCAAGGCGCTCTTCTTCGTCAAGGACTTCGATGGCGATCCCGCTCACGTCGAAGCGAACGAGTTCCATCCGGCACACCCGCCCGTGGGTCGGCGCATCCGGGTGCAGTTCCGCGACGGCGAGGTGCTTGTCGGCACTACGACCGGCTTCCAGCCCGGTCGACCAGGTTTCTTCCTCGTTCCCGCCGACATGGACTCCAACATCGAGCGCGCATATGTCGTCGTGGTCTCCACGGAGGACATCTCGTTCATCTGATCAGCGCGTCGCCCTTCCTTCGGCCGGGTTCTGGGGGAGGCCGAGGATGACGATCGGCGGGCCGCACGGCCGATCCGCACGGCCCGCCGGGTCGTCTAGTACGGCTCGCAGAACAACTCGTAGTGGGCCTTCGGGTGCGCGCAGGCAGGGCACAGATCGGGAGCCTCTAGTCCCTCATGGATATAGCCGCAGTTGCGGCACTTCCAGCGCACGACCGTGTCGCGCTTGAAGAACGCGCCTCCCTCGACGAGTGCGAGCAGCTTCCGGTAGCGGACCTCGTGGTGCTCCTCGACCTCGGCGATCTCCCGAAACGAGGTGGCGATCTCCGGGAAGCCCTCATCGTCGGCGATCGCCGCGAAGCTCGGGTAGAGCTCGCCCCACTCCTCGTGCTCGCCGTCAGCGGCGGCGAGCAGGTTCTCGGCTGTCGTGCCAATCACGCCCGCCGGGTACGCCGCGGTGATCTCCACCATGCCGCCCTCGAGGTACTTGAAGAAGACCTTGGCGTGCTCCTTCTCGTTCTCCGCGGTCTCCATGAACAGCGCGGCGATCTGCTCGTAGCCCTCCTTCTTCGCTATGCTCGAGAAGTAGGTGTACCGCGTGCGCGCCTGGCTCTCGCCGGCGAACGACTTCAACAGGTTCTGTTCCGTTCGGGTTCCTTTGACGCTCATCATGTCCGCGTTCCTTCCGGTCGGGTACAGGGCGCGTCGTACGTGAGAGTGCCGGCGCGCCGGCCTTCTGGTGCTACGTACCCAACGTCACCGCTCTCTGTCCGCTCGCGCGGCCGTGCCGCGTACTTGCCATCGGTCGTCGACTCCCGTTGAATGGGCCGGAGCGCATCATCGCGTTGATCCATGCATCCACATGCGACAAGGAGCCGCCATGCCCCGTCGAGATGACATCCGCAAGGTTCTGGTGATCGGCTCGGGACCGATCGTGATCGGTCAGGCGGCTGAGTTCGACTACTCCGGCACACAGGCGTGCAAGGCGCTCCGCGAACTCGGATACGAGATCGTGCTCGTCAACAGCAACCCGGCAACGATAATGACCGATCCGGTGATGGCGGATGAGACGTACATCGAGCCGCTCGATGTGGAGACCATCATCGAGATCATCGCGACCTCCCGGCCCGATGCGCTGCTGCCGAACCTGGGAGGACAGACGGGGCTGAACCTCTCGCTTGAGCTCCATCGCCGCGGCGTGCTCGCCGAGTACGGCGTCCGCATCATCGGCGTGAGTCCGGATGCCATCGAGCGCGGCGAGGACCGGCTCGAGTTCATGCGGACCATGGAGCGCCTTGGGATCGAGACCGCACGCGGGGAGACCGCGGTGAGCGTCGAGGCCGCAGAGCGCATCGCTGCCGACTTCGGCTACCCGGTGGTCATCCGCCCCGCGTTCACGATGGGAGGCACCGGCGGCGGCATCGTCTACAACATCGAGGAGCTGCGGACGATCGTCGCACGCGGGCTGCAGGCGAGCATGGTCGGTCAGGTGCTCGTCGAGGAGTCCGTGCTCGGCTGGGAGGAGCTCGAACTCGAGGTCGTGCGCGACGCGAGCGGCGCGATGATCACGGTGTGCTTCATCGAGAACGTCGACGCGATGGGGGTGCACACGGGCGACTCCTACTGCACGGCGCCGATGTTGACGATCTCCCAGGAGCTCATGGACCGGCTGCAGAAGCAGGCGTACGCGATCGTCGAGGCGATCGAGGTCATCGGCGGAACCAACGTGCAGTTCGCGCACGACCCGGTCTCCGACCGCATCGTCGTGATCGAGATCAACCCGCGGACCTCGCGCTCGAGCGCGCTCGCCTCGAAGGCGACCGGCTTCCCGATCGCGCTGGTCTCAAGCCGGCTTGCGGGCGGACTGACCATGGACGAGATCCCGTACTGGCGAGACGGCACGCTCGATCGCTACACGCCGTCGGGCGACTACGTCGTCGTGAAGTTCGCTCGCTGGGCGTTCGAGAAGTTCAAGGGCTCCGTTGACAAGCTCGGAACCCAGATGCGCGCTGTCGGCGAGGTCATGTCCATCGGCAAGCACTACAAGGAGGCGTTCCAGAAGGCGATCCGTTCTCTTGAGAACGGGCGCATGGGCCTTGGCTTCGCGAGAGACTTCAACCAGCGCGGCCTTGATGAGCTCATGGCGATGCTTGCCGAGCCGACGAGCGAGCGGCAGTGGATCATGTACGAGGCGCTCCGGAAGGGCGCCGATATCGATGAGTTGCAGCGGCGTACGCACATCAAGCGCTGGTTCATCGAGCAGATGGCCGAACTCGTAGCACTCGAGGAGGAGGTCCTCGCATACGCGGGCGCGGCAGGCGTGCGTGGTGCCGGACCGCGAGCCGACGCTGCCGGCTCGGCGGGAAGCCTGCCCGACGAGCTGCTCGCGCGCGCCAAGCGTGACGGGTTCGCCGACGCGTACCTGGCCCGGTTGCTCGGCGTGAGCGAGACGTCGATCCGCGAGCGGCGCCTCGGTCTCGGTCTGACGCACGCGTTCGAGCCGGTGCCCGTCTCCGGTGTGGAGGACGCGGCCTACTACTACTCCACATACAACGG
>CAYYLR010000106.1:0-5517 GCA_964472485.1 uncultured Coriobacteriaceae bacterium
ACTCGATGAACACGGCGGCGAACACCCAGCCGCTGTACCGCTTCTATAACAAGCGGCACGGCAGCCACTTCCTCACCGCGTCCGCCGCCGAGCGCGACGACATCATCCGCAGGTACCCGGCGATCTACACCTACGAGGGCGAGAGCTACAAGGTCTCACCGGTCAAGCTCGCGGGTTCGCTCACCGTCTACCGCTTCTACAACAAGACCAACGGCACGCACTTCTTCACGGCCTCTGAAGCCGAGAAGAACGACGTGATCGCGAAGTACCCGCACGTGTACACCCTCGAGGGACCGGCCTACTACATCGCGCAGTAGCCGCTGGTCGTCCGAGTGCAACCGCTCAGGCCCGCCGGCATGCACCGGCGGGCCTGAGCGTCATCACGCGCGCCGCGGAGCGGCGTATACTGGCGTCGGTATGGTCTGACCAGCGCTCCGGCATGCGCGCCGGCGGTTCGGCACTCAGGGACGGTGACATGATCAGGGGTACGGGACGGATCGTTCGGGGGGTGCTGCCCGGCGTCGCGCTTGCGGCGGCCGCGCTCCTCGCTCTCCCCGCCGCCGCTCTCGCGCTGCCGCCCCACGTCGCCACGGGCACCGCCCCCGACACCTGCGCCATGTGCCACCGCGGCCACACCGCGAGTGGCGACTTCGGCCGAGCGGATGCGACGAGCTGGGAGATGACCGGCTCGGCGCTCGGTATCACGGCTCCGGCCGGTCGCGGCGACACCACCCTCTGCTACACGTGTCATCACATCGACGCGCTGGGCTCCGGCACCCCGGTCGCCGGCGCGTTCGAAGAGACCTCGGCGCACTCGCTGGCCCCGGAGGCGAGCCCGTTCGGGCCCACGGTGAAGTACTGCAGCTCGTGCCACGACAGCCACGGTGCGGACAAGGACGCGGGCGGCGAGCCGTATGCGGCGCTGCTCCGGGCCCGCACCTCGGACGGGACGCCGGTGTTCACCGGCTCGGCGTACTGCGGGACCTGTCACGACGTCGAGCGGTCCGAGAGCCGCTTCGACGGTGTCGCGATCTACGAGCGGACCCCGCACTTCCTCGCGGTCCCCGATCCGGCGAGCGGCACGAAGGTGCGCTGCTCGGTGTGCCACGAAGGTCACGGCTCGCCGATCGCGCCGCTGATCGTCTCGGAGATCGCGCCGCCGGCTATCGCGGCCACCGTGACCGTCGCCGCAAACGACCGCACGTTCTGTCTCGCCTGCCACGGCAGCGCGCGGGGCGCCTACCGGGGCGAGACGCGGTACCTCGCCTCGGCGCACGCGGCGTCCGCGACCGAGACGTCGATCACCGGCGAGTGGGCCGGACAGAACGCGTCGCGTCTCGTCGGCGAGTGCCAGGTCTGTCACGCCCCGATGGGTCGCGACGACGGCGAGGGTGACGTCATCGCGACGCTGCTCGAACGTGAGGGCAGCGCGCTGTGCCTCGACTGTCACGCCGCCGACGGCGACGCGTCGACCGACCTCGCGGCGCTGCAGTACCCGGCGGCCGCGGCCGGCAACCTCGAGCTTCTCGCCGCGTTCTCGCCCGACGCCACGACCGCACCGGCGTTCGGCACGCTCGGCGTGTGGGGCCGCGAGCCGCTCGACCCGGTCCCGTCCGGCGGGGCGCCGATCGTCGGGCCGCGGTTCTACCAGCCCAAGGGGCTGACCGGCGCGCTGGCGGCGGGAGACGCCGATGGCGACGGGTCGACCGACGTCTTCGTCGCCGATCCGGGAGCCGCGGCGGTGACGCTCATGGTCGCCGATCCGCTCAAGGGGCTCACGACCGACTACTTCGGTCCGGCGTCGCTCGCGCTTCCGGCGGGTATGCGCGCGGACTTCATCGCCGTCGCCGACGTGATCGCCGACGTCGGCGGGCGCAAGGAGCTCGTCGTGGTCGACGAGGACGCGGGCGAGCTCTCGGTCTTCCGGCTCGCGTGGGACGTCACCGGCGCCGCGCTCGTGCGGCTCGACGGGCCGATACCCGTCGGGGACGAGCCGAGCGGCCTCGCCGCCGGTGAGCTTCTCGGTGGCGGCGTCCTCGAGATCGTCGTGACCGACGCGGACGCGTCGCGCGTCTACGTGCTCACCGAGTCGGCCACGCCCGGCGACCTCGACGTCGCGTCCTTCCTGACCGACCCGGCGGTGACGGGGCTCACCGGCCCCTCGGTCGGGGATGTCGCGGCCGCCGCCGGCATCGAGATCGCGGTCGCGTACGCCGACGCGGGCCAGGTCGGCGTCTTCTCCGCCTCGGGAACGCGGCTTGGCGGTCCGTACCCGGTCGACGCGCCCGCGGGCGCCCGTCCGGTCGCGACGCTCGTGGCCGACGCGCTGCCGGGCCAGAGTCCGCTCGGCACCTCGGGCGCCGAGCTCGCTGTCGCGGTCGACGGCGGGACCGGCATCGGCGGGATCAACGTCTTTGCGCAAAACGACGCGGTCGACCAGCTCGTCAGCGGGGTGCTCGCCGCGCCGCTCCGCTACGACACGGGCGCCGGTGCGCGCACCGGGTCGCTTGCCGCCGGTGACATCGACGGCGACGGCCGCGTCGAGATCGTCGCCGGCAGCGGCGGGAGCTGGGACGCCGCCCGTGCGCCGTCGCTCCGCGTGTACCAGCACGACATCGCCGGCGCCGCGTTCGTGTACCCGCAGCAGGACCTCTGGGCCGGGGGCGCCGAGCGCGCGGGTTCGGCCCCCTCGATGCTGATCGCCGACGTCGGGGCCGTCGGTCCGTCGCGCCACCCGGTCGGGGCGGTCGAGGACGCGCACGTGGCCACGGAGACCGCGCCGTTCGCGCGCCACGTCGAGTGCGCCGACTGCCACAACGCCCACGAAGCGACCTCGACGGTCGCCGCCGCCCCGGCGGTCTACGGCCGGATCCTCGGCGCGTGGGGCGTCTCGGTCACGCGCAGCGGCGGACCGACCTACGGTGACGCCAAGCCGGTCGCCTACGAGTACGAGCTCTGCTACAAGTGCCACTCGGCCGCGCAGGACGCCGCAGGGCTGGAGGGGTCGAAGGACATCGCTGAGCGCGTGAGCGCGGAGAACGTGAGCGTGCACGCGATCGAGGCGTCGGTGGACACCTCGGTCCAGCCCGATTCCTTCGTCGCCGCCACGCCCGCCTGGGCACCCGATTCGGTGCTCTACTGCACGTCGTGCCACGGCGCGTCCGCGGGCACGGTCGCCGGTCCGCACGCCTCGGCCGACGCGCCGATCCTGAAGGGGCCGTACCGCGGCACCGTGCCCTCTGACGGCGCGCTCCTGTGCTACGGCTGCCACAAGCGGTCGGTGTACTTCACGAGCGCCGAGGACACGCAGACCGCGGCGAGCTGGTTCGGCGACGTCGACGCCGGTCCGCTGCATGGCCTGCACGTCCGCGAGCGTGGCTTCGGCTGCGCCGCGTGCCACGACAGCCACGGTTCGCCGGTCAACCGGGCGCTCGTGCGGGACGCGATCGTGTTCACCCGCGATGAGTCCGGCGGCAGCTGCGTCGGGCCGTGCCATCCCGGCGCGGGCGTGGTCTACACGCGGTAGCGGACGTCCGGCTGCCGCGCCCGGCGCCGATGCCGCGCGCCGGCCCCGAACCCCGCGGCGCCGATGTCACACCGACCAGCTATCATCGTCACGACGACGTGCTACCGAGGGAGCGCCCGTGACCCGAGCCGTGCGGTTCATCCATGCCGCCGACCTGCATCTCGACGCACCGTTCAAGGGTGTGGACGCCGCCGATCCGCGCGTGCGCGAAGCGCTCGTCGCGTCCACGTACGACGCGCTCGGCGCGCTCGTCTCGGCGTGCCTGGACAACCAGGTCGACTTCCTCGTGCTGTCCGGCGACGTCTACAACGCCGCCGAACGCTCGTTGCGCGCGGAGTTCGCGTTCCGGGACGCGTGCGTGCGCCTCGCTGAAGCGGGTATCCGCGTGTTCGTCGCGCGCGGCAACCATGATCCGTCGAGCGGCTGGTCGGCCAACCTGCCGCTGCCGGCCGAGGTCCACATCTTCTCCGACCGCATGGTCGAGCGCGTCACCTTCGAGCGCGACGGGGAGACGCTCTGCGCTCTCTATGGCCGCTCCTTCCGCACCGCCAACGAGACCGGCAACCTCGCGCTCGGCTTCAGGCGCGATCCGTCCGACCCGCTCGCGATCGGTGTGCTCCATGCCAACGTGGGCGGTCAGCCGGGCCACGAGCCGTACGCGCCCTGCTCGCTCGCCGACCTGCGCGGCGCGCACATGGACTACTGGGCGCTCGGGCACATCCACCTGCCCGGCGATCTCGCCGATGACCCGCCGGTCGTCTACCCGGGGTGCGCGCAGGGCCTGAGCCCGAACGAATCCGGGCCCCGCGGGTGCCGGCTCGTCACGCTCGGAGACGACGGCGTCGCGAGCGAGTTCGTGCCGACGGCCGCGGTCCTGTGGACGCGCGCCGTGGTTCCGCTCGACGAGGCCGCGGGCCTCGACGAGATGCGCGCCGCGCTCGGCTCGGCCATCGACGCCGCGGCCCGCGAGGCCGACGGCGTGCCGGTGATCGCGCGCCTCGAACTCACCGGCAGGAGCGCCGCGCATGCCGAGCTCGCGCGTCCCGGCGTGCTCGGCGACCTCCTTGACGACGTGCGCACCGACGGGCTCCAGCGCGACGGCTGGGTGTGGGTCGGCCGGCTCCTCGACCGCACCCGGCCCGCGCTCGACCTCGACGCGGTGCGCGCGGGCGAGGACTTCGCCGGCGACTTCGTCCGCATGACCGACGCGCTGCTCGCGAGCCCCGAGGCGGCCGAGACGTTCGTTGCCGAGGCGGCGCGTCAGGTGCTGGGCACGCTCGACGCGCGCGACGTGCCCGAACTCGACGCGCGGTCGCTCGTGGAGCGGGCGCGCGATCTCGCACTCGACCGGCTGGCGGCGGGTGATGACCGGTGAGGCTGCGACGGGTCGAGGCGGCCCGCTACGGGCGGCTGTTCGGCGACACGCTCGGCGACCTCGCCGACGGGCTCACGGTCGTCCATGGGCCGAACGAGGCGGGCAAGTCGACGTTCACGGCGCTCGTTCGCCACGTTCTCTACGGCTACCCGACGCAGCGCGAGCGCGAGGCGGGTTACCACGTGAGCGGCGACGGCCGCCTCGGCCGCCTGGTGTTCGAGGACGACGGCGCGAGCTGGGTCATCGAGCGGGCCGAGGGCGCGCACGGCGGTCAGGTCAGCGTCCGCGCGCTCGAGGGTCCGGAGCGGCCCGGGCTGCTCGGCGAGATCACGCGTGGCGTAAGTCCGCTCGCGTATCGCGTCGTCTTCGGATTCGGGCTCGACGAGATGGCCGGGATCGAGGATGAGCGCGGGCACGGCGATGACATCATCGCGCGCCTCTACGCCGCGAGCGCGGGGTTGCGGGTGAGCCCGCACGAGGTCAAGGCGCGGATCGACGCCGAGGCGGCGGAGCTCTACAAGCCCACCGGCCGCAAGCCGGCCATCAACGCGCTCAACCCCCAGCTCCGGACCGTCAGGGCGGCAGCGCCACCGGGTTTAGCCATCCAGGAACCCCT
>CAYYLR010000107.1:0-5406 GCA_964472485.1 uncultured Coriobacteriaceae bacterium
ATGATGGCGTCCGCTCGCCGAAGCGTCTCCAGCTTCTCGTGCGTGACAGCGCCGATGACGCGGACGGCGAGACCGGGCCCCGGGAACGGCTGACGATGCACGACCTCGTCGGGAAGGCCGAGCTCGGAGCCGACGGCGCGCACCTCGTCCTTGAACAGTGACTTGAGCGGCTCGATCAGCTCGAAGTGCACGCCCTCGGGGAACGGGATCAGGTTGTGGTGGCTCTTGATCTTCGCGGCGGTCTTGTTCCCGCTCTCGATGACGTCCGGGTAGAGCGTGCCCTGGGCGAGCCACTTCACACCTTCGAGCTTCTCGGCCTCCTCGAAGAAGACCTTCCAGAACTCCTCTCCGATGATCGTGCGCTTCCATTCCGGATCGGTGACGCCGTCGAGCAGCGCGAGATAGCGCTCCTCGGCCTCCACATGGACGAGATCGATATGGAACTGGTCGCGGAACGTGCGGACGACCTGCTCGGCCTCCTCGAGACGCAACATGCCGTGGTCGACGAACACGCACGTCAGCTGATCGCCGATGGCGCGGTGGAGAAGCGCCGCCACCACGCTCGAATCGACGCCGCCGGACAGTCCGCAGATGACGCGGTCACCGCCTACCTGCTCGCGTATCCGCTCGACGGTCTCGTCGATGATGTTCACCATCGTCCAGACCGGCGGGATACCAGCGATATCGTGCAGGAACGTGCGGATGATGTGCTGTCCGAACTCGGTGTGCGCGACCTCGGGGTGGAACTGGGTCGCGTACAGCCGCCGGACCGCGTCCTCCATCGCGGCCACTGCGGTGGTGGCCGTGCGCGCGGTCACCGTGAACCCCGGCGGGACGGTCCCGACGCTGTCGCGATGACTCATCCAGCATCGTGACCGCTCCGGAACACCCGCGAGCAGCGCGCCGCCGCCGATGACCTCGAGCTCGGCGAAGCCGTACTCACCGATGTCTGTCCGGGGAATCGAGCCGCCAAGCTGGAGCGCCATCTCCTGGATGCCGTAGCAGAAGCCGAGCACGGGTATGCCGAGGTCAAGGACGGCCGGATCCATGTGCGGCGCACCGTCCGCGTAGACGCTCGCCGGCCCGCCGGAGAGGATGAGCGCGGCGGGAGCGCGGCGTGTCACCTCGGCCGCCGGGATGTCGAACGGCACGATCTCCGAGTAGACCCTCGCCTCGCGGACGCGGCGCGCGATCAGCTGCGCGTACTGCGCCCCGAAGTCGAGCACGAGGACCGAGGGCTGGCCACTGTGGTAGTCAGTCACGCGATTCCCCTAGCGGCCCATGCCCACACCCTGCGACTGCTGGAGGACCTTGCCCTCCGTCTGCAGCGCGGGCGCGACCATGACCTCGGCTTTCTGGAACGCCTTCAGGTTCTCGTAGCCGGTCGTCGCCATCGATGTGCGCAGACCGCCAAGAAGGTTCAGCGTCCCGTCGTTCTCGCGGGCGGGGCCGACGAGGATCTCCTCGAGCGTGCCCTTCTGGCCCGCGAACACGCGGGTGCCGCGCGGCAGGTCGGGATGGAACGTCGCCATACCCCAGTGGTATCCGCGGCCGGGCGCCTCTGCCGCCGCCGCGAGCGGAGAGCCGATCATGATCGCGTCGGCGCCCACCGCGACCGCCTTCGCGAGGTCACCGCCGGTACGCATGCCGCCATCGGCGATCACGTGGCAGTACGTCCCGGTCTCGTCGAGGTGACGCATCCGTGCGGCGGCCGCATCCGCGATCGCCGTGCACTGCGGGACACCGATACCCAGGACGCGGCGCGAGGTGCATGCGTGACCCGGGCCGACGCCGACGAGCACGCCGACCGCGCCGGTCCGCATGAGGTGCAAGGCGCCCTGGTAGCTGCAGCATCCGCCGACGATGACCGGTATGTCGAGCTCGCGGATGAAGGTGTTGAGGTCGAGCGGCTTGTCGTAGCTCGAGACGTGCTCGGCGGAGACGACCGTCCCCTGGATCACGAGGATGTCCAGTCCGCCGGCGAGCGCCGCGTCGATGTAGCGCTCGACGTTCTGCGGCGTGAGCGACGCAGCCGCGAGCACGCCGCCGTCCTTGATCTCCTTCACGCGCTGCGTGATGAGTTCCGGCTTGACCGGCTCGGCGTAGATCTCCTGCATCTTGCGCGTAGCTTCCTCGCGCGTGAACGACGCGATGGCGTCGAGGTGGGGTGCCGGATCGGCGTAGCGCGTCTGGATGCCCTCGAGGTTCAGGACCGCCAGGCCGCCGAGCCTGCCGAGCGCGACGGCGAACGCGGGATCGACGACGCCGTCCATCGCCGAGGCGAGCACCGGAAGCGGGAACGTGTGGTCGCGCCCGCGGAACGAGAACTCCCACGTGATGTTGATGTCACGCGGATCGCGCGTCCGCCGGCTGGGGACGATCGCGATGTCGTCGAATCCGTAGGCCTGTCGTGCCGTCTTGCCGCGCCCGATCTCGATCTCCATGCTTGTCGCGCCGCCTCTCTGCTCTTCTGGCCCTGTACGGGTTGTTCCACGATGTGACAAAGACCAGGCTCCACGCCCGGGTTGACGGGCGATCACCTGGTCTGAAGTCAGCTGTGACGGTATTCGCGGATCAGGTCGCCGAGCGGAGTCGACGCCCCCGGTAGCTGTATTGTAGGCGTTCATCCCAGATTGTCGAACTCGTGGCGGGATGCCACCGCCGAACCTCCATCCCGCCAGTCATGACGACGCCGGATCACACATTGAACCTGAAGTGCACCACGTCACCGTCGGCCATGACGTACTCCTTGCCCTCGACGCGCAGCCTGCCCGCCGCCCGCGCCGCGGTCTCGGTCTCCAGCTGGTCGTAGTCGATGAACGAGATGACCTCGGCCTTGATGAATCCGCGCTCGAAGTCGGTGTGTATGACCCCGGCCGCCTCGGGCGCCTTCGCACCGACGCGCACAGTCCACGCGCGGACCTCCTTCTCGCCAGCGGTGAAGAAGCTGTGCAAGCCGAGCAGCCGGTACGCCTCCCGGACGAGCGCGTTCAGTCCCGGCTCAGCGAGGCCCTCCATCTCCAGGTACTCCGCAAGCTCGGAGGGGTCAAGCTCAGCCATCTCGGCTTCGATCCGGGCGCAGATCGGCACGGGGTCGATCCCGTCGATCGGCTCAAGCGGGATGCCGATAGCGCCCTCGTCCACGTTGGCGACGTACAGCATCGGCTTCATCGTCAGCAGGTGCAGGTCGCGGATGTGGGTCCGCTCCTCAGGAGTCATCTCCATCGTGCGCGCGCGGTGTCCGCGTTGGAGCCAGTCGTGCAGACGCCGCGCCACCGCCAGCTTCGCGGCGAGCGTGGCCTCGCGTTTCGCGTCCTTCTCCAGCCGCGGAAGGGCCCGCTCGAGCGTGCCGAGGTCGGCGAGCACGAGTTCCGTCTTGATCGTCTCGACATCGCCCACCGGGTCGATCCGTCCATCCACGTGGATGACGTTCGGGTCGCCGAAGAAGCGCACGACCTCGGCGATCGCGTCGCACTCGCGGATGTTGGCGAGGAACTGGTTGCCGAGCCCCTCGCCCTCACTGGCACCCTTGACGAGTCCCGCGATGTCGACGAACTCAACCGTCGCCGGCACGACTCGTTCCGGCCTCACGAGCCCCGCGAGCCGGTCGAGCCGAGGGTCGGGCACCGGCACGAGCCCAACGTTCGGCTCGATGGTCGCGAACGGGTAGTTCGCGGCGTCGACCTGCCGGCGCGTGAGCGCGGTGAACAGCGTCGACTTTCCCACGTTGGGCAGTCCGACGATGCCGATGGACAGGGACAATCGCGTGCTCCTTCCGGGGATGCGGCCGGCGGACGGCGGCCGACGCTGCGCTACTATACCACCATGCTTGGGCAGACGGACTCCACCCGCCAGGCGCGCCGCTCGAAGCGGCGCCGGCCGTGAGCGCCGATCTCACCGGCGCGCTGACGCTTGGCGCCTCGGCGTTCGTCGTCGGTCTGTCGGGCGCGATGGCGCCGGGACCCTATCTCACGGTGACCATCACCCGCACGCTCACAAGAGGCCCGCTCTCCGCCGCTCTCATGCTCGTGGGGCACGCGGCACTCGAGGGCCTCCTGCTCGTGGGCTTCGCGTTCGGGCTGCAATCCGTGCTCAGGTTGCCTACCGTCGCCACCGTGCTCGCGCTCGCCGGGGGCGCGGTGCTCGTGTGGATGGGCCAAGGGCTGCTGCGTGGCGCCATCGACGGCTCCATCATTCCGGACCCCGCCGCACGTGCGACCGAGTCCACGCTCGGCCCCGTGTTACACGGGATGGTGATGAGCCTCTCGAGCCCGTACTGGACACTCTGGTGGGCGACGATCGGCGTCAAGCTGGCAAGCGACGGCCTAGCGATCGGTGTGATCGGCGTGGTCGCGTTCTTCGTCGGCCATCAACTCGCCGACATCGCCTGGTATGGCTTCGTGATCACGACCGTGTCGCGTGGGCGGGGCCTGCTCGCCGAGCGGCCGTACCGCGTGGTGATGGGCACGTGCGCGCTGTTCCTGCTCTACCTCGGCGGGCGATTCGTGCTCGAGGGCGCCGGCGTCCTGTAACCGCGGCGCGGCCGAGCGCACTGGCTGAAGCCGCTACAGGGACGCGTACGGGTCCAGCGGATCGAACGCCTCGACGTTCCAGTCGATGCCAAGTGAACGCAGGCGGTCGTAGTACTCCTGCTCGGTGTACTCGGTGTTGAGGATGTGGAAGCGCGCGCCGTTGAGACCGACGCAGTACGCGCAGTCGCGACAGTCGACGCACTGCACGCACTCGATGGTGGTGTCGCAGTTGTGGCAGCTGATGCAGCCGCGGGCGTTGTACACGTAGTTGTAGTTCCGGCAGGCCTCCACGTTGAAGCACCCGTAGTTGTTCGCCTGATCCCGGTCTGTGGTGTGTTCCTGCTTGAGCCGGTTCCACTGCGTGATGAACCCAGCGTCCATGTCACCCGTCCCCTCGTGTGTGCCGTGGTCACATTGTAGTCCTTTCCGGCACCGCGAGCGGGAGGCCGTGCGACGAACGACGAACGGGCGGAGCCCCGGATAACCGGGGCTCCGCTGGCTACGCACATCGGACGGAAGTCCGGGTGCTACATCATCCCGCCCATGCCGCCCATCGCGGCGGCGGCCATGTCGTCCTTCTTCTCCGGGATGTCGGAGACGGTCGTCTCAGTGATCAGGATGAGGCTCGCGATCGACGCCGCGTTCTGAAGCGCGGTCCGCGTCACCTTCACGGGATCGATGACCCCCATCTTGAGCAGGTCGCCGTACTCGCCCGACGCCGCGTTCAGACCCTCACCCTTCGGCAGTGCCTTGACCTTCTCCACGACGACCGAGCCCTCGAAGCCGGCGTTCGCCGCGATCTGCTTGAGCGGCTCGTCGAGCGCCTTGGCGATGATCTTGACACCGATCATCTCCTCCTCATTGAGCGACAGGG
>CAYYLR010000108.1:0-298 GCA_964472485.1 uncultured Coriobacteriaceae bacterium
GCCGGGCGTACGCGGACAGCGACTCGACGTAGCGTCGTTGACCCTCCGCGTAGATGGTGTCGAACGCGAGCGACGACTTGCCGGAGCCGGACAGCCCGGTGATGACCACGAGCCGGTAGCGGGGGATGTCGAGATCGATGTTCTTGAGGTTGTGCTCACGCGCGCCGCGGACGGCGATGTGATCGAGAGACATTCGGGGGCAGACCTTCCGCCGCGGGAACAGGACCATCGCTACGCAACACACCATTGTACCCGGGTGCGCAACATGGGTTTTCGTCGAACGACACGGCCGGGCAAC
>CAYYLR010000108.1:308-5321 GCA_964472485.1 uncultured Coriobacteriaceae bacterium
GCCGAAACACAGCCCTCCTAGGCTGAACACACCCGTCAACCGGAATAGCAAGGAGGGACCATGCCTGAAATCGACTACGGGGACACCGCTTTCATCCTGGTGTCCGCCTCCCTGGTGTTGTTCATGACACCGGGCCTCGCCCTGTTCTACGGCGGACTCGTGCGGTCGAAGAACGTGCTGTCAACCACCATGCACAGCTTCTTCGCCATCGGCCTCGTCTCGGTGCTCTGGGCGCTCGTGGGCTACACCATCGCATTCGGTCCCACGGAGGGTGGTCTCGGCACGCTCATCGGCGGGTTCGACCACGTCGGGCTGAGCGGTATCGTCGGGCAGGTCACCGGCACGATCCCGACCCCGGTGTTCGCTGCGTTCCAGGGGATGTTCGCGGTGATCACCGTGGCCCTCATCACCGGAGCGTTCGCCGAGCGCATCAAGTTCTCCGCGTACGCGATCTTCGCGGGCCTCTGGGTCATCCTCGTGTACTCCCCGCTCGCGCACTGGGTGTGGGGCGGGGGCTGGCTCATGGAACGCGGCGCGCTCGATTTCGCCGGCGGCACCGTCGTCCACATCGCTTCCGCGGCCGCCGCCCTCGCCGGCGCGATCGCGGTAGGGAAACGGCGTGGCGGTGGCGCCGGTTTCGCCCCGCACAACCTGCCGATGACGGTGCTCGGCGCGGGCATCCTCTGGTTCGGCTGGTTCGGCTTCAACGCTGGTTCGGCACTCGCAGCCAACGAGCTTGCCGGCACCGCGTTCCTCGCGACGCACCTCGCCGCGGCCTCCGCGATGCTGTCCTGGCTTGCGGCCGAGTGGATCCGCCACCGCAAGGCGACCACGCTCGGCGCCGCCTCCGGCGCGGTCGCGGGTCTCGTCGGTATCACGCCGGCGGCCGGTTTCGTCACGCCGGGTGCCGCGATCATCATCGGTCTGATCGCGGGCGTCGCCTGCTACCTCGGCCTGGGTTTGAAGTCGCGCTTCGGTTTCGATGACGCGCTCGACGTCGTCGGCATCCACGGCGTCGGCGGGACCGTCGGCGCGCTGCTGACCGGCGTGTTCGCCACCACGGCCATCAACGCCGCCGGTGCCGACGGTCTCCTCGCCGCCGGCAACTGGGGCCTCATGCTTGAGCAGTCGATCGGGGTCGTGGCCACCATCGCCTTCTCGTTCACGGTCAGTCTCATCCTCTTCAAGATCATCGACGCTACGATCGGCCTGCGCGTCGACGCCAGCGCCGAAGAGGCGGGCCTCGACACCAGCGAGCACGCTGAGGCCGGGTACGAGCTGTGACGGCTGCGGGTAACGGAAACGCTAACGGACGAAGGAGCGAGACACCGTGAAGAAGATAGAAGCGGTCATCAAGCCGCACCGCCTTGAAGCGGTCAAGGATTCGCTGGGCGAGCTGGGTGTGGCGGGACTCACGGCCTACGAGGTCAAGGGATACGGTCGCCAGAAGGGCCACACCGAGCTGTACCGCGGCGCCGAGTACACCGTCGACTTCGTGCCGAAGGTGAAGATCGAAGTGGTCGTCACCGATGAGATGGCCTCACGCGCCGAGGAGGCGATCGTCGCGGCCACCCGCTCGGGCAAGATCGGCGACGGCAAGGTGTTCATCTACGACTGCGAAGGAGCCGTGCGTATCCGAACCGGCGAACGCGGCCCGGACGCGCTCTAGCACGTGGACGATGGTCGTCGAGCAGCTCACAGGCTACCTCGCGGAGCGGAGCCGGATCGCTGCCGCTGAGAGGCCGGGCACCGCGTCCGCGCGTGAACTCGCGGCGCGCACTGACGAAGCCGTCTCGGCACTCGCCGGGACGGCCTCGGCCCTGGCCGCGACCCCGTTCGCGATCCTCGCCCTGGGCGGGTACGGGGCGCGACGACTGCTGCCGCACTCGGACATCGACCTGCTGATCGTGTCCACCGCCCCTCCGGCGCGGCTCGAATCGCTCGTCCGTGCGCTCATCTACCCGCTCTGGGACGCGGGACTGGCGGTGGGCCATCAGGTGCGGTCACCGTCCGATCAGGCGGCGGCGGTACGCGAGGACACCCGGATCCTGACCGCGTTCCTGACCGCCCGCATGGTCTGCGGTGACGCCGGCCTCGCGGAGCAGACGCTCTCGCGCACGTTCCAGTCGGTCAACCGGCATGCGCGCCGGATCCGTTCGGCGCTGCTGCGCAGGGAGCGACCCGGTTCGCCGTACCTGCTCGTACCGGACCTCAAGGAGTCCGCGGGTGGCCAGCGTGACCTCGACGAGTTCGTGTGGCATGCCGCGGTCCTGACCGGCGGACCGCAGGCCGATCCGGGCGCGCTGGTAGCAGCCGGCGCGCTCACGGCTGCCGAGCTCGACGCGCTCCATACCGCGCAGGACGACGTGACGGCGGCACGGTGGCGACTGCACCGTGCTGCCGGCCGCGGTCAGAACGTACTCGGACCGGATGACGCCGAGGCGGCGCGGATCGACGCGGACGCGGCGCAGCGCGCTCTCGAGACCGTGCACCACACGCTGCTCGCGGTGCGCGCGCGACTCGGTCGTGAGCCGCGGCCCTCTGTGGGCTCACTCGGCCTGCCGGATCTCGTCCGCGCCGCAGAACGCGGTCCGGCGGCACTCCCGGCTCTGGAGCGCGCGGCCTGGTTCGGCGGACTCGAGGACCTGGCTCCCGGCTTCGGTCGGCTGATGTCGCTCAGGCGACCCGCCCTCTCGCACCGCTACACCGTCGGCGCACACTGCCTGCGCACGCTCACGCTGCTCGCGCGACCCGGGGCGGACGGAGACCCCGTTCCTCTCGGCCGTCACGGTCCGGCGCTGGCTCTGGCGGCGCTGGTGCATGACGCCGGCAAGCGGGCGGCCGGGCCGGGGCACGCTGAGCGCGGTTCAGTCATGGCGTACGAGAGCGCGACGCGCGCGGGCCTCGGCGATGCGGACGCCCGCGTGGCCGCGACGCTCGTCCGCGAGCACCTCCTGCTCACCGAGGTCGCCACGCACTGCGACCTCTCCGAAGAGGACGTCGTCTTGCGGACCGCGCCCCGGCTCGGCGACCCGTCCCTCGTGCGCCCGTTGTTCTTGCTCACGGCCGCCGACATGCAAGCGACCAGTCCGGACGTCTGGGACTCCTGGCGAGCGGCGCTCGTCGGCGACCTTGCGGTGAAGCTCGAGGTCGCGCTCTCGCCTGACACCGACGGCGCCGGCATCCTCCGTGCGGCCGAGTCGACGCGCGCGCAGGTGGTGCGGGACGCGCAGGCGGTCGGGGCATCGCGGAGCGTGATCGCTTTCGCGGAGCAAGCGCCGCTGCGCTATCTCGCCACCCGTTCGTCCGCCGAGGTACTGCACGACGCCCGGCTCGTCAGCTCGATCGCCGGCCCGGGGCCCACCGGACGCGTCGCGTTCGGCGTCACGGCAGGTCGCGCCGAGCACACCTGGACAGTCGATATCGTGACCCGCGACCGGCCGGGTCTGTTCGCCCGCTTGACCGGCGTGCTCGCGCTCGCAGGACTCGACGTGCTCTCAGCCGAAGCGTTCACCGCCCATGGCGGTATCGCGATCGACACGTTCGTCGTGAGCTCAGCCACACTCGCCCCGGTGGACCCGTCCACGTGGGCCGCGCTCGAGCGGCTGCTCGGCGCGGTGGCACGTGACGCGCTCGACCTTGAGACCCGGCTCGCTGAACGGCGTCGCCACTATCCGGCTCCGGCGTGCACGCCGATCCGCGCACCGATGATCGATATCGGCGAACGCGGTGTGTACACCACCCCGGTGCGAGTCCGCGCGAGTGACCGCGTGGGGCTGCTCCACGACCTCGCACTCACGATCGAGCGCGAGGGATTCGAGATCCGCCACGCGGTGGCTGCGACCGACGCCGGTGTCGCCGACGACACCTTCGACCTGATCGATGCCGAAGGCGCACCCCCGCGCCCCGACGTCCTGCGCGCTTCACTCACATGCCCGCTCACCAACGCGGCGAACGCCGTGTAGCCCTGGGATCCGGCGCGCTCGAGCGCTACACGCCGGCGAGCAGGTCCTTCACGACCTTCGGGTCCGCAAGCGTCGACAGATCGCCGAACGCCTCCATATCCCGTTCCCCGGCCGCGATCTTGCGCAGGATGCGACGCATGATCTTGCCGCTCCGCGTCTTCGGCAGGTCGTGCGCGAACTGGATCCGGTCGGGCTTGGCGATCGGCCCGATCAGCTTGCGGACGTGCCCGGAGAGGATCGTGGCCAGGTCATCGGAGGCGACATGGCCGTCGCGCAACACGACGAAGGCGTGGATCCCCTCACCCTTCACCGGGTGCGGGAAGCCGACGACCGCCGATTCGCTCACGCTCTCGTGGCTGACCAGCGCGCTCTCGACCTCCGCCGTGCCCATACGGTGCCCGCTCACGTTGATGACGTCGTCCACGCGGCCAAGGAGCCAGAAGTCGCCGTCCTCGTCGACACGGGCGCCGTCTCCGGTGAAGTAGCGGCCGGGGAAGCGCTCGAAGTACACCTCCCGCATGCGAGCGTGGTCCGGGTCACCCCATGTGCCACGGAGCATGCCCGGCCAGGGTTCCTTGATCGTCAACAGACCGCCCTTGCCGGGTTCGGCCCTGCTCCCGTCCTCGTTGACCACCTCGGGCACGATGCCGTAGAAGGGCCACGACGCGGAACCCGGCTTCAGTGGCGTCGCTCCGGGGAAGGGCGTGATGATGAACCCGCCGGTCTCGGTCTGCCAATACGTGTCGACGATGGGGACCTCCCCGCGACCGATCGTCTCGTGGTACCACATCCACACCTCGGGGTTGATCGGCTCGCCCACGGTGCCGAGCAGGCGGATCGACGAGAGGTCGTAGCGCTGCGGCCACCCGGCTCCGTGTCGCATGAGCGCCCGGATCGCTGTCGGCGCCGTGTAGAAGACGTTAACGCGATACTTCTCCACAACGCTCCAGAAACGCCCCGGATCGGGGTAGGTTGGGACACCCTCGAACATGAGGGAGGTCGCGCCCGCGGCAAGCGGTCCGTAGACGATGTAGCTGTGGCCGGTCAC
>CAYYLR010000109.1:0-5292 GCA_964472485.1 uncultured Coriobacteriaceae bacterium
GTCAAAAGGTCAGAAAGGCCAAGGGCAACAAGGTAAAGGTCAGAATGGTCAGCAGCCGGATGCACAGCAGACCGATGGGCAGCAACAACCGGGTGAGCAGCAAGGACAATCTCAAAAAGGTCAAACGCAACAAGGCCAAAAAGGCCAGAGCGGAAAGGGCGGCAAAGGCGGCCTGCCCGGACCAGGCCAGCGGCCGAGTGGCCAGTCGCCGGACGGTCAGCTGGTCGAGATGATCGAACTCCCGAACCACCCGTGGTTCGCGGGCATGCAGGGCCACCCGGAGTTCAAGAGCCGCCCGACCCGTCCGGCGCCGCTGTTCCGGGACTTCATCGGTGCCGCGGTGGCGCACCGCGCCAAGCGCCGGGCGTGACGCACGTGAGCAGGGTGCTCGCCACCTTCCTCGACCTGGTCCGGATCGACAGTCCCACCGGACGCGAGTCCGGCGTCGCCCGGTACGTCGCCGAGGTTCTCGAAGCCGCTGGCTGTATCGTGCGTACTGACGACGCCGCGGCCGTCACCGGATCGGACACCGGCAATCTCATCGCGGTGCTCCCCGGTACCGCCCCCGGACCGCGCATCGCCTTCTCCGCACACATGGACTGCGTGCAGCCGTGTGAGGGTGTCGAGCCGGTCGTCGACGGCGGGATGGTCCGCCCCGCCGGCCAGACCGTTCTCGGCGGAGACGACAAGGCCGGCATCGCGGCGATCATCGAGTGTGTGCGGCGTACCCGTGAGCGCGGTTCCCCGCACCCGCAGCTCAAGGTCCTGCTGACCGTTGGCGAGGAGAACGGACTCGTCGGGGCCAAGGCGTTGTCGCGTGAGGACGCCGATGCCGACGTGTGCCTTGTGCTCGACGCCGACGGATCCGTCGGCGGGATCGTCACCGGAGCGCCGACCCACTATACGTTCGCCGCCACGTTCACGGGGCGTGCCGCGCACGCCGGCGTCGAGCCGGAGAAGGGCGTCTCGGCCGTCGTCATGGCGTCCGCCGCGATCGCCGGGACGCGGCTCGGCCGCCTTGATGAAGCGACCACGGCGAACATCGGGACGATCGCGGGCGGGAGCGCGACGAACGTCGTGGCGCCCGAGTGCGTCGTGACCGGCGAATGCCGATCGCTCGACCGCGCGCGTGTGGAGGCGGTGCGCTCTGCGATGCACGAGGCGATGACCCGCGCCGCGGAAGACGCCGGCGGCACGGTCTCCGTCGAATGGACGCTCGCCTACGAGGGGTACTCGCTTGGTCGTGACGCCCCTGCGGTCGCGCTCGTGGAGGCGGCGTGCGACCGGATCGGGGTGACGCCGCGATGCTTCACCACCGGCGGCGGCAGCGACGGTAACGTGCTCTCCTCGCTCGGCATCCCGACCCTCGTACTGTCGTCCGGCATGAGTTCGGTGCACAGCACCGGCGAGACCCTCGCCATCGCCGAACTCGAGCGCCTGGCAGACCTGCTCGTCGCGGTCGTCGCGGTCGCGGCGGAGTAGCGCGATGCGGCTGGTGTGGGGACGCGTCACGGCCATGGTCGCCGAACGCAGCGACGTGCAGCGCGTAGAGGTGGACCTCGGCGCGGAGGGGGGTCGAGGGGTTGCGGTCGTATTCCCGGCGCTCTGCGGCCGAGTCTCGCCCGGCGATCGGGTGCTGTGCAACACCACCGCGGTCGACCTCGGTCTGGGCACCGGCGGCGAGCACTTCATCGTCGCCCGGGACACGGGAGGCGTGGCGTTTGACGACCGTGCGCAGGGGCACATCATCAAGCTCCGTTACACACCGCTTCAATGCGAGGTGACGGCCATCGAGGAGCCGGTCAGCCCGCATCACGCGACGATGGCCGCGGCCGATTCGCTGGCGGGCATGCCGGTCGTCTGCTGCGGCCTTCACAGTCAGGTCGCTCATGCGGCGGCAGCGATCAAGGAGCGCGCGCCTGACGCGCGGGTCGCGTACGTGATGACCGACGGGGCGGCGCTCGCGCTTCCGGTCTCGCGCCTCGTTCCCGATCTGCTCGCCGCGGGGCTTCTCGACGAGACGATCACGTGCGGCCAGGCCTTCGGCGGGCTGCACGAGGCGGTGACGCTCCACTCCGGGCTGCTGGCGGCCCGGCACGCCCTCGGGTGCGATGCGGCGATCGTCGCGATCGGTCCGGGCATCCCGGGCACGGCGACACCATTCGGGCATGGCGGCGTCGCGCAGGGAGAGGCGCTCAACGCCGTGTGCGCGCTCGGCGGACGGCCGATCGCGGCGCTTCGGCTGTCACTGACGGATCCGCGTCCGCGGCACGTCCCGGTCAGTCACCAGACAATCGTCGCGCTCATGCGGGTGACGTTGCGTTCCGTCGAGGTGGCGGTCCCAGTCTTCGACGACGAACGAGACGAGGTGATCGACAGCGCGCTTTCGGATACTGGGGTATGCTCCGTGCATACGTGCCGGCGCGTGCGCGTCAGGGATCTTCCGGCTGCCGTGGGTATCAACGTTCGGACGATGGGCCGCTCTGAACATGAGGACCCGGTCTTCTTCGCGGCCGCTGCGGCCGCCGGCGAGCTGGTCGCGATGCCGTGAGTCACCTGAACGCACTGCATACAAGGAGGATGCGATGATCATCGGTGTGCCCAAGGAGATCAAGAACAACGAATTCCGCGTGGCGATGACCCCTGGCGGCGCACGGGAGTTCATCAAGCACGGGCACACCGTGCTGGTGGAGGCGTCTGCCGGGGAGGGCTCGTCGTTCGCGGACGCGGACTACACGGCGGTCGGCGCCGAGCTCGTGGCGAGCGCCGGTGAGGTCTTCGCGCGGGCCGAGATGGTCATGAAGGTCAAGGAGCCGCAAGCGGGCGAGATCGCGATGTTGCGGGAGGGACAGGTGCTCTTCACCTACCTGCACCTCGCTCCGGACCTCCCGCAGACCGAAGGGCTGATCGCGTCAGGCGCGACGTGCATCGCGTATGAGACCGTGGAGCTGCCGAGCGGCGCGCTGCCATTACTGGCGCCGATGTCCGAGGTTGCCGGGCGCATGGCCGCGCAGGTGGGCGCGGCGTACCTGCAGAAGCCGAATGGCGGCCGTGGTGTCCTGATGGGTGGCGTTCCCGGAGTGCTGCCGGCAAAGGTCGTCGTGCTCGGCGGCGGCGTCGTCGGCACGAGCGCGACCTACGTCGCCATGGGCATGGGCGCCGATGTCACGATCATGGATGTGAATCTCGACCGGCTGCGCTATCTCGACGAGATCTGGGGCAACCGTGTCCGCACGCTGTACAGCAACGCGCATAACATCGAAGAGGCGGTCTATGCCGCCGATCTTGTGATTGGCGCCGTTCTGCTGCCGGGTGCCAAGACGCCGTGGCTGGTGACGCGCGACATGCTTCCGAACATGCGCCGGGGATCGGTCGTCGTCGACGTTTCAGTCGACCAGGGCGGCTGCATCGAGACGACACGTCCGACCACGCATGCAGACCCGACGTACATGGTCGACGGTGTGTTGCACTACGGTGTCGCCAACATGCCGGGCGCCGTGCCGCGCACGTCGACCCTGGCGCTCACGAACGCGACGCTCCGCTACGCGCTCGCGCTGGCCGACAAGGGATGGCGGAGGGCTGTGGCCGATGACGGCGCACTCGCCAAGGGCGTCAACGTCCACGCGGGGCGGTTGACGTATGAGCCCGTCGCCGTGGCGCACGGTCTGCCGTACGCGCCGCTCGAGGTGGTCGCGTAGCGCCGACCGTTCGTCGAAACACCGATACCGCTCCTCTGTGCGCATCGTTAGCATGGGTCCATGGGTCATCCACTCGTCCACGAGTTCCTCAGCTACCTTGCTGTCGAGCGGGGTGCGTCCCAGCATACCGTCTCGGCGTACTCAGGTGACCTCGCCACGTACGTCGGCCATCTCGACGGCCGCGGTGCGACCGTGGTGGCGGCGACACGGGATGACGTCGTCTCGTTCATCGCGGCGCTGCGTGAGCGGGGTCTGGCGCCGAGTACCGTCGAGCGTAAGGTCGCGGCGGTCAAGAGCTTCCACAGCTTCCTGGTCCGGGAGGGCCGGACCGACAATCATCCGACGGTCGACCTGGCGCTCCCGAAGGTCCCCGCACGGGTGCCCGAGGTCTGTTCGATCGAGGACCTGGAACGGCTGTTCTCGCAGCCGTTCCCGGCGGAGCCATCGGGGCTTCGGGATCGCGCGGCGCTCGAGCTGCTGTACGGGTGCGGGCTGCGGGTGAGCGAACTCACGGGGCTCGACGTACGGGACATCGATCTCGAGGCGGGCGCGATACGCGTCTTGGGCAAGGGAGGCAAGGAGCGCCTGGTGCCGATCTCGGGCGCCGCCGCCGACGCGGCACGTGATTATCTCGCACGCGGCCGCCCGTACCTGAGGGCGAAGAAGAGCACGGTCCGGCAGAGTCCGTCGGCCGTGTTCGTGAACTGCCGGGGGGGACGGCTGACGCGTCAGGCGGTGTTCGGCATGGTTCGCACGTACGGCGCGCGGGTCGGGCTCGAGTTGCACCCGCACACGCTCCGCCACTCGTTTGCCACGCACATGCTGCAGGGCGGCGCCGACCTTCGCGCGCTTCAAGAGATGCTCGGCCACGCCGACATCGCGACGACGCAGATCTACACGCACGTCGATCGCGAGCACATCCGCGAGGAGTACCTCACCACGCACCCGCGCGCTCGTTTGCGCTAGCGCCGGCCGAGCTCGGTTCACCCGCTAGACACAAACCTGTTACGGGTAAGAATGTATGCGGCGTGCCCAGTATCTGTATGAAGGAGGCGGATCGCAGCGTGAAAAGCAAGAAGAGCACGTTCTTCATGGTCCTGTTGGCATTCGCACTCGTCCTCGCGGTCGTGCCAGGCTGCGCGCAGCAGGAGGAGCCCGCGGAAGAGCCGACGACCGAAGAGCCCACGACCGAAGTCATGGCTGCGATGGTCACCGACGTCGGCGGACTCGGTGACAAGTCGTTCAACGATCTGTCGTACGAGGGTCTCAAGAAGGCGGAGTCCGAGCTCGGCGTCAAGATCCAGGTGCTGGAGTCCAAGGAGATCACGGACTACGAGACCAACATCGACCAGCTCGCGACTGCGGGCTACAGTCCGATCTTCGCCGTGGGCTTCCTGATGACCGATGCGGTCGTCAAGATGGCGCCCCAGTACTCTGACACCTACTTCGGTGGTGTCGACCAGGAGTACATGGATGGGGTGCCGGCCAACGCCGTGTCGCTCCTGTTCAAGGAGGAGGAAGGCAGCTACCTGGCGGGTGTCGTAGCCGGACTCGCCACGAAGGAGACGTTCGACAGCAAGCTCAACGCTGACAA
>CAYYLR010000110.1:0-2897 GCA_964472485.1 uncultured Coriobacteriaceae bacterium
GATGCTCGCTCTCGTCGCGATGGAGCGCCCGCGTGACCTGTCCGCCGATGCGATCCGAGAGGCGCGGCTCGCATTCCTGCGCTCACTCGAGCCGCTCGACGTGGAGGCCGTTCGGCATCGCACGTACCGGGCGCAGCACGCGGGCTACCGAGACATCGCGGGCGTCGCGCCGGGCTCTCAGACCGAGACGTACTTCCGCCTCGAGACGACGCTGTCCGGACCTCGATGGGGCGGTGTGCCGGTGATGATGGAGTCGGGTAAGCGGATGGGCCCGGCGCTCAAGGAGATCACTGTCACGTTCAAGCGTGCCGAGGCGTGCCTGTGCGCCGGCGCGGACGTGTACGAGAACGCGGTGACGTTCCAGATGGAGCCGGACGAGACGATCCGCATCCGGTTCTGGGCCAAGCGGCCCGGCTTCGACCGGGGGCTCGAGCAGCGCGAGTTCACCTTCTTCCTCTACGAGCACGTGGACAAGGTCCAGTACGTGGAGGAGTACGCGAAGCTCCTGCTCGATGCGATCGGAGGCGACCAGACGCTCTTCGTCTCCACCGACGAGGTCGCCGCGATGTGGCGCTTCATCGATCCCGTCACCCGCGCGTGGGCCGAAGGCGCCGTTCCGCTCGAGCGATATGACCCGGACTCACCCACCGTGGCCGAGAAGGCGGCTCTCGCGATCGCTGAAGGGACCGCGGGCCCCGCGCCGGCTATCGGCGTCGTCGGGCTCGGCCGCATGGGCGCCGGCATCGCGCGCAACCTGCTCGATCAGGGGTGGCGGGTGGTCGGCTACAACCGCACGGCTTCGGTGGCCAAGACCCTGGCGGCCGAGGGGCTCGAGGTCGCCCGCACACCGGCCGAGATCGCCGCGCTCCTCGAGCCGCCCCGCGTGGTGTGGGTGATGCTGCCCGCAGGCGAGGCGACGGAGCGGATGCTCTTCGGCGAGGGCGGGCTGACCTCGGTCCTCGAGCATGGCGACATCGTGATCGATGGCGGCAACGCGTTCTGGCGCGACACGCGCGACCGCGCTCCCCGGTTTGCCGAGGCCGGCCTGCGGTTCCTCGACGTCGGCACATCCGGCGGTCCTGGCGGCGCGCGTCACGGCGCCTGTCTGATGATCGGTGGCCGCGAGGAGGACTTCGAGGCGCTCACGCGGCTGTGGCGGGACCTTGCGGTGCCGGGCGGGTACGCATTCTTCCCGGGGCACGGCGCCGGGCACTTCGTGAAGATGGTCCACAACGGGATCGAGTACGGCATGATGCAGGCGATCGCCGAGGGGTTCACCGTTCTTGACGCGGCGGAGTACGAGGTCGACCTGGCGCGCGCGGCCGAGATCTACAACCGGGGCAGCGTGATCGAGTCTCGGCTCATCGGCTGGCTCGCCGAGGGCTTCGAGGTCTTCGGTCCGTCACTCGAAGCGGTCTCGGGCACAGTCGGCCACACCGGTGAGGGCGCGTGGACGGTTGATGCCGCCGAGGCGCTCAGCGTGGAACACCGCGTCATCCGTGACGCGCTCGCGTTCCGGCTCGAGTCCGAGGACGACCCCAGCTACACCGGGAAGCTGCTCCAGGCGATGCGGAACCGCTTCGGCGGGCACGAGGCGTAGGGCGGCGTTGGGCCGGCGCGCGAAACGCCGGGGCGTCACGGCTCGCGCGTGACGCTCTCCACCTGCCACCAGCCGCCGCGTATACGCATCAGCGTCAGCGTCTCGACCCGCTGTCCGGGCGGCTCTCCGGAAGGGCCTGTCCAGCGAGAGACGTAGGTGACCTTGAACCGCGCCCGGTCCGCGCCGTCGCGCCCGGTGAACGTCTCCGGGCTGAGGACCGTGAGACCGTGCGCAAGGAAGACGTCGTTGAGCATCTCGCGCCCGTCGGCGTCTTGGGCCGCCTTGAAGGCGGGCGTCTGGATGTTCCGCGCGACCGTGCTGAGTCCCCAGCCCTGTGCCTGGTAGTAGGTCAGGGCCACCTGGTACTCGTCCGGACTGGACACGCGGGGGATGAAGATGAGGTAGCTCACGACCGCACGGGCCACGAGGAGGATGATCGCCGCGGTCAGCAGCGCGCCTGCGAGTTTCTTGAGCGCCCCCACACGATCCTCCTACTTCCTTATCTCGGCCTTGTGCGCCTCGAACCGCCCTCCGCCGCCGGCTGCGAACGTCGCGTGCGGCGGGATCTCGTAGACTCGAAGCCGGTTGTCGAGGAAGTCACTGAATACGAGTAGCTTCCCATCATCGGACACATCCAGCGCCGTAGGCTGGTTTCCCGCGACGAGCGCGTCAAGCGGGCGTCCTGTTGTGGTGTCGATCACAAGTATCGAGCCCCACTCAGGTCCCGGGAGGTAGTAGCTCTTCGGGTTGTTCTCGCCGCGGCAGCTCACGAACAGCATCCTGCCGTCCGGCGTGAGGTCGATCGTGTTCGGCTTCTTGTTGACGTCGACGAACTTCGTCGTGGCGCCGGTCGCCATGTCGTGGACCCAGACGAGGTCCTTGCTCATGTCCGAGACGAAGAGCCGCCCGGTGCGCTCGTCGGCCACGATGTGCCGGAGCGCGCCGCCTTCGGTGAACAGCACCGTCTTCTCGAAGGTGACGAGATCGATCCGCTCGAGATCGCCCGAGTCGAAGCCGGCGACGTACAGGTAGCGGCCGTCATCGGTTGCGTACATGCCGCGCGGCGTCTTCGAGACCGGGACGCGCCTCACGAGCGCGCCGGCCGTCAGATCGATCACGGAGACGTCGCTGCCAGACCAGTTGCTCGCATACAGGGTCTTCTCATCCGGAGAGAGCTCGACCCACTTCGTCCAGGCGCTCCCCGTGTCGAACTCGCGCAGCACCGTGCGCGTCCGGACGTCGATCTCGAAGCACTTCGCGGTCTCCATCTGCGAGGTGTACGCGAGCGTCCCCGCCC
>CAYYLR010000110.1:2907-5208 GCA_964472485.1 uncultured Coriobacteriaceae bacterium
TGAAGATGACCTCCACCGCCCCATGCTCACCGATGTCCACGCCGCCCAGGAGCTTCCCCGTCCGGGGGTCGAAGATCTGGATCGACGGCGGGCCGTTCAGGATGCTCGTCCACGCTTCGGCCCCATCATGCGTGACCGAGACGCCCTTGGGCGCTCCCTGGGTGGTGATCAGCCCGTTGCCGTGGAGGATCTGCCCCTCCGGGTCGAGGTAGTACTCCAGCGCGAGGGTGGAGTCCACTGAGATCTCCCGGGTGAGACGGTTGCGGCCGGACATCGCGATCTCGAGCGTCACCGGTCCGGAGAACACCTGCGCCGCGAACGGGGAGGTCCCGCGCAGCACCTGGCCGTCGGCGAGCGTGAGACTGACCTCCGCGCCCGCGGGGTGCGTCGTCACCGCGAACGGCTGCGGCAGCGGTACGAGGTCGAACGTGAGTCTCGCGCGCCGCCCGCGTTTGAGTTCGGCGGTGGTAGCGACGGATTCGTAGCCCGTGCGCTCGATCACGAGCTCGTACGGTCCGGGATCGAGGTCCTCGATCTCCAGGGTCCCAGTGGCGACCGTCGAACCGGCGAAGACGATCGTGGCGTCCTCGGGCGTGACGCTGATGCGTGCCGAGGCCGGCCGCGTCATCAGGAACAGCGCGAGGGCGGCGACCGCCAGCGCCACGAGGACGATGGTGAGCCACGGGACGCGGGTTCGCCGCTGCGAGCGCAAGGAGAGCCCCTGCCGGCCGCGGCGGCCGCGTGCGGGTTCACGCACGTACTGCGCGCGGTTCGGTCCGGGCGCTGAACGTGTCGTGCGCTGACGTGAGCCGCCGAGCGACGCGCCTTTGGCCGACCGGCTCGTGTCGATCATCTTCGGGGCGCCGTAGCCGCCCCGTGGCGCGTGCTTGCTCCGGCTTCTGCGCTTCCGGTACTCCTCCATCACGTGTGTCCGGTCTCACGCGCGGCGAGCGCGATCGCGTGCTCGGCGGTATCGGCATCGAGCAGACGGCCGGGACCCGGCGACCGGAACGCGGGACCGGGGTCCCAGCCCAGCGCGATGACCGTTCGGCCCGCCTTGAGTGCGAGGGCGATCTCGGAAAGCGTTCCGGCGCCGCCGGGAAGCGCCACGACGACGTCGCTCGATAGCACGTTGATGGCATTGCGCGCATCGCCCATGCCGGTCCTGATCGCGATGTCGAGATGCTCGCTCGCTCCCGCGCGGCCGTCCCCGGGAAGCACGCCGATCACGAGGCCGCCGGCCTCGCGCGCCCCGGCTGAGGCGGCGTCCATCACGCCCGCGGCCCGCCCGCCGGTGAGCAGCACCCAGTCGCGCTCCGCGATCCGGCGTCCCAGATCGCGGGCGACAGCAGAAGCGGTCCCGCTGAGGGGCCGCCCTGATCCCATGACGCCGATGACGGTGCGCACGCACGTCACCCCCTCGGTGCCATGTTACTTGAGTTCGAACACCACCGTCACACTGCTGATCACGTCGAGTTCGCCCGGCTGCACGTCGTAGCCGAAGCTGTCGGCGCCCGCCCGCTCCATGCCCCAGTAGATGGGCTGCGCTGAGACGCCGGCCTCACTGATCGCGATGATCTCGCCGAGGCTCTTGCCCGCGGCCTTCGCCATCACGTCAGCGCGGCGCTTAGCGTCGGCGATGGCGGCCTCGATGGCCTCGTCACGCTCGGGGGCGTCGTCACCGAGCGTGAACGTCGGCCCGCTGATCTCGTTCGAGCCCACCCCGGAGGCCGCGCCGATCACGTCGCCGACCTTGGTGATATCGCGGATCTTCACGCGGACCGAGACGTTGGCCGTATATCCGTTGATCTGCATGGCGCGATCAGGTCCGCCGTCCCGGTACTCGGGATAGACCGATACGTTCTGCGTCTGCACGTCCTTGTCCGCGACTCCGGCGCCCTTGATGGCGCTCGCGATCTCGCCGGCCTTGTCCGAAGCCTGCTTGAGCGCGTCCTCCGCCTGCTCACTGCGCACGACGACGCCGAACGTCATCTGGGCCTCGGTGGGCGCTGCCGAGACCTTGCCGGTTCCCGCCGCCGTCACGGTGTTGAGCGGTGTCGCGCCATCGCTCGTGACGACCTTGGTGCTGCATCCGGCGACTGCGAGCAGGGCGACCGCCAGCGTCGCCACGGCATACGCACGGACTCTCATGGTTCCTCCTCAGGATAGGGTGGGCGGACGACGCCCGCGTCGTCTTCTCTCACATACCCTGAGACGACGGCTTTCGGCACACGGTTCACGCGAGACCCGGTGATCGCTTCACGCGCACGACGGCCCCGCACATCGTGCGGGGCCGTCGGG
>CAYYLR010000111.1:0-5146 GCA_964472485.1 uncultured Coriobacteriaceae bacterium
CGGGTGGAAGATCTCGTGGTCGACGCCCGGCGGGACGATCCGGATCCGATCCGGATCGGCCCCGTACAGGCCGACCAGGTGGCGGGCCTCGCCGGGGGTCGGCGCCAGGATCCTGTCGGCCTCGGCGATCAACTGCGTGTTGGCGCAGCGACTTGCGCGTCGGCTCTGCGCCGAGTGCAAGGAGGCGTACACGCCCGAGGAGGAGGCGCTGCAGCGGGTCGGCTTCCCGTTCGAGCCCGGCCGGCCACCCAAGCTCTACCGGGCGGTGGGGTGCAAGAAGTGCAACAACATCGGCTACAAGGGCCGTATGGGCGTTCATGAGGTCATGACGGTGACCGAGGAGATCGAGCGCGCGTGCGTGGAGCATGCGTCCGGCGACGAGATCGCACGTATCGCGATCGAGCAGGGGATGAAGACGCTGCGCGACGACGGGTTCGCCAAAGTGCTCCAGGGCACCACCTCCATCGAGGAGATCATGCGCGTCGTCGTCTGACGCTCCGACCTGCACTTTCGCGGTTGTTTCGGTTCGTGCGACGTGAGAGACTGAAGCTGTTCGCCCGGGGGCCGGGTCTGCTGGCGTGCGCGCTCGCGCACCCGGTCGTGTTTCGATGAGTCACGCGGAGGTGTGGGGACGATGGTGGATTCTGGGATCGGCGACTACTTCATCAGCGACGCCGATGAACCCACGCTTGTGGACGACGACCTGCTGAGCGCCCCGGTCGTCGTTCCGGTCGTGACGCCGGTGGCGATCCCGGTCGCCGCGCCCCAGGCCCCCCAGCCGGCCGCTCCCGCGATGGAGCCGGTGGCTCCCGCCCCGGTCGCCGCGCCGGAGGTCCAGGTCGCGCCGGTGCGATCGCCTGCGCCGCAGGCGGCTCCGGGCGCGCCGCTCCTTGCCGCTCCATCAGCACGGCCGCAGACCGCCGTGCGGCAGGCGAGCCGCGAGGAACTCCTCACCCAGGCGCTCGACGACTTGATGGCAAACGACGCCGAGATCCAGGCCGCCGCACTCGTGAGTCTCGATGGGTTCACGATGGCCTCAGCCCTTCCGCCCGGGATGCAGCCCGATCGTGTGGGCGCGATGTCGGCCGCGATCCTCGGCCTTGGCGAGCGGGCGGCCGCCGAGCTCGGCAGGGGGCACCTGTCCCAGGTGTTCATCGAGGGAGCCAACGGATACGTCCTGCTCATGGCGGCAGGCGACCGTGCGGTACTGACCGCGATGGCCGACCCCAATGCGAAGCTCGGTCTTGTTCTGTACGACATGAAGGCGACCGCGTCCCGCATCGGCCAGATCCTCGGCTGACAAGGCATGCGGACGCACCAGACGCGACACGACACCGAGGAGTGACGGTCAGGCCCGATGGCACTGCGCGGTAACCTCAAGGACTTCAGTCTGCCGGACGTCTTCCAGCTCGTTCAGTTGAGCGGGAAGACGGGCGTCTTGCGCATATCGGGGGCGGACGCTGAAGGCAGCATCTGGTTCCGCGACGGGGACGTGTTCTTCGCGCAGTCGAACTGGCGCCGGGAGCAACTGGGCGACAGGCTCGTCACCGCCCAGAAGATCACGCCGTCCGCGCTCAGCCGGGCCCTCGAACTCCATGCCGCCGAGCCGCAGGGGGGCCGCCGGCTCGGCCGCATCCTCGTCGACGAGGGCTACATCACCCAGCAGGTCCTCGAGGCGTTCGTACAGGAGCAGATCCAGGACACGATCTTCGACATCATGCGTTGGGATGAGGGCGACTTCGACTTCGAGGTCCTCCCCGAGGTCCTTCACGAGGACATCGGCCTGTCGGTCTCCGTCGAGAACATCGTGATGGAGGGCAGCCGCCGCCTTGACGAGTGGAACCGCATCAAGAAGAAGGTGCCCTCCACGGACATGGTCTTCAAGATGGCGACCGCACCCGGCGAGGGCACGTTCGAGATCTCGCTCAAGCCGATCGAATGGAACCTGCTGCTCCTGGTCGATGGCACCCGCAGTGTCCGGGAGCTCGCGATCGACACCCGGCGCACGGACTTCGAGGTAGCCCGCATCATCTACGGGCTCTTCTCGGCGGGGCTGCTCGAGGTCACGCCTCCTGAGGAGGCCGAGCGGCTGCGTACCGAGCGTGCCCTGCGCGAGCAGCGGCGTGCCGAATCGGGGCTCATGCGTGAGAGCGCGGTGGCCGAGGGAGAGGCGTCAGCGCCTGTCGCGGAAGCGGTCGCCGTCCAGCCGGAGGCCCCTGCTGCGGAATCCGTTCCGGCGCCGGCCGCCGCGGCTCCGGTCCCCGGAGCACCGGCGAGCGCCCCTGAGGAACCCGCGTTCCTGTCCCGGGGGCCGGCTGAGGCGTCATCGGACGACATGGCGGTCTTCGAGCAGATGATGGAGGCGGTACTCTCGCCGCATGCGCCGCCGCCCGCGCCGGTACGGCCCGCGGACGTTGAGATCGAGGTGCCCGTGGCGCCCGCCTTCGAGCCGGAGCCCGAGCCGGAGTCCGAACCGGAACCCGAACCGGAACCCGAACCCCAACCCGAACCCGAGGCGCGGATCGAGGTCGAGCCTGAGGCCGAAGCGGCGCTGTCGCTGGCTGAGGACTTCTTCGTCGCTTCCGATGAGTACGGCAACCTCTCCGGGATCGACCTCGCCGGCATCCCCGCGCCGCCGATCGCCGAGGAGCCGCTGCCGGCATTCGAGCCGGGTCCCCCGCGGCCGTCCGGCGACTTCGAGGCCGACCTGCGCGCGATGGGGCTTGGGGAGTACCCCGCGGAGCTGCTCGAGCCCGACGCCGGTCCCGCGCTCCTCGAGGTGCCGGCGCTCGCTGACGTGTCCGCCGAACCGGAGCCGGTCGAGATCGCGTACGTCGTCGAGACGGAGCCGACGGACGAGGACGCGTGGGTCGCGCCGGTCGAGCCGGAATCGGCGGCCGTCGCCGCGGACGAGATCAGCGAGCTGCTCGCCACGCTCGAGGCGCCGATCGAGCCGACCGGCGTGATCTCCTCGGGAACCGATTTCGGCTTCGATGAGGCGCCGTCCGCCGGCGTGATCTCAACCGACGCCTTCCTGGCCGAGTTCGACTCGGACGTCGGCCTCGGCGGGGGACTCGGCGACGAGCTCACCGCGCTCACGGGCGGCGGCGGGACGCGGTCGCGTCCGTCGGCCACGGTCACCCGCCTGCCTGAGGCGGGGGAGACGCACATGCTCAAGCGCGACCAGCTGGTCGACCGCTCCCTCGTGCAGAAGATCATCGACGGTATCGAGAAGATCTAGAGAGACGGGACATCGATGCAGTCAGTCAAAGTCGTGATCACCGGTCCGTTCAACGCCGGGAAGACGACCTTCATCAAGGCGGTCAGCGAGATCACCGTCCTCTCCACCGAGCGCCAGATCAGCGAGACCTCGGGGGAGGGCGCGGGCGAGACCACCGTCGCCATGGATTTCGGGCGCATCACGATCTCCGATGACGTCGTGCTCTACCTCTTCGGCACGCCCGGGCAGGAGCGCTTCTCGTTCATGTGGGAGACGCTTTCCGAGGGCATGCTCGGGTTCGTCGTACTCGTCGACTCGAAAAGCGACGAGTCGATCAGCGACGCGATTGGGATGATCCAGTTCTTCACGCGTATGTCTGACGTGCCGTTTGTTGTTGCAGCGAACAAGGTGCCGGCAAGCGATGTCGAGCGGCTGCGTTCACTGCGCGCCACGATCGGCCTCGCCGAGGGCGTCCCGCTCCTGCCTGTCGACGCCCGAGACCGCGAAAGCGTGAAGGCGGTGCTGCTCGGACTGCTCTACCGCATTCTCGACAGCATGAGCTGAGACACGTGGACGTGCGGTTGTACATCTACGGTGGCCTGGCGCTGCTCGGAGCCGTCCTCGCGATCTCGGCGCTCGTGGCGTTGGCTCGCTACCGGCGCGCTCTCCGGACGGCGGAAGCGCTGCTCGCGGCGGCCGACGAGGAGCGTGAGGCGTACCTCGGCCCGACCGCTGAGCACGTCGATGACGTGTTCAGCGTCGGCAGGACGTCGGCATCCGCGCCGGCTCCCGCGCATGCTCCCATCCGGGAAGCGGACCTTCCCGTCGTGCGCCGGGCACCGGAACCGGCCGCCGCGCCCGAGCACGAGCCGGCACCGGAGCCGGCCCCCGCGCCCGGCTACTCGCTCGCCGACGAGATCGATCGGCTCGCCGCGGCCACCGTCGCGTCCCAGGGTCTGCTGACAGCCGAGGAGCACGCCGAGACCGTCAGCGCGGTCTCCACGGCCGCGGCCGCTCCGGCCGTGGAGATCCCGGAGCCGCCCCCGGTGACGCTCGGGGCCGCACTGTCCCCGGAGGCGAAGGCCGAAGCGCCCGCGCCTGTGCCTGCATCCCGCGAGGAGCTTCGCGCCGAACCCCCCGCCGAACCTCCCCCGTACACGCTGGTCGCGCCGGTCGAACTGCACTTCACCGAAGGCGCCGCGCGCATCGGGGTCAAGCCCGGGACGCGCACGTACGCGGAGTTCCAGCGCCTCGCGGCCGGGTTGCTCGACGATCTGGGCCGCTCGCGGTCAGGATGACCCTGCGCGCCTGACACCTCAGCGCGTTGTGTCGTACTATCGGGGACGAACGGTCGTGCGGCAGACGTGACACAGGGGGAGTGATAGTCCGGTGGCGGAGGTCGGCCAGCGCCTCGGCGTGCTGCTCATGAGAGCGGGGATCATCTCCGAGCGCCAGCTTGCCGACGCGCTCGAGGTCCACAAGGCGACCGGCAGCCCGCTCGGCCGGGTCCTCGTCGACCTGGGCTACGCCACGCAGGGCTCGATCCTGTCGGTCATGGCCCGCCAGATCGGCATCGCCTACATCGATTTCGCCGAGCGCACCCCTGAAGCGCCGGCGATCGCCGTGGTTCCTCGCGAGCTCGCGAACCGCTACACCCTCATGCCGGTCGCGATCGAGGACAATCAGCTGATCGTCGCAATGGCCGATCCCCAGAACGTGCTCGCGCTCGACGACCTGCGCATCATCACGGGCTACGAGATCAAGCCCGCCATCTCGACCAAGGACGACATCATCGCCGCCGTCGAGGAGTACTACAAGGTCGCCGAGCGCGTCGATACCGGCCTGGACGCCGGCGAGGACCTCGAAATCGCCGGTCTCGAGGCACTCACCGAGGTCACCGACGAGGCGCCGATCGTCAAGCTCGTC
>CAYYLR010000112.1:0-5139 GCA_964472485.1 uncultured Coriobacteriaceae bacterium
GTAGTCAGAGGCCCTGCCTTCGCCCTCATCGACCTGGAAGAAGTACATGTTCTCCCGGTAGTTGTCCCAGTGACCCGAGGTCTTCCAGACATCCGCTTTGTAGATGTGCGGGGTGATGACCTCGTCGTAGCCCCGGCGGTAGAGCTCCTGACGGAGCCACTCCTGGATGATGCGCAGCACACGGGCGCCCTTGGGGTGGTAGAGCGGAAGCCCCGCGCCCGCGTCCTCGTGCAGTGAGAACAGGTCGAGTTCGCGCCCGAGCTTGCGATGGTCCCGCCGCTCGGCTTCCTCGATGCGCTCGAGGTGCGCGTCGAGATCCTTCTGCGTGAACCACGCCGTGCCATAGATGCGCTGGAGCATCGGCCGCGAGCTGTCGCCACGCCAGTAGGCGCCGGCGAGCTTCATGAGCTTGAAGGCGCCGATCCTGCCGGTGTGCGGGATGTGCGGACCACGGCAGAGGTCGGTGAAGATACCCGAGCTGTACGTCGAGATCTCGTCGCCCTCGGGGAGCTCCTGGATGAGCTCGCGCTTGTACGGCTGGCCGTCGAACTCGTCGTAGGCCCGCGAGGCGTCGAGCACGGCTCGCACGAACGGCTGCTCCCCGGCGATGATGGCGTGCATGCGCTCCTCGATCGCTGACAGGTCGTCGGGCGTGAACGGGCGGTCGATCTCGATGTCGTAGTAGAAGCCGTCCTCGATCGACGGACCGATACCGAACTTCGCGAGCGGGAACAGCTGCATGACCGCTTCGGCCATCACGTGCGCCGCGGAGTGCCGGAGCACGTCGAGCGCCGCGGGGTCACGATCGGTGAGGATCTCCACCACCGCACCGTCGGCCACCGGCGCGTCGACATCGACCACGCGGCCGTCGACACGGCCAGCGACGGCCGCGGCCGCGAGCCGGGGCCCGATGGACGCCGCGACGTCGCGCACGGTGGCGCCGGCGGGGACGGTCTTACGGCTGCCGTCCGGCAGCGTGATCGCAATCTCAGCCATTGGCTGGCCTTCCTTTCGGGTCGCGGGGCGACCCCTGCACGAGGACTGGTCCTACTCCTGCTTGGTCCGGCAGTACGGACACACCGTCCACTCAAGCTTGAGCGCCTTGCCGCACGAGACGCACTCCTTGCGGAGCTTCTTCATGCACGACGGGCAGAGCAGGAAGTCGGGTTCGACCGGCCGGTGGCACGACGGGCACGTCTGACCTTCACGCGAGAGCAGCGCCTCGCGAGCACGGATCTCGAGTTCACGCTCGTGCGCGTCCTCGAGGATCTCCGGCGGCCGCACGACCATGTAGACCGCCCAGCCGAAGACGTTGAACATCAGCACCACGAGCGCCCAGAACCACGGCATCGCACCGCGGCGGTCGGCGTCGCGCCACGTCCAGAAGATGATCGCGCCCCACAAGACGAGCGCGAAAAGGAGACACAGGTTCTTCATGAGGGCCACGAGCGGGTTGTTGAAGATCGGAGCAAGCACCTCAGCGAACAGCTCGTTCATGCGTCCCCTCCCGGAGTGCCGTCTGGCCGACCCGTTGCCGACCGGGCGGCCGACGCGGCGTGGCTACGGGGATTCTAGCAGATGGACCGGGCAGCCGAACCGCGCGGACACCGCCGTGACAGGAGCCCGTCAGCCCTTCTCACCGACGAGCGCGGCCCGGGCGGCTCCCACCGTGTAGAGGCTGCCGGTGACCACTACAGGGCCCTCGCCGGCGAGGTCGCGTGCCTGGCTGACGGCCACGGCGATGTCGGGCTCCGCCGAGCACGGCACGCCGCGACCCTCGGCTGCCACCACAGCCGCCAGGCGCTCCGGCGCAAGCGCACGGGGGGACGGGCTTCGCGCACACACGAACGCCGATGCGGCTGGCCTGAGCGCGCGCACGATCCCTTCGGCGTCCTTGTCCGCGAGCACGCCGAGCACGATCACGGTGCCGCGCGGCCCGAATGCGGCGATGAGCGCGGATGCGAGCACGGATGCGGCTTCAGGGTTGTGGGCCCCGTCGAGCACGATCGGCGGTTCCGTCCGCACGAACTCGAAACGGCCGGGGTTCTCGAACGCGGCGAACACCGAACGGACCGCGTCGGTGTCGAGCGGGCCGCCGAGCGCGCACTCGGCCGCCGCGAGCGCGGTCGCGATGTTCGCGGCATGATGGGCCGGCGCGGCGATCTCGATGCCGTCGTAGACCCCGAACCGCCCGCGCACCGCGATCCGCATCCGCTCGCGGGCGCCACCCCCGAGCGCCGTCCGCTCCCACCTCACATCCCCGTCACGCTCCGCGACCCGGACGACCGGCGTGCCCACCATGCGGATCCGCTGCAGCAGCACGTCCTCGACACCCACGCATCCCGGACCGATCACCGCGATGGACCCGGGCTTGATGACGTGCGCCTTGTCGGCCGCGATCGCCTCGCGTGTGGCGCCGAGCCGCTCGGTGTGGTCCAGCGCGACGCCGGTGACGACCGAGACCACGGGCGAGACAACGCTCGTCGCGTCCCACCTGCCGCCCATGCCGACCTCGAGGGACGCCCAGTCGACGCGCTCCTCGCGGAAGTGCCAGAGCGCCGCCGCGGTCAGCAGCTCGAACTCGGTGAACGCGCCCGGGCCGCCCGGCGCGGGACCGGCGCCCTGGTCCGTCGTGCCTGACGTGGTCCGGTCCGCGGCCTCGAACGCCGCCTCGAGCGCGCGGGCGAACGCCGTCTCGCTCACCGCACGTCCGTCGATTGCGATCCGCTCCGTATACGATGTGAGGTGCGGGCTCGTATAGACGCCCGTGCGTAGGCCGTGCGCGCGCAGGACCGCGCCGAGCATCCGGGTGACCGAGGTCTTGCCGTTGGTGCCGGTCACCTGTACGCACCGGTACGCGTCGTGCGGCCGTCCGAGCGCTCCGGTCAAGCGCCCGATCCCCTCAAGGGACGGATTGATGCCGAACGTGAGCGCGCGCTCGAGCCGGACAAGTGCGGCCGCGTATCCGACATCGCTCACGATGGTCAGTCCGCGAGGTCGGTCAGCTGCGTGGTGAGCGTCGTCACCATCGCCGCGAGTTCGGCGGCACGCGCCCGGTCCTTCTCGATGATCTCGGGCGCGGCCTTGGCAAGGAAGCCCTCATTGGCGAGTTTGCCGGTGAGCCGAACGAGCTCTGCCTCGGCCTTCTGAAGCTCACCGGAGACCCGCTGCCGTTCGGCGGCGAAGTCGACAAGTCCCTCAAGCGAGACGTAGACCTCGCTTCCCGCGGCAACCGCGGACGCCGCGTGCGCGGGCTTAACAGCATCGGGCGCGATCACGAGGCCGCCGACACCTGCGAGCGTGCTGATGTCGCCCGCCATCGAGCTGAGCACGAGCCCCTCGGCATCGGGCGCCTTGACGGTTACCGCCACACGCGTCTTCGGCGGCACGCTGTACCGGGCGCGGACAGCGCGGACCGCCGTCACGAGCTCCTGGAGCATCCCGATCGACCGCTCGGCACCCTCGTCGCGATAACGCGCAAGCGCCGCCGGGTCCGGCCACGCGGCCACCATCAACGCGCCGGCATGACCGGCTTCGTGGCGCGGCAGCCTGCCCCATATCTCCTCGGTCACGAACGGCATCATCGGGTGCAGGAGCCGGAGCGCCTGGTCGAGCACGAACACGAGGTTGCGCAGCACCGCCCGCCGCGCACTCCCACCCTCGGCCAGGCGGGGCTTGGCGAGCTCGATGTACCAGTCACAGAACTCGCTCCAGAAGAAGTCGTACAGAGAGCGCGCCGTCTCCCCGAACTCGTAGGTGAGCAGCCCCTCGTCGACGCGTGCGGAGAGCTCGGCAAGGCGAGACAGGATCCAGGCGTCGGCTACCGTCTCGATCACCGGTTCACCCGGCTCGAAATCCTCGTCGGCGTTCATGAGCACGAACCTGCTCGCGTTCCAGATCTTGTTCGCGAAGTTGCGGCTCGAAGCGAGCTTCTCCTCTGAGAAGCGGATGTCCTGGTTGCCGGTCACCTGGAGCATGAGGCCGAATCGCATTCCGTCGGCGCCGTAGTGGGCCATGAGGTCGAGCGGGTCGACGCCCGTGCCGAGCGACTTGCTCATCCGCTTGCCTTCAGCGTTGAACACGGTGGGGTGGATGATGACGTCACGGAACGGGATGTCGCCGACGCAGTCGAGTCCCGACATGATCATCCGAGCGACCCAGAGGAAGAGGATGTCCCGCGCCGTGGAGAGCACGCTGGTCGGGTAGAAGAAGTCGAGTTCGGGCGTCTCGTCCGGCCATCCGAGCGTGGCGAACGGCCACAGCTGTGAGGAGAACCATGTGTCGAGCACGTCCTCATCCTGCCGGACCGGCGCCCCGCACGCGGAGCATTCGTCGAAATCGTCGACGCTCGCCTCGACACGCCCGCACGCGTCGCAGTAGAAGACCGGGATGCGGTGCCCCCACCACAGCTGGCGCGAGATGCACCAGTCGCGGATGTTCTCCGCGCGCAGGCGATCCCCGGCTCGGCAAGCGGCTTCATGTCGACGAACCACTGGTCCGAAAGCCACGGCTCCACCACCGTGTGGCAGCGATAGCAGTGGCCGACCGCGTGGACGTGATCCTCGGTCCCCACGAGCAGACCCGCGGCCTCGAGGTCGGCGACGACACGGGCGCGCGCCTCATGGCGGTCGAGCCCAGCGTACGGCCCGCCCGCTTGAGAGACGGTCGCGTCGGCGTTCAGGATGTTGATCTTCTCCACGCCGTGCCGCTCGGCGATCTCGAAGTCGTTCGGGTCGTGAGCCGGGGTCACCTTGACAGCGCCGGTCCCGAACGCCGGGTCGACGTACTCGTCCGCGACGATCGGGATGCGCCGGCCGAGCAGCGGGAGGATGACCGTCGCGCCGACCAGGGCCGTGTAGCGCTCGTCGGCGGGGTGCACCGCCACGCATGTGTCGCCGAGCATCGTCTCGGGACGCGTCGTCGCCACCACCACATGGTCGACGCCGCCGAGCGGCTCGGCGAGCGGATACCGCAGCCGCCACAGCCGGCTGTCGATCTCCTCGTGCTCGACCTCAATGTCCGAAAGCGCCGTCGCGCAGCGTGGGCACCAGTTGATGATGCGCTTCCCGCGGTAGACGAGGCCCTTGTCGAACCAGTCCACGAACACCCTGCGCACCGCGGCCTGGTAGCCGGGATCCA
>CAYYLR010000113.1:0-5076 GCA_964472485.1 uncultured Coriobacteriaceae bacterium
GTTGCGGATGAGCATCGCCTTCTCCGACACGCCGCCCTTGAACGTGATGTGCCCGGCACTGTATCCGAGAACGGCGTCAGAAGCGTAGGTGGCTGTCAGGCCGTGAGGCACGGGACAGACGCCGCAGATGCGCTGAGTGAACGTGATCGCATCGTTGGGCTTGCGGCCGAGCAGGAAGTTCTCGAATCCGCGCCACAGGTTGCCGTGCGCGTTCGCGTCCTTGATCTTGCCGTCAGCGCCAATGTCAACAGCGATGCCAAGGTGGCCTTCGATACGGGAGATCGGGTCGACCTCATGCACGTTGCCAGTGGTGCCGGCGTTGTTCAGCTTGTACGTAGTCATCTATTTCACCCTCCTTCCCGTGTCTAGATCTTCACGAACGGAACGAAGCGGTCCGGATAGCCCGGCTCGGTGCAGCCCATGCAGGGGTGACCGGCGGTCGTGCAGTGGCTGCCGCCCTTCGCGCCTGCGAAGGTCTGGCCTGAGTTCTGCGGCTGCATGTTGTTCCAGCCGTGAACGCCACAGAGCGAGCGGGTGTACAGACCCTTGCAGCCGATCTTCTGGAGGCACCCGGTCTCACCAGGCTTCGTAGCGTAGATGCCCTTCGTATAGTACCTGTAGCGAGGGCAGTAGGCGCTGTGAACCGGGACCGGGTAGCCGATCTTGAGCCGGCGTCCAGCATCTACCGCAGAGGCGGCCGGATAGATCCCGTCGAAGAGCCCGATGCTCCCGCCGCGACCCAGCACACCCTGCAGCTCGATCATGACGCCGATGACGCTGAGCACGAACCAGAACGGGTTCGTGGGGCACCCCGGCGAGTTGATGACCTTGGCCATCGCGGCTTCCTTGCCGGTACCGCCGTTGGCGTCGAGGTAGTCGTAGACGCCCATGGCGCCGGTCTGCGAGAGCTTCGTGTCGAACTCGGGATCGCTCGCGAGGTTCGGCTTGCACGCGGGGTAGCCGCCATAACAGGCACACTGGCCGACGGGCAGCACTGAGAGGCAGTTGTTCGCCTTGGCCAGCTTGACGACGACCTCCGGCATGTCGTGCTCGAACTGACCGGCGTTGTCCAGATGGTTGGGGGCCTTGGTGGCGTCATATCCGTCGCTCATGCCGATCGAACACCACGGCACGTGACCCGCGTACGCGCCGGTCGGGTCCCACGCGCTCTGTGCATTCTTCTTCTGGAGCGCGCCCTCGACCACGAGCACGAATGGGAGCTTCGATCCGCCGGTGACCGCCGAATCGCCGAGCCCGTTGTCAAGGAAGTCCTTCAGCCACTGAGCCGCAAGATCGCCGGCGGGACCCATGACCGTCTCGTGGTACTGCAGGTCGATCACGTCGATGACGACGTCGGCGATGTGCAGAGCGGTGTCCCCCGCCCTGAGCGCCCCGGTGAGCGTGGGGGTGGAGGCACCGTCGATGCCCGCGGCCACGAGGGCCTGAAGCGTCGTCAGCGTCTTGTTGCCATAGATCGGCTTGCCGTTGGGATCCTCCAGGAAGCTCAGCAGCGATGTCGAGCAGCCCGTGCACTCCGCGCCGTGGATCCACACGACGCGCGGCTTGTTCAGGGTGCCGAACAGCGTCTTGCTGTTAGACAGTGCCCCGAACGCGGAGGCAACCCGCGACAGGTCCGCCTGGCTCATGCCGACGGCTGCAGCGAGTGTTCCCAGACGCGTGACAAACTGTCGCCTGGTGATAGCCATACTCTCTCCTCCTTCCGATAACGCGATCAGTGAATCGAGAGGCCCCTTCCGGGGCCAAGCATCTCATCGAGCGAGCGTCTTACTCACCGCGATCCGTCTCCTTCCTCTAATGCCTCGCCCGATGCGGAACACGAACCTTGTGGCGCTAGAAACGACACGACGGCGCGCCGCCGAAGAGCGCTGCCCGCCGTCGATATAGACCTCGGGTCTTCGTGCCGGCTCCAACCCTGGTTCGCGTACGCGGATGCCTTTGACATCCGCAAGTAACAGTTGTTACAACGCGAGACTAGCACCGCCTCACGCGGCTGTCAAGCGCTCTTCAAAGAGGGAGCGCGTAAGCGCGAACTGCCTGCGCCTGTCCACGGATCACACGACGGCTACTCGCTCGGCGGTTTCGCCTTGTCGCGCGCGACGCGCTTGAAGCGCTTGACGAACCGGTCCGCGTCCACTGCGTCGGTCTCAAGGCGTTCGGATACCCCGAGGAGCCCCTCGTCCTGCGTGCAGAGGAGACGCGAGCGCTGAGCGACGGACATGACGATGGCGTCCTCCTGCTCAAGTCCGTGGCGCGACTGAAGCGCTTGCGCGTCTGACTCCGAGTGCTCCCAGATGGAGAAGAGGCCGACGATCTCCGCCGGTAGCTGTGCGGTCTTCATCGCCTCCAGCTCGCGCTGAACCGTTACCCACCGGACGCGCTTCACAGACGTCATGACGTCGCGCTCCCCTAGGTCGATGAGCGCCGTCACAAAGTCCGCTGTCGCGAAGAAGCGGCGTCGCCGCAACAGTAGCAGCGGCAGGAGTAGGAGCGGCGTGAGGCACAGCGGCCACCTTGAAGGCCCTCCGATGCCGGGGAGCTGCGCCACTTGGTCGGGCCAGCCCCACACCTGCACACGGCCGTTCGAAGTATCGGCGACGAAGATCAGGTTCCTGGACCCGACCGACGCGCCAGTAGGGTAGTTGAGCTGCCCTTCGAGCAGACCTTGCTCGCCGAAGTTCAGAACCTGCTTCCCGTCCGCCGTCCAGATCGTCGCATCGTGGGACAGAGTGTCGACCGTGACAAACCGAGGAGTCGACGAGGCGTCGTCGCCCGGGAGCGGTCCCAGCGCGGCGATGCCACGCGGGAGGCCCTGGGTCACGATGATGCGCTTGAAGTTGCCGTCGAGATCGAAGACCTGCACGCGCCGGTTGTTGCTGTCGGCAACGAACACCTCGTTCTTGAAGACCATGATGCCGTTGGGGAACTGGAAGAGCCCGGGCGCCTGAGCGGGCTCAAGCACAATCGCCGCCGTTCCCACACTGCGCTTGAACTTCCCGTCCGGGCCGAAGATGAGCAGCCGGTGTCCGTTCAGGAGTTCCGTCGCGTAGAGCGTCCCGTCCCGCCCGAATGCCAGGGCCAGCGGAACCCACTGAACTCCCCCTGTCTCGAACTTCGGAAGCTCGCGTTTCGGCAGATTCGGATCGAAGTCGCCAAGGTATTTCCCCTCAGTCGAGTAGATGTGTACCGAGCGCGTCCTGCGATCCGAGACGTAGAGGTTTCCGTCTTTAGGATTCCGTGCGACGTAGAGCGGCGTGATGCTTTCGGTTCCTCCTATCGAACGCTGCCACACGCCGCGCTCCGTGAATACCTGGACCTTGCCACCCTGTGCGTCGGGGACGAAGACCATCCCGCCGTAAGCGAGAACCCCCGTCGGACGAACAAGGCGTCCGCCCTCCTCGCCACCGAAGGAGTAAAGGAACTGCGGTGGCGTGACCGTGTCGGCTCCGATCAGCGCCGTCACGTCAAAGGAGAGCCTCTTCGTCGCCTGGTAGTAGGCATAGTAGGCACCCAGGAGCGCGAGAACGATAGCGAGCACGATCGCAATCGTTAGCAGCCTCTTCTGTCGCTTGGTCACGAACCCTCCCGGAGCCTCTGCGGCGTACTCACGCCTAGTTGTCCCTGTCCTCGTCCTTGCGCTTGTCTTGGGCCTCAAGGCGCGCAATAGCCGCCTCAGCTCTCTTGTCGGTCTTGTCGAGCTCGAGGGCCTCACGATACGTCACCAGCGCCTCCTTGCGCATGCCGCGCTTCTCGAGCACTCGGGCATGCAGCAGCGCCGCTTCAAGGCTTTGAGGGTCGATTCTGCGCGCGATCTTGATCGAGGAAAGCGCATCCTTGGAATCAGCTTTGAGCTGCGCGCGCGCCTTCTCGAGCCAAGAGTCGAGCGTCCCAAGCCGCATCAGGAGTTCCTTGGGAGCCCTCTCGTCCGGTGCCGTGTCGATCGCCTTCCTGATGTAGCCCGATGCCTTCAGGAAGTCGCCCTTCTCTAGGTGGAGCTCGCCCGCGGTGTAGTTCGCTTGGGCGAAGTTCGGGTCGAACGCAAGCGAGTAGCCCACGTACTTGATGGCGGAGTCGTAATCCTCAAGACCTTGGAACGCACGAGCGAGGAGCAGGTAGGTGTCGGAGGCATCCTTGCGCACGCGCAAGGCCTCCTTCAGGAAGCCAGCCGCCTGCTCGTACTCCTGGCCTTCCAGGGCCATCTTGCCGAGGTTGTAGAGTGCGAGCCCTCGCTTCGAGTCCGTGTTGCGCATAGCGGACGCGTCAGTGAGCTCGACGACCTTCCTGAAGTACTTCGTCGCCTCAGGCACGCGGTTGTTGGCCATCGCGATGATGCCAAGGTCGAGGTATGCGCCAGTGTGCTTGTCATCAAGCTGGATCGCCGCGTTGAGTTGCGCGATGGCTTCGGGGAACATGCCGGCGGCCGCATACGCCTCTCCTAGGCGCACACGATAAGCCGCGACATTCGGCTGCGATCGCACGACATCCTCGTAAGAAGCGATCACGCGCAACGGGGGCGTGGAGAGCCTCGCTGCCTGCCTGTCCACGTAGACGTTGTACGCGAAAGCACCCGTCGCACCCACCACGAGCAGAGCGAGCACGGCGACGATGAACCGCAGTGTCGCTGTCAGCTTCAGTGAGGACATCGCATCCACTCCTAGATGTTGAGATCGGTGTGGCACCTCAGGCAAAGCTCACGACCACTGTACGGAGCAAGGGGCTCGTTCGTCACCGGGTCGTTCGCGCCATGGCAGCTTGCGCACAAGCGAAGGTCGTGCCCTTGTTGCAGCGCCGCCTGACGCGCCGCCTCCGACGTGCCGAAGAACGCGTGGCACTCGTAGCAGCCGTAAGCAGTGGTACCTGTCTTCGCTACGTCGAAGTGTACGGCATGTTCCGAGAAAGCCTTGTGTTTGATGGCGGTCGCGGGCTTCTGCTTCATCTCCGGATGGCATGGCGTGCAGTTCTCGTAGGTGAGCTTCCCCCGACGAACTTCAGAGTGGTGGCAGTTCTGACAGGAGTTCCTGTCACGGTGGCACACGCCGCAGTCCTCGCGCGTGACCC
>CAYYLR010000114.1:0-5024 GCA_964472485.1 uncultured Coriobacteriaceae bacterium
TGGAGTTCGCCTACCTGGGTGAAGACGAGGTGTGCTGCGGCATACCCATGAAGGTCGCCGGCAAGTGGGACGTGTTCGAGGAGATTTACGAGCATAACGTCGCGGCTGCCCGCGCCGCCGGCGCCACGACGATCGTGACCTCGTGCCCCGCATGCGGCCTGGTCTGGAAGGAGCTCTACGCCAACCTGGCTGCCGAGCGCGGCGAGCGTTACGAGTTCGAGGTGAAGCACTACTCGGAGTTCGTCGCCGACGCGATACTCGATGGCACCCTCGAGTTCACGCATCCGATAGAGAAGAGGCTTACATTCCATGACTCGTGCCACGCCGGTCGCGCCCAGGGCCTCTATGAGCCCCCGCGAGAGGTGATCAGGGCGATCCCGGGCGTCGAACTCGTGGAGATGGAGCATAACCGCGAAGACGGTATGTGCTGCGGCTCGGTGCTCACGCTGATCGGTGAGCCGCCGGTCGCCGCCGAGCTCGGCAAGCAGCGCCTCGATGAGGCGGTCGCGGTCGGCGCCGACGCGTGCGTCGCGCTCTGCCCGTGCTGCCAGGTTCAGTTCCGCGTCTCCATCGAGGCGAAGGGCGTCCCGATGGAGGTCATCGACCTCGCTCATCTGGCGATGGACGGCCTCGGCATCGAGCATGAGAACCCGACCGCGTACTCCCTGGAGATGTGGGGGCACTTCGACAAGTTCATCACCCTGATGAGGCCGGAGACCATCACTAACCTCATGGTGACGCTGCTGCCGGAGATGATGAAGGCCATGCCGTCCGGTATGGTGCCGATGATGAAGACCGCGCGGAGGGTCCCGGGTGGACTCGCGCTCATGGGCGCGATGATGCCCGCGATGATGCCGAGGATGATGCCAGCGATGATGCCGAAGGTCATGCCGGCGATGCTCGCCGAGGTATCCCGCCGCGTGGGCCCGCTCCCTGAGGACATGGAGGCGCTCATGCCAGAACTGCTGCCCAAGACCATGGATGCGCTGCTGCCGAACATGCTGCCGCTCATCATGGACGACTTCGTGCCGCAGATGCTCGACTACATCAAGAAGGAACTTTAGACGCCGGCGTCTGGGAGCGCTCAACGACGGGCCGGGGCGTAGACTGCCTCGGCCTGTCGTGTTTCACTTGTGTCGACCCGATCGCATGCCGATAGGTGACGTATGGTTTCAAACAACCGTGAGACGATCAGGACCCGCCTGCGATCGATCCCGATGTTCGCCGAACTGGTGGACGAGGATCTGGACGCGCTCGCCTCGATGATGGCGCACCGCGAGTACCCGAAGGGCTCGTTCATCCTCACGCAGAACAACCCGGGAACCGCGATGTTCCTGCTGGTCTCCGGTCGCGTGAAGGTGTCGATCGCGTCGCCCGAAGGGAAGGAGCTGGCGCTCAGCTATCTCGACGCGCCCTCCCACTTCGGCGAGATGAGCGCCGTCGACGCGCAGCCCCGTTCGGCCGACGTCATCGCCGTGAGCGACGTCGAGGTCCTGAGCATCGAATCACGGGACCTCGCCACGGCGGTCCAACTGCAACCGCGTCTCGCGCTCACCATCATCGGCACGCTTTCACGTCGTCTGCGCGGGATGATCGAGCGCCTCGAGGGTATGGCCTTCCACGATGCGACGCACCGCGTCATGCGCGTGCTGCTCAATGTCGCCACGGCGTCGTACGAGGCGTGTGGTGTACCGGTCATCGAGGGTCTGACCCACTATGAGATCGCCACACTCGCGGGCACGTCGCGAGAGACCGCGAGCAGGGTCATCTCCAACCTTGCCAAAGACGGACAGGTCGCCACGAAGGGCCGCAAGATCGTCGTCGATCTCTTCGGGCTCCGCGACCTGATCGAGCGCGACTGACCCGCGTGCCGCGTCAGTGACTCACGGTCGTCTGCGCTCGGGGTATGAACTCCGACGTACCGTCACCGAGGATGAGGAGCGGCGCATGAAGGAGTTCACACTCGACGACCTCAAGCAATACGACGGCCAGGGGGGCAGGCCCGCGTACGTTGCCTACGAAGGCAGCGTCTATGATGTCACGGACAGCCCGATGTGGCCCGACGGGGACCATGAGGGAATGCACATGGCGGGCGCGGACCTGACCGAGGCGCACGACGACGCCCCGCACGACGTCCACATCGTCGACTTTCCGAAGGTCGGCGTGGTCGTCTAGAGCCGCCTGGTCACACCCGTTCGAGCGTGACCACCGTCTCGACATGGTACGTCTGCGGGAAGAGGTCGACGGGCTGCACGCGGAGCGCCCTGTATCCCGCGCCCGCAAGCGCGCCGAGATCGCGCGCCAGCGTGGCAGCGTCGCACGAGACGTAGACGATGCGCTTCGCCTCGGCGTCGATCAGCGCCGACAGCGCGCGGGGCGACAAGCCCGCGCGCGGAGGATCGACCACGATGGCGTCGAGATACCCGAGGTCACCGAGCGCGTAGCTCGCGTCACCCGGCACCACGGTGGCGTCCAGCCCGGCGCGCTCGAGGTTCTCGCGCAGATTCCCGAGCGCGAACCGGGACCCCTCGACCGCCACCACCTCGCCGGCCGCTCGGGCGAGCGGGATGGTGAACGTACCGACGCCCGCGTACAGGTCCGCGACACGTGATGTCCCGTCAGCGTAAGCGGCGTCGGTGACAATCGTTCGCAGCACGACGGCGGCAGCCGTGTTGTTCTGGAAGAACGCAGGCGGCGAGACCCGGTAGGTGTCTCGGCCGAGGCGTTCGCTCCACCATCCCGGTCCGGCGAGCGTCTCGACGTTGGACACGTCACGAAGGTCGATCCTTCCCTTGACGATCACGCGCGAGATGGAATCAGCGTCGGTGGCACTCGTGATGATGCGGGCGACCGCTCCACGTGGAAAGGGCCCCCCGGAGGTCCACACATCGACAGAGACTTGACCGGCCTCTGCCACGCGCAGGACCGCTCGCTCCACGCCGGTGGCCCCTCGTGAGGTGGCGAAGCGGAGCGCTCCCGCGAGCGCTTTGGGGAGTCCCGCCGCCGAGGGCGGCAGCAGTGGACAGCGATCGATCGGCAGGAGGTCGTTCGAGCCCGCGCGCATGAATCCGAGGTCGACACGGGAGGCGCCGCCTCCCACGGACAGCTCGATCCGGTTGCGGTACCCGTACCGCTCGGGCGAGGGAACGACCCGCTCGACGTCCGCCGATCCGAGGTGTCCGATGCGGCGCAGCGCGTCGCTCACGATACGCCGCTTGGCGGCGAGCTGCTCCTCGTAGCCGATGTGCTGCCACTGACACCCGCCGCACGTGCCGAAGTAGGGACAGGCCGGCTCGACGCGGTGCGGTGAGGGCGAGTCGACGGATACCACCGCCGCGCGCGCGAACCGGGCGTGCTCCTCGGTCACCTCGATCGTCACGATGTCACCCGGGCATCCTCCCCGCACGAACACGGCCCGGCCGTCCGGCAGTCGGCCCACCCCGTCTCCGCCCTGTGCTACGCTCTCGATGATGACGTCCGCGTGACGCACGTGGTGGCCCCTTTCGGTCGGGCTCCATCCAGTGTTGGAGGGTGGTCCTCACAGGGTACAGGAGGGGCGTGCCGGTGCCGATAGGATGAAGCGCGGGCGTAGGCGTTCAACGAAGGATCATCACAGGCCCGCGGAGGGGCCGGCTACCGGGAGGTCATGCTCGAGTGACACCGACACGGGTACTCATCGTGCACGATGATGCGGAGTTCGCGAGCGGCGTCGAGTCGGCGCTCGTAGGTCTCGTTCCGGACTGCCAGGTCTTGATTGCGGTCTCCGGACCCCGCGCGCTCGGTATCGCGAAGCAGCAGCGCCCCGACGCGATCCTGGCTGACGGCGACCTCGAGGGCATGGACGGCTACACGCTCACCCAGGAGTTGAAGCTCGATGCCGATCTCGAGGCGATCCCGGTGCTGATCGTCGCGCGGAACCCCACCGAAGCGAGCGCGCTCAAGGCTCGCCAGGTCGGCGCCGCGGCCCACCTCTCGCTCGACTCCTCGTCCGGGGCGGTCGCCGAGAAGCTCGTCGGACTGGCTGGAGGCACGACTTCCGCCCCCGCCGGGCCTGCGACCGTCGGCGTGCAGGATCCAGCCGGTGTCGCCGCCGTCCCGGCCGGTCTCGGCGAGGCATCGGAGGCGTCCTCCCCGGGTGCTGGCGACCCCGTGGCGGGATACGGTGCGCCTGGTCCACCGTCGGCCAGCGCGGTTCCGGCGGCCCCCGCATCGGCGCCGTCGTTCGGAGCGCCTGTGAGCGACGCTCCCCACGTCGATGACCTCTTGCGGCTGATGATCGATCGCGGCGCTTCGGACCTCCACATAACCGTGGGCAGTCCTCCGGGTATCCGCGAGCGCGGCGAGATCGTCGCGCTGAACGACTACGGTGTGCTGACGCCCAAGGATACCCAGCAGATGCTGTTGAGTCTGCTGTCAGAGGAGCAGCGCCGACGGTTCGAGACCGAGCTGGAACTCGACTTCGCGTACAGCATCCCGGGCCTGTCGCGTTTCAGGACGAACATCTTCCAGCAGCGCAACTCGATGGGCGCCGTCTTCCGTGTCATCCCGCTCAAGATCCCGACGCTGGATGAGTTGCACCTGCCGCGCGTGTGCCGGTTCCTGGCCGAGCGGCCCCGCGGCCTCGTGCTTGTGACCGGCCCGACGGGATCCGGTAAGTCGACGACGCTCGCCGCGATGATCGATCACATCAACACGACCCGGCCGGTGCACATCATCACGCTCGAGGACCCGATCGAGTTCATGCACAAGAACAAGCGGGCATACGTCAACCAGCGGGAGGTCGGGGAGGACACCCACTCGTTCACGTCCGCGCTGAAGCGCGTTCTGCGTCAGGATCCGGACGTCATCCTCGTCGGCGAGATGCGCGACCTCGAGACGATCTCCGCTGCGCTCACGGCGGCCGAGACCGGCCACCTCGTGCTTGCCACGCTACACACCACCGGTGGTCCTGAGACCATCGACCGCATCATCGACGTCTTCCCGCCGCATCAGCAGCAGCAGGTGCGGATGCAGTTGTCCACGAC
>CAYYLR010000115.1:0-4934 GCA_964472485.1 uncultured Coriobacteriaceae bacterium
ACGACCGAGCCGTCCGGCGTGGGCACACGCATCGACATGCCGTCGAGCTTGCCCTTCATGTCCGGTAGCACGAGACCGATCGCCTTCGCGGCGCCGGTCGACGTCGGGATGATCGACATCGCCGCGGCCCGCGCGCGGCGCAGGTCCTTGTGCGGGAGATCGAGGATGTTCTGGTCGTTGGTGTAGCTGTGGATCGTGTTCATGAAGCCGGCCTTGAGACCGAAGCTGTCGCGCAGCACCTTCGCGAACGGCGCGAGGCAGTTCGTGGTGCATGACGCGTTGGAGATGATGTGGTGCGTATCCGGGTCGTAGTCAGCGTCGTTCACGCCGATGACGATCGTGATGTCCTCGTTGGACGCCGGAGCCGAGATGATGACCTTCTTGGCGCCGGCGTCACGATGCGCGGCGGCCTTGGTCGCGTCGGTGAAGAAGCCGGTCGACTCCACCACAACGTCGACACCGAGTTCGCCCCAGGGGAGCTGACCGGGATCGCGCTGGGCCATGACCTTGACCTCGCGACCGTCGACGGAGAACGAGGACTCTCCCGCGACCACCTCGTGCGGGAAGAGCTTGTGGATCGAATCGTACTTGAGCAGATGAGCGAGGGTCGCAGCATCGGTGAGGTCGTTGACAGCTACGACCTCGAGCGCCGGCTCGCTCTCGCACGCCCTGAAGACCAGGCGACCGATGCGACCGAATCCGTTGATACCGACTTTGATCGTCACGTTCTACTCTCCTCCTCGAGACTGGTTGCCGGACCGTCCGAAAGACCGTCATGCGGCCCTCAGAGCATAGTAGCCGAACACAGGGCTGCCTCGGCGCATCGGCTTCGCATGAGGTACCTACCCGTCTCCGGCTATCTCCTCAAGCCGCCGGATGCGGTGGTACACCGCCGACTTCGACAGCGGCGGTACAGCGAGCTCACCGAGTTCGCGCAGGCTGACCAGTGGATGCTCAAGCCTCAGCATCGCGATCTCGCGCAGCGCCGGAGGTAGTCCCTCGAGCCCCCCGGATTGCTGTACTCGACGGACCGCCTCGACCTGTGCCGCGGCCGCAGCGACCGTCTTCTGCAGGTTCGCCGTCTCCGCGTTGACGAGACGGTTCACGTCGTTTCGCATCTCCTTCAGGATACGCACGTCCTCGGTCCGCAGCAGCGCCCGGTGCGCGCCGACGAGCGCGAGGAAGGTGACGATCGGCTCGGCGCCCTTGAGGTAGACCGCGTATGTGCCCCGTCGACTCGTCATCCGTGCCGTCATGCCGAATCGCTCCATGAGCGTGACCAGATCCTCAGCGATGCGTTCATCTTCGGCCGTGAGCTCGAAGTGGAAGTCGCCGTGCGGGTCGGCGACGAACCCGCCGCCCAGGAACGTCCCGCGAAGGTACGCGATGGCGCAACAATCCCGCCGCACGAGCTCGGGCGGCACCGTGTAGATCGGCGCGTTCGACTGATCGAGGATTCCGAGCTCCCGCAGCGATGTGGTGAGCCGGGGCTGACTGACGACCGTGATGAGGTAGTTGTTCGACTTGTGCAGGACCGAGCGCCGAACCGTGAGCTCGGTCTTGAGGTCGTAGACGCCATGGAGCAGCTTGATGAGCTTGCGCGCCACGGGAGCGGTCTCGGTGGCGACTTCGAGCCGCACGCGGTCGTTGCCGGAGTAGTGGAGCGTCCCCTCCACGCGGATGAGCGCCGAGAGCTCCGCGCGCGCGCAGCAGGGCTTGGCGTCCTCGATGCGGGCCAGTTCCTCCTTGACCTCTGCCGTGAACGACATCACACCACCGCCGAGAGCGCCGCGCACAACTTCGCCGGGTCGTGGTGCATCGGGTTCGCGCGATCGACGAGCGGAGCGGTGACCACGGTGATGCCGCGGGCGGCGATGCGCGCGAGGGCTTGAGGATGCGCGGCGACGCCTCCGTCGGCTGAGCCGTCGTCGGCCACCAGCACGACGTCGAGGGCTCCTTCGAGGCCATGCGCGCACAACGCGTCAACGTGATCGGCGGCGTCCATGCCGATCGTCTCGCCGCGCTGGTTCGCCACGTTGCAGACGTAGACCACGGTCCCGTGACACGATGCGACGGCCTCGGCGATGCGCGCGACGAGCAGGTTCGGGATGATGCTCGTGAACAGACTGCCCGGGCCGATCACGATCACGTCGGCGTGAACGATCGCCTCGATCGCGGCGGGGTTGGGCTCAGGCGCCGCGGGCTCCACGCACACCGCCCGGATCGGTCCTTCGCTCATCGCGACATTCGCCTGCCCCGTGATGAGCCGCCCGGACGCGTCCCGGCCGGAGAGCACGACGTCGGCAAGGGTCGAGGGGATCACACGGCCGCGCACCCCCAGGAGGCGGCCAGCCGCCTCCACGCCCTCGGCGAACCCTCCCTCGAGGTCGGCGAGGGCGGCGATCACGAGATTGCCGAGCGCATGACCGCCGAGTCTCCCCTCCCCGCCGAAGCGGTACTGGAAGACGCGGGCGAGCTCGTTGCCAGGCTCGGATAGCGCCACGAGGCAGTTCCGGATGTCACCGGGGGGCAGGATGCCGAGCTCCCTGCGGAGCTCGCCGGAGGACCCGCCGTCGTCGGCGACGGTGACGACGGCCGTCGGGTCGAGGCCGGCGCGCACCAAGCAGCCGAGCACGAGCGGCAACCCCGTACCTCCCCCGATGGCCACGCCCGACCGGGGGCTCACAGGCGGCTCCGGTCCTTGGTGATGTCCCGGTGCGCGACAGTCACGGGATACCCCTGCTCCCGGACAAGATCCGCCGTCCGCTCCGCCAGCACGACGCTGCGATGCTGCCCTCCCGTGCAGCCGAGGGCGATCGTCAGATGGCTCTTGCCCTCGCTCAGGTAGTTCGGCAGCAGGAAGCCGAGGAGTGAGAACCACCGCTCGAGGAAGACGCCGGTCTCCGCCTTCTGGAGCACGAACTGGCGCACCGGGCGCTCGAGTCCGGTCTTGGGCCTCAGCCGGTCTATGTAGTAGGGGTTCGGCAGGAACCGCACGTCCATGACGAGATCGGCGTCGAACGGCACGCCGTACTTGAAGCCGAACGACGACACCGTGACCGTGAGCTGCCCCTCGCGCATCGCGGGGACGAAGCGCTCCCGGATGAGCACACGGAGGTCCTGCGGGCGCAGTCCGCTCGTGTCGACGATGAGGTCCGCCCGCTCCTGGAGCCCAGCGAGCATCCCGCGCTCGGCCGCGATGCCGTCGGCGACCGACCGTTCGTCGGCCAGCGGGTGGCGGCGGCGCGTCTCCTTGAACCGCTGCACCAGCGTCCGGTCGTCAGCGGTGAGGAAGAGCACGCGGAACGGGTGTCCGACGAACTCCAGCTCATCGAGCTCCGACTCAAGCTCAGGGAAGAAGGCGCCGCCGCGAACGTCGCAGGCGACCGCCATCCGCCGTACCCGGCTGCCGGGTAGGGCCGTCAGCTCGACGAGGCGCCCGATGAGCGCCGGAGGGAGGTTGTCGATGCAGAAGTAGCCGAGATCCTCGAAGGTGTGGAGCGCCTCGGTACGCCCGGCGCCGGACATCCCGGTGATGAGTACGAGGTCATGCGGCGTCTCGGCCAGCCCATCGTCCGGGACGATCTCGTCATCGTGATCGGCAAGCTCGGCCATCCAGCGCCCCTAGTCTCTGTCGATGAGCTTGGAGCCGAGGGAGCTCAGTGCCGCGATGATGATCGACGCGATGACCGTCATGAAGAAGCCCGTCGTCTCGAACCCCGGAACAACCCACGCCACGATGTAGAGCATGAGCGCGTTCACCACGAGCGCGAACAGTCCGAGCGTGAGGATCGTGACGGGCAGCGAGAGCACGTGGACGACCGGCTTGACGACCGCGTTGGCCAGACCGAGCACGAGCGCCGCGAGCACCGCGGTGGGCCAGAACTCGTCCACGCTGATGAGCGTCTGACCTGACAGGTACGCCACCCCGAAGATGACTCCGGCGGAGATCAGCAGGCGCAGAACGAAGTTCATCGTCACCCCTCTCGAACCGGAAGCACGACACCGTCAGTATAGCAAGGCGCGACGGCGCGACCGTCTAGCGCCAGTCCCCGAGCGCGTCTCGCACGCTGTCGAGCGCCTGTCGCCGTGCCTCCCGCATGAGCGCGATCACGATCATCGCCGTGCCGATGACCCCGAGGACGAGGAACCAGTACTCGGTCAGGTACGTCCAGGAGCGCACGACCGATGTCCACACCACGGCGGTCAGTCCGCCGAAGAAGTAGACGCGGACCCTCAACGCCACACCCGCAGCGACCGCCGCGACGCTGAGTCCGACCGCCCAGAGCGTGTGAGCCCATCCCTCGGCGGGATCGAGCGCGGGGACGAGGACCGCGACCGCCGGCACGGCGAGCAGCAGAGCGGTCCCTACGACATCGGCGAGGAGCGGCACGGGGCGCCGCACGGGTCGCGTGCTCCAGCGGTGACCGCACCAGAGCACGTAGAGCGCGGCGGTGGTCGAGAACCATTCGATCGACGGGCCAGGCATCCTGGCAAGTTCGATCCACGCGGCGATGACCGCCGCCGCGTTACCGACGTATACGAGCGGCTCAGCTTCGAAGAGCCGTGACGCCGTGAGCGCCCACAGTCCGAGCAGGAGCACGGCGAGCGCCGCCATGCGCGCGTCGAGCGCGCACCAGACGGGAAGCGCCACCTCGAGACCCGCGGAGAGCCCACCCGCCACCACCGGCACGAGCATCGCGACGGCACCGGCCGCGCCGAGCGCGGTCGCCGTCGGTGAGCGGTCCGCGACACCCCTGAGCCGTTCGAGTGCCGCGGGCGTCAGCAGCCCGAACCCGGCCAGACCGAGGGCGACCACCGTCACGAGGGGGCGCGTGCCGAGGTGCGCCGCGAGCGAGCACAACGACGCGACCGCGAGCGTGCCCGCGATGAACCAGCCCTCGCGGAACCGGGTGGAGACGGACGCGAACGCC
>CAYYLR010000116.1:0-4897 GCA_964472485.1 uncultured Coriobacteriaceae bacterium
GTCACGGCGACGGCGAGTCCGGCGTCGAGCGCGGTCCGGACGCCCTCGGCCATCGCGAGGGCGACGGCCTCGCTCACGGCGCCGTCGGTTCGGATGCGCGCCGGGTCGACCCCGAGCAGGGAGTGTTTCACCTCATCGGCGTAGGCCACGACCCCGCCGATGACCGTCTCGGAGCTGCCCGGGACCGCGGTGAGCGCTCCCGCGATGAGTCCTCCGGTGCACGACTCGGCGGTCGCGAGGGTGATGCCGCAATCCCGTGCCCGGTCGAGGACCACCGAGGCGAGCGTCTCCTCCCCCCTGCCGTAGACCAGCGGGCCGAGCGCCGCCGCCACGTCATCGGCCGCGCGGTCGAGCGCCGCCTCATCGGCGCCGTCGGCGTAGCAGACGACATCCACGTACCCGGGTGATGCGAGCACGCCGAGCGCTATCCCGGGGTGGGATCCGAGCGTCCGCTCCGCCAGGACCTGCACGGGCGTCTCGGGCGCTCCGGTGGTCCGAACCACGCGCGGCGCGGGAGCCGCCGCCTCGGCGGCGAGGAAGGCCTCGAGCATGGGTCGCATCTCGGCGGGAGGTCCGGGCAGCAGGACGAGGGTGCCCGGACCCGATCGCACCACCTGACCGGGAGCGCTGCCAACGGCCGGCGCGAGCACCTCGGCGCCCTGGAGCACGTCACCCTGGGCGAAGTAGCCATCGGGGACCGCCGTCATGCCGCGCTCGCCCGCGTGGTCGCGCAGCCGGGCGTCGACGGCCGGCAGGCGCGTGAGCGGGAGGCCGAGCGCGCGGGAGGCGGCCTCCCGGGTCACATCGTCGTGCGTGGGTCCGAGCCCGCCGGTGACGACGACGAGGGCGTGATCCCTGAGCGCGCGGGTGAGCGCGTCGCCGATCACGCGACGGTCGTCCGGGACCGCGAGCACGCCGTCCACGGCGTAGCCCGCGCTCGCGAGACGTCGTGCCACCTCGGGTCCGTTCGAGTCCAGCCTCAATCCCGCCGTGAGTTCGGTTCCCACGGTGATGATGGCCGCCAGCGGCCGGGCGGTCATCCGGTCACCGCTCCTTGTTGCCGGCGCGCACCCAGGGGCCGGTCAGGATGTCGCGCGCGTGGTAGAAGTAGTCGATCATCGACGCGATGGTCATGAAGACCGCGGCCGCCATGATCGCCCACGCGAGGCTCTCGAACGCGATCCGTCCGCCCGCGCCGAGGAGCAGGTCGAGCGTGGTGCTCCCCTTCAGCAGGAATGCGACGATCGCGACGATCTGCAGGATCGTCTTGACCTTGCCCCAGTGCGACGCCGCGATCACACGTCCTTCGGCGATCGCGACCATACGCAGGCCCGAGACGACGAGCTCCCGGCTCACGATGACGAGCGCGACCCAGGACGGTATGCGGTCGAGGTCGACAAGCGCGACGAGGGCGGCGGTGACGAGCAGTTTGTCGGCGAGCGGGTCGATGAACTTGCCGAACGTGGTCACCTCGTTGCGCTGCCGGGCGACGTAGCCGTCAACCGCGTCGCTCGCGGCCAGCACGATGAAGATCGCCGCGGCGATCCACGGCTGGGTCGCACGCCACCACGCCGGCGCGGCGAGCCAGGCGGGGACCTCGCCGAGCAGAACGACGAGGAACACCGGGATGAACACGATACGCGCGAGCGTGATGCGGTTCGCGAGGTTCATGGTTCCGATCACCGCACCTCTCCAACAAGGTCGTAGCCGACCGAGCCGACGATCGTGACGGCGGCCCACTCGCCCGCTGGCACCGGCCGGTCGAGGAACGTCACGCCGTCGACGTCGGGCGCCTGTCCGCACGTCCTGCCGGTGTGCTCCGCATGCTCGTCGGGTCCTTCGCTGAGCACGCGCACCACCGAGCCGGTCTGTGCGGCCGCCCGGTCGAAGCCGACGCGATCCGCGACGTCGCGCAGGCGCTGGGCGCGTGCACGCCGGGTCCGGAGGGATACCTGGCCATCGAATGAGGCGGCCGGCGTGCCTTCTTCCGGAGAGTACGCGAACACGCCGACGTAGTCGAAGCCCGCTTCGGCGATGAACGCCTGCGCTGTGCGGGCGTCAGCGGCCGTCTCGCCCGGGAAGCCGGCCATCATCGTGGTCCTGAGCGTTACGCCGGGGAGCGCGGCTCTCACGCGCTCCAGGAGCCGGAGATGGGCCTCCGCCGACCCGGTGCGTCCCATTGCGTGCAGCACCGGTTCCGCGGCGTGCTGGAGCGGGATGTCGAGGTAGGCGCAGACCTTGTCCGCCGAGGCCATCGTCTCGAGAAGCCGGCCGGTCACGCCGTCGGGCTGCACGTACATGAGCCGGATGCGGAAGTCGCCCTCGATCCGGTCGAGCGCCTTCACGAGTTCGGGCAGGCCGCCCGAGCCGGAGCGGTCGCGGCCGTACGCGGCGATGTCCTGTCCGACGAGGACGAGCTCGCGCGCGCCGTGGTCGACGAGGAACCGCGCCTCCTCGAGCAGCGAGACGGGGTTGGCCGAGACGAAGGGTCCACGTATCGCCGGGATCGTGCAGTACGCGCAGCGGCGGCCGCACCCCTCGCTCACCTTCAGGTACGCGGTGTGTCCCGGCACGGTCCGGGTGCGTCCGCCGGACGCCCGCGAGGGTACGCCCGTCAGCCGCTCGATCGTCGCCAGGATCGCGCCCTCCTCGGCCACCGGGACGAACGCGTCAGGCTCAGGGAAGCTCATCTCGAGTTCGGCGCCGTAGCGCGACGGGAGACACCCCGCGACCACGACACGGCGGCCATGGCGCGCCGGCCGCCAGCGGGCGGTCAGCTCGAAGGCAGTGTCGATCGCCTCCTCGACGGCGGGACGGATGAACGCGCAGGTGTTGAGGATCACCACGTCGGCGTCTTCCGGGTCTTCGATGAGCCGGTAGGCCGAGGCGGAAACGGCCGCGGCCATCCGGTCGCTGTCGACCTCGTTCTTCGGACAGCCGAGCGTGACAATCGCGATCGCGGGCGCTTCGGACACGGCGCTAGCGGTAGTTGATGAACTGCAGCGGGATCCCGTAGTCCCGCTCCTTGATGAAGGCGATGACGTTCTGGAGCTCATCCCGGCTCGGGCTGAAGACGCGGAGCTTGTCGCCCTCGATCTGGACCTTGACCTTGAACTTCTGGTCGCGGACGTCCTTGTTGATGCGCCGGGCGAGTTCGGCCTCGATGCCGTTGACGATCGACCCGGTCTGCCGCGACGAACCGCCTGACGCGGCCTCGATCTTGTTCCACGAGACGGCCTTGAGGTCGATGCCGCGCTTGATGAGTTTCGATGCTAGGACGTCCTGGACCTGGCCGAGGACGAAGTCGCTCGGCGCGGTGAGCGTGATGGTCGCGGCGGACCGGTCGAGGTTGACCGTGGATCCGCTGTCCTTGAGGTCGTAGCGCTGGACGAGCTCCTTGGCCGTCTGCTGGACGGCGTTGTCGATCTCCTGCATGTCGACCTGGGAGACGACGTCGAAACTCTGGTCCTTGGCCATACGGGTGTCCTCCTTCGTTCGAATACAGCTACTCTGCACCGGCGTGCAGGGTGATCTCGTTCCCGCCTCCCGCAGGGAACTCGACGGCGAGACCGTCGCGGGTGAGAACGACGGCGCCGGGATCGGCGATGGTTACGACGGCGAGGTCGCTCACGGTCCACTGCCGTGACTGGCCGCCCGGCAGCGTCCCGTCGTAGGCCACAAGGCCGTCGACCGTGACGCGCACCGCCGAGGAACGTCCCTCGAGCACGCGGATGTCGAGGATGAACGCGCCCGCGGGCGCCGTCGTCCCCTCGCCGGGAGTGGCCGTGGCGCCGACGGTCGGTGACGTCTCGCCTACGGGCGGGATCGGCGGCGGCGAGTCATCGCGTCCGATGACGGCCGAGATGCCCCAGGCGAGCAGACCGGCGGCGGCGGCGAGTACGAGGAGGGCTACGACGACCCGTCGCGGCGGCGCGTGAACCTCGCGGTGGTGCGGGACGACGGTGCGGTCCGGGATGCGGGCGAGCTCCTCGGCCGGTGTGTCGGCGCGTCCGGCGATCCGGCTGTACTCGGCGAGCAGCGGCGCGGGATCGATGCCGAGCACCTGCGCGTAGCCCTGGATGTAACCCTTCACGTACGCCCGGGCCGGCAGTGAGTCCCACTGCTCGTTCTCGAGTGCGCTGAGCATCCGGCCGCGCACGCGCGTGGCCTGCTCGATCTCCTCAAGCGATCGTCCTTGAGCCCTGCGTTCCTCGGCGAGCCGTCTTCCTACCGTCACCTCGGACCCGCCTCCGTCGTCGTCTGCCGCCGCGTCACTCGGCGTCGCGCTCCTCGCGCTCGAACAGCTTCAGTGACTCGAGTTCCTCGATGTCCACGAGCACTTCACGGGGACGGCTTCCGTCCGGAGGACCGACGACGCCCTTGGCCTCGAGCATGTCCATGATGCGTCCCGCCCGAGCATAGCCCACCTTGAGCCGCCGCTGCAGGAGCGACGTGGAACCCATACCGCTCGTCACGACGATGTCGGCCGCCTCCCACAGGAGCGGGTCGTCGTCCTCGCTCTCGAGAGAGCCGGTGTGGTGGGTCACCTTGAGGTGGAGGATCTCCTCGTGGTAGTCAGGCTCGGCCTGTCCCTTCACGTGTTCGACGACGTTGATGATCTCGTCCTCGGTCACGAGCGCGCCCTGGATGCGCCGCGGTTTCGGCCACGCCGGGGTGGAGAAGAGCATGTCCCCGTAGCCGATGAGCTTCTCGGCGCCGGGCTGGTCGAGGATGACGCGGCTGTCGATGCCGGAGGAGACCGCGAACGCGATGCGGTGGGTGATGTTGGTCTTGATGAGGCCGGTGATGATGTCGGTCGACGGACGCTGAGTGGCCACGATGAGGTGGATGCCGGCGGCGCGCGCGAGCTGCGCGAGTCGGCAGATCGAGTCCTCGA
>CAYYLR010000117.1:0-4865 GCA_964472485.1 uncultured Coriobacteriaceae bacterium
GTGTGGACGCTCCCACTCGTGCCGTCGCCGGCGGTCGTCGCGGACATCCGCCCCGACGAGCTCGTGCTCGTCGCGACCGCGCTCGGCGCGGCTCCCCGGATGTGCAGCCAGCGGAGTCAACCGCGAACGGGGATCGAACCGGCGTTCATCGCGTTCCTCGCGCTGGCGATCGTGAGCGTGGGGATCAAGTACGCGCTCGGCTACGACGCGTCGCCGCGCGCCGTCGCGCTGCCATTGGTCCGTCACGCGTTCCATCTCCTGATCTTCGTGCTCGTCGTTCGGCTGGCATCGCGCACACGTGAGCACATGCGTGCGCTTGTGATCGCGCTGCTCGCGGGAGCGCTGCTCGCGGGGGCGCTCGGTGTGGCTCAGTACCACTCCGCCGAGGTCCACTCGTGGATCGCCGCGACGTATCCGACCCTCGATGGCGCACATGACTACCCCTACTCTGTGGGCCAGTATCAGTTCCGGGCGACGAGCGCGTTCGACGGCAATCCGAACCACTATGGCGTCGCGCTCGCGCTCATGATCGTCCTCGCCGCGGCGCTGGCGGGCGGGGCTCGCAGGCGGGCGCGCACCGGCTGGCTCGTCTCGGCTCTGGCGCTGTTCGTGGCGATGCTCTTCACCGAGAGCCGCACCGCGTATCTCGTCGCGGTGGCCGTGCTCGCCGCCGGAACCGTGTTGCGGCAGTGGACGTTCGGCGCGGTGCTCGGCGGGGGCCTGCTCGCCACCGTCGTCATCCCGAACGACATCCCGCGGCGGCTCCGCGAGGTCTTCTTCTACGCGCCGGAAGGGGCCGAGGCCGCCCTGCCCGAAGCCGTGGCGACCGTGACGCCGTCCGCGGCGCAGGCGACCGTCACCCCCGATGTCGCGGCGACCATCACGCCGGACCCGGCGGTGACCGCTCGCATCGACATGATCTCGGAGGGCATCGTCACGAACCCGAACGCGCTGCCCCTCCACGACAACTTCTACCTGGACCTCTTCCACAACTTCGGGCCGATCGCGCTTGCCGGGTTCGGGCTGCTGGCGCTGGTCGTGAGCGTCCGTCTCGTGCAGGGGATCAGCGCACGGGGCACCGGATCGGGCTACGCCAGCGGTGCGCTTGCGGCGTGGGTCACGCTGCTCGCGGTATCGCTCACCGGCGGCTTCTTCGCCACCCCTCGCGTGGGGGAGATCCTTTGGATGCTCGTGGCGCTCGGACTCGCGTCGCTCACGCAGAGGGCGGGCTCGACCGAGAGGGAGGGTCACGAATGCGTCGGCTGACGGGGGCGCTTCCCGTGGTCGCGGTCGTGACGCTCGTCGCGGCGGCCGCGCTCGACGTCACCGGTCGACTCGGGGCGATCGGTCCGGTGCGGCTCACCGTCTACCAGGCGCTTGCCGCGATCGTGGTGGCGTTCGCGGTCTGGGCGCTTGTCACCGGCCGGGCCGCCTCGGATCGTACGCCGCTCCATGTCCCGGTACTCGCGTTCCTGGCGCTCGCCACGCTCTCCCTCGCATTCGCCGCCTCGCTGCCGCTCGCGCTCGTCAAGCTCGCGAGTCTTCTCTCAAGCGCGGTGCTCGCGTGGATCGTCACCGTCTTCCTCCGCGACGAGCGCGGGATCTCGATGGCGGTCGCATGGACGCTCGGCATCGCGACGCTTCTCGGCGCGCTCGCGGTCCTCGAGTGGGCGGGTATCTTCGCGGTCCAGCCCGCGATCGACTTCGGCAAGGCGTACGCGGTGCGATCGCGGGTCACGTTCGGGGACCCGAACATGCTCGGATCGTTCCTCATGGCCGCCGCGCTGCTCGCCGCTCCGCTGCTGCTTGTCAAGGGCGTGCCGAGGAGGATCCGGGTCGCCGGGTGGCTCGCCGAGGCCGTGGCGGTGACCGGAGTGCTCACCACGTTCTCGCGAGGCGCGCTTGGCGGGCTGCTCGCCGGGCTCGTGATCGTCGGCGCGCTCGCTCCGGTCTCCCGCCGGGTCAAGACCGGCTTCGCCGGGGCCGTGGTCGGCGTCATGCTCGTGGTGGGACTCGTCGTCTTCGACGCCGCCTGGATCGAGGAGAACATACTCCGCGCCGGGCAGAGCACCTCGGTCCCGGACCGCGTCTACATGATCGAGAGCAGCGTCGACATGTGGCGGGACCATCCGTTCGGGCTCGGGATCGGGAACTTCCCGATCGCCTACCCCGCCTACCAGCACCCGAACGCCGTGGTGGGACTCGTCGAGTCGCACGTCGCGTATCTCACCGTGCTCGTCGAGACAGGGACACAAGGGCTCGCGGCGTTCCTCTGGCTTATCATCGCGCTGTTCTTCGCGGCGGTCGTGCCGGTGGTCCGGCATGCGGGGGATCCGCGGCTGCGAGCGCTCGCGGCGGGAGTCGCCGCGGCGTCGGCCGGTCTGCTGCTCCAGGCGTTCACGTACTCGACCGAGGCGAGCAAGCTCGTCTGGCTGGCCGTCGGTCTCGGCGGAGCAGTCTGGCTGGTCGCGCGCGACGTGCGCGCGAGGCGCGACCCGGGGCGGCCGCCCGTCGTCTGTCACGTCACCTCGGTCAACATACCGGCCGACGGGCGCATCCTCTACCATCAGTGCCGATCGCTCGCCAGGCGATGGCGCACGGTGCTCGTGTGCCGGGACGACATGCCCGCACGGACGCTCGAGGGTGTCGAGATCATGCCGATACCCAAGTCCGGCGGCCGCGTCGCCCGGTGGCTCGCCATCCCGCGGCTCGTCCGGCTCGCGCGCTCGCTTGACGCCGACGTGTACCACTTCCACAACATCGAACTCATGCCGGCGATGGCCGGTCTCGCCTGGCGGACCGGCGTCCCGGTCATCTACGACGCGCACGAGCATCACCCGGACGCGATGGCCACCAAGACCTACATTCCCGGCGTGGCGCGCGGACTCGTAGCGGCGGCGGTCGAACTGACCGAGCGGATGCTCACACGCCGGTTCGCCGCCGTCGTGACCGCCGATGCGGCGCTCACCGGTCGCTACGCACCGTGGGCGAAGCGTGTCGTGCGTCTCGACAACTTCCCGCCGCTGGACCTGTTCCCGCCCCGTACGGGAGCGCGTCCCGAACGGCCGACGCTCCTCTACGTCGGATCCATCTCCGAGGTCCGCGGGTACGACGACATGCTTGAGACGCTCAGGCTCGTACGCGCCGAGGTGACCGAGGCTCGGCTCGTGCTCGTCGGTACCCCCACCGACGAGGTGGAGCGGCGGCTCGCGGCGCTCGACGATCCAGCCGTTGAGGTGCGCGGCCCGGTCCCGTACGGGGAGATCGCGCCCGTCATGGCGTCGGCCACCGTCGGCCTCTCGCTCCTTCGCGACATACCGAAGTTCCAGAAGAACGTGCCGACGAAGGTGTTCGACTACATGGCCGCCTCGCTTCCGTACGTCGCCACCGCGCTCGGCCCGGTGCGCGAGCTCACGCACGACGGCGTGGGCGGCAGGCTCGTACCGCCGGGCGACCCCGCCGCGGCCGCGTCCGCCGTGCTCGAGTTGCTGCGCGACGACGCCCTGGCCGAGCGGGTCGCGCGCGAGGGCCGCAGGCTCATCGAGCGAGAGATCAGTTGGGCCCCGCTCGAGGAGACGCTGCTGAAGCTCTACCAGGATCTCATCGCCGAAACGCGCGCGATGGGGAATCCACTCTGAGACCGGGCACGCCGCCCGGATCGGACCCCCGACAAGGAGGGCGCGTGTCGCTCATCGAGCTGGCGGTTCCCGAGGCCGATATCTACCGTGTTCGCGCGACCGGCATTGAGCCGCGTGTCGCGATCGTGCTCGGCTCTGGGCTCGCGGACCTCGCGGGCACGGTCCAGGACGCGATCGCCGTCCCGTACACCGAACTCGTCGCACTACCCCGTACCGGGAGCGTCGCCGGACACGCCGGCCGGCTCGTCTGCGGCACCCTCGGCGGCGTCGAGGTCATGCTGTTCCAGGGCCGCGTCCACCAGTACCAAGGGGTGAGCGCCCGAGAGGCCGCCTACCCGGCACGGCTGGCGGCCGGTGTCGGATGCGAGACGCTCGTGGTCACCAACGCCGCGGGCGGGGTGGCCGAGCGGCTGACGCCGGGCGATCTCGTGCTCATCGCGGACCACATCAACCTTACGGGGACCAGCCCGCTCACCGGCTGGCCCGGACCCGAGGGCGGCACCCCGTTCATCCCGATGCGCGACGCGTACGACACGCGGCTCCGCGCGGAAGCGCGCATGGCCGCCGAGGCCGAGGGGGTCGCGCTCACCGAAGGGGTGTACGCGGGTCTGCTCGGCCCGAGTTACGAGACCCCCGCCGAGGTCGCGTACCTGCGGAGGATCGGCGCCGACGTCGTCGGCATGTCCACCGTATCCGAGGTGATCGCCGCTCGGGCGCTCGGTCTGCGTGTGCTCGGCTTCTCGCTCGTCACCAACGCCGCGGCAGGTGAGGGGCTCTCGCACGACGAGGTGCTCGAGACCGGCCGCACCGGAGCGGCGGATCTCACGCGTCTCATGCTTGCTATACTGCGCAGACTGCCCTAAGTCCGCCGGGCCGCTCCGGCGTCACGAACGGAAGGGACCCCCCATGGAACACCACGTGAAGGATCTCGCTCTGGCCGACGCGGGTAGGGCGCGTATCGAGTGGGCCGACCGCGACATGCCCGTTCTCGCAAGCATCCGTGCGCGTTTCGAGGTCGAGAAGCCGCTGGCGGGCATCCGCGTGAGCGCGTGTCTCCACGTCACCACGGAGACCGCGAACCTGATGCGCACGCTCGCGGCGGGCGGCGCCGACTGCGTGTTGTGCGCGTCGAACCCGCTCTCGACGCAGGATGACGCCGCCGCGGCGCTCGTCGAGCACTACGGCATCCGGACGTACGCCATCAAGGGCGAGGACACCGACACGTAC
>CAYYLR010000118.1:0-4850 GCA_964472485.1 uncultured Coriobacteriaceae bacterium
GGCGTCGACATGGCAGTCGAGCGAGGTCTTGATGTCCGCGACGTTCGCGCGATTCCAGCCGAGTATGGACGCCGAAAGGCCGAGGTGCGCGATCTCCTCGATGACGTCGCGCTCGTCGCCGCCCATCGCCGGGATGCCTGCCTCGATCTGGTCGATGCCGATCTCGTCGAGAAGCCGCGCGATGCGCACCTTCTCCTTGTTCGCGAAGACCACGCCCGCGGTCTGCTCGCCGTCGCGCAGCGTGGTGTCGTCGAGCTTCACGCGCGCGTTGCCGAGCAGGCTCTCGACCGGGAAGTTCATGACGAGCCCTGTGTCCACCGACAGCCTCCTCGCGCGGGCCGGACGTGGCCCCGCTCATGATGATGACGCAGCCGGACGGCCCGGACGAGCGCCAAGGGAAGTGATAGTGTACGGCACGGTTCGTTCACCCGTCCATGTGCGCCCGACGACAGCCGCCGAACGAGCGCTGAATGGCGCGCCGTGCCCGACCGAGGAGCCCGCCGATGCAGATCCGCCCGGCCGTTCTGACCGACGCCGAAGCCATCACCGCGATCTACAACCACGCGGTAACCACCACGACGGCAAGCTTCGACATCGAACCGAAGGGAGTCGAGCATAGGCGCGCGTGGCTCGCGGCCCGCGCTGAGCGCCACCCGGTGCTCGTGGCGGTCGACGGCGACGAGGTCACCGGGTGGGGGGCGTTCTCGGCGTACTCGGATCGGCCCGCCTACGACGCCACCGCTGAGATCTCCGTCTACGTCCACCCGAACCGTCTGCGCGGGGGGATCGGCCGCGCGCTCAGCGTCGCGCTGCTCGAGCGCGCCCCGCACTGCGGGCTGCACACCGTCATCGCTCGTATATGCTCCGAGAACACCGGCAGTGTCGCGATGGTCGCCGGTCTCGGATTCAACTACGCGGGCACGATGCACGAGGTCGGGTACAAGTTCGGTAGGTGGCTCGATGTCGAGACATGGGAGTATGGGGTCACTGCTGCGCGCGAGTAAAGGCGCACGAACGCGTCACGCAGAAAGGAGGCGGCCGTGAAGGTCATCGTCGACCGGACCACGTGCATCGGTTGCGCCGTCTGCGAGCAAGCGTGCCCTGAGGTCTTCCTCGTCACCGAGGACGGCATCGCACGCGTCATCGCTGAGGAGCCGCCGCACGAGACCTACGACGACGTGATGGCGTGCGTGGAGCTCTGTCCCGTCGCGTGCATCAGCGTCACGGCCGTGTGAACTCGGGGACGGGGGCGGCCGCCCTGACCCCCGCGTACAGCGTTTCGAGCCGCTCGATCACCGCACCGAGCGCGTGCGGACGCACGTCCTCCCGGCACGCCGCGCCGAACCGCGTCCGCAGGTCCTCGTCCGCGAGTAGGCGTCCGGCGGTGGCGGCGAGCGCGTCGACGTCGCCGGACGGCACGATCAACCCGTCGCGCTCGTGACGCACGAGCTCGGGGATAGCGAGCGCGTCGACGCCGACCACGGGCAGACCGGCGCTCATCGCCTCAAGGAGCACGATCCCTTGCGTCTCGATCGTGCTCGCGGTGATGAAAACGTCGTGGTCGCGGTACATCCTGCCGAGCGCGTGGCGGTCGGCGAAGCCGTGGAAGCGGACCGCCTCGGCGATGCCGAGCCGCGCGGCGAGGCGCTCGAGCGACTCACGCGCCGGACCATCGCCGACGACGTCGAGCCGAAGCTCCGGCCGCATCGCCACGAGCCGTGAGAACGCCTTCACCACGATATCGACGTTCTTCTCATAGCCGAGGCGGCCCGCGTGGAGCAGACGTCCGGTCGGGGCGTACGAGGTCTTGGGCTCGACGATCGACGTGTCGATCCCGTTGCTCAGGTACTCCACTGGAACCGTGACACCGTGCTCCTCGAGCGCGCGCTTCAGCGTGACCGAGGGCGTCAGCACGAGGGCCGACCGGTTGTAGACGGTGCGCGTGTACTGCCACGCGGCCCGCGCCGAGAGCGCTTCGCGTTCGCCCGGACCGAGACTCCCGAGGACGGCACGCGCCGCGTTCGTGAACTCCTCGACCGTCTGCGTGCGGCCGCGCTCCATGCGCTTCCAGGCGTCCGACTCGAAGAGCCGCTCGAAGATGAGCGAGTTGACCACCCGATCCTGCAGGTCGTCAAGGCGCAGCAGCCGGTGAAGCTCGACGTACTGCATGAAGTCCGGGATGTACGTGTGGTAGGTCTGTACGACGGGCAGACGCATCATGCGCGCGGTGGCCAGGCCGATGACGCCGACCGAGAGCGGCGTGTGCACGTGCACGATGTCAGGGCTGAAGCGGCGGAGCGTTGCGACGATCGACGCGAGCGACGGGAGCGCGACCCGGGTCTCCTTGTTCGTGATGAAGCTGAAGCTCCGGTATCGCTTGATCTGCACGTGCGGCACGATGTGGAGCACCGGCTTGCGGTACTTCGGGCAGATGATGAGGCATTCGTGGCCGCGTTCGCCGAGCGCGCGCGAGTGCCCGTCGAGACTCGTGACCACGCCGTTGACCTCAGGCAGATAGGTGTCCGTGAAGTAGGCGATCCGCATGAGCTGCCGCCTCGGCTAGGACGCGTCGCCGCTGAAGTACGCGCGGAACTCCGGCGGAACGTCCTCCGGCGTGACGCGCGCGATGTGCTCCGACAGGTCGCGAGAGTTGCAGGTGTCCCAGAACACGAACGTCCTCCCCGCGCCCGGTGTGCGCGCGTCCGCGAGGAGCGCGGCAAGCGCCTTGCCGGTGTAGGTCGTCTCGAGCTGGACACCCGCCCCGGCGGCGCTCCTCACGGCGGCGAGACCCGCCTCCGTCGGCACGGCGTAGCCGTCACCGTACTGGTCGTCGATGAACCGCACCCGAGTCAGGCCGGCCACGTCCGGCACCGAGCGGTCATACTCGCGCAGCGCGTCGACCGCGTCGCGGATGAGGTCGCGGCACGCTCCGGCGCTCGCGATCGTCTCCGGAGTCACACGGACCGCCCGAACCTCGGCCTCGCATCCCGCGAGCGCGAGCCCGATCGCGACACCCGCCACCGTGCCCATCGAACCCGCGGCGACGTAGACGGCGTCCGGTTCAGGCAGCGACCCCGACTCGATCTGCGCGGCGAGCTCGAGCCCCGCGTCGGCGAGGCCCGCGGCGGAGAGCGGCGTCGTCCCGCCGAACGGGATGACATACGGCAACCGGACGTCGTCGGCGAGCGCTGCCTCCGTGAGCGCGCGCGCGGCCGCGACCGCCCGCGGCGCGTCAGCGAAGTGGTGGAGCTCGGCGCCGAACGCGCGGTCAGCGAGAAGGTTCGGGGCGACGTGCGGGTTGTTCGGCTGGGCGGTGAGCAGCAGCGTCACCCGCAAGCCGAGACGCGAACCGTAGACGGCCGTCGCGAGCGCGTGATTCGAGCCGGCCGCGCCGAACGTGATGACCTCCTCGGCGCCGCGGGCGACAGCCTCGCCGAGGAGGAACTCGAGTTTGCGCACCTTGTTGCCGCCGTACGGCGTGGCGCTCACGTCGTCGCGCTTGACCCAGACCTCCGTGCCGTCAAGCGTGAGGCGCTCGACCGGCGTCGGGAGCTCGGCGAGCGCCACCCATGGCATCGTCTCTCGCAGCGCGGGGTAGCGTGAGAAGAGGTGACGCCCAGCCCCCACCGGCGTCACCGCGTCTCGGCGAATCCGGACACGACCCACGTCCCGGACCGCTGATCGGCGCGGAGCGTCACGATGCCGAGCTTCTCGGCGTCTTGCAGGAAGTCGGAGAACGAACGGTAACCGTAGCTCGACTCGGAGAACTGCGGCTGCTTGCGCCGCATGGTGTCCTTGATCATCGAGGCGAGCATGATGTCTTTGTTCTCGCGCTGGAGCGCCTCGACCGACTCGATCAGCAGCTTGATCGCCGGCCGCTTCGCCCTGGGGATCGCCGCGACAGGAACGGCCGGCGTGGCGGGTCCCTTCACGATGTCCTCGTAGTAGATGAACTCGTCGCAACTCGAGGCGAGCAGGTCGCTCGTCGAGTCCTTGATGCCGAGACCGATGACCGCCTTGCCGTTCTCCTTCAGCTTGGAGACGAGCGGTGTGAAGTCAGAGTCACCCGAGACGATCACGAACGTGTCGATGTGCTCCTTGGAGTAGCAGAGGTCCATCGCGTCGACGCACAGCTGGATATCCGCATGGTTCTTGCCCGTCTTGCCGCGCTCGGGGATCTCCATCATCTGGATCCCGGCGTCGTGCATGACCTCGCGGTACTGGCTGAAGCGGCTCCAGTCGGCGTAGGCCCGCTTGACGATGACCTTGCCCTTCTCGACGAGGCGCTCAAGCACGAGCTTGATGTCGAACGTATCGTTCGTCCGCTTGGCGCGCGAGCGCCCTGAGGACGCGCTGCCCGAGGGACGCTCGAGCCCGATTGCGAGGTTCTCGAAGTCGATGAGGACCGCCAGTGAGTGCGCTTCTTCGGCCATGTACGGCACGACCTTCCGGATGCGGGGACCGCTCTCGGCACATCATGCCACACACGACCGGTGCCCACACGCGGATGGTCACGCGTGCGGGCACCAGCGAGCGAAGGGAGATGCACGGGAGGGCTTCGTCCTTCGATCCTCATCTCGGGTATCGGCCGCGGCCTGCCGCACTTAAGGCATGCTCCGCGCGGTACCGGACCCGGGCGTCCGACGGGCCACAGAGGCGGATGAACGGCGACCCAGGCGGTCGTTATGCGCGCGCAACGGCGGGCGGCCCCGCAGGGCCGCCCGCCGCCGTGACGCCGGCCGCTAGTCGGTGGCGGTACAGACACCTGCGCACGAGCCCTGGCCACCGCGGCAGCCCGAACCTGTGGCTCCCCGGCCGGTCCCGTCGCGTCGGCCACCCGCCCACGAGGG